>DATGNI010000123.1:0-22202 GCA_035306825.1 Azoarcus sp. | reverse complement strand
TGCGACGCTCCTGGGGAGCGGCTGATGATGACGTCGTGCTGGCGTGTGTTGGCCGTCTTGCACCCGAGAAGAACCTGGCGTTGGTGCGTCGAATCATTGCGTTGATCGAGGCACAGGGCCTGTCTGCAAAAATGCTTTTCGTGGGCGACGGTCCGATGAGGGCTGAACTGCAAAAGTCCTGCCCGAATGCAATTTTCGCAGGCATTCGTCGAGGCAGTGATCTGGGCGCGCATTACGCTTCGGCGGATGTATTCCTTTTTCCGAGTCTGACCGAGACTTTCGGCAACGTCACGCTTGAGGCGATGGCGAGTGGGCTGTGCGTCGTTGCGTATGACTATGCGGCCGCCAAGGAGGTGATTTCTTCGGGGGTCGATGGCTTGCTTGCGCCGCCCGGAGATGAGGATTGTTTCATTGAATCGACTCTGCGCACGTTACAGGATCGAAATTTACGCAAGTCGATTGCGGCCGCTGCGCGTGCGCGTGCAGCGGCGTTTAGCTGGGACTGTGTCAATGATCAGTTTTCGGAAGAGTTGCTGAAGGTGTGGCGGGGTGCAGGAAAGGGCCCCAGCCGTACCGGACGGGAATGGGTGCTACAGGGAAAAAACTGATGGCCAAGAAAAAAGTGCGTGCAATTTTCATTTCCGACATTCATCTCGGCACTCGGGCTTGTCAGGCGGAAAGTCTGCTTGGTTTTCTGAAAGCCTTCGAGGCCGAATATCTTTATCTGGTGGGTGATATCGTGGATTTCTGGGCGATGAATCGCAGCATCCAGTGGGCGGCATCGCATAATACGGTGGTCCAGAAAATTCTGCGTCGGGCGCGCCATGGAACCCAGGTGATTTTTGTTCCGGGCAATCATGATGAGTTGTTGCGCGAATACGATGGCATCGCTTTCGGCGGTATCCAGGTGCGCAATGAGGCCGTGCACGAAACGGTGAATGGAAAGCGGTATTGGGTGGTGCACGGTGATGAGTATGATCAGGTGACGCGCCACCATCGCTGGGTGGCGATGGTGGGCGATGTGGCCTACAACATGCTGGTTCGATTGAATCAGTCGCTGTCACGCATTCGCCGTTTGCTGCGCAGGCCGGGTTACTGGTCGCTTGCCGGCTACGCCAAAAAGAAGGTGAAAAAAGCGGTGAATTTCATCTTTGATTTTGAGGATGCCGTCGTTCATGCAGCGCGCCAGCGTAAAATGGACGGGGTGGTTTGCGGGCATATCCACTGGTCGGCGGATCGCATGGTGGAGGGGATTCATTATCTCAACTGTGGAGATTGGGTGGATACCTGCAGCGGAATTGTCGAGCATCATGACGGACGCATCGAGATTGTTCATTGGTCGGAACTCGACGGAATCGATGAGGACGATCAGAACGATGACTTCGATGTCGGCAGAACGGCGGAAATCGTACCACTACCGCGTCCGGCAGCATTCAGCGCAAATGCATGAATGATTGATCCTGACCGTTGTATGCGGGTGACTTTGGTGCCCGGCTGCGGCAGAATGGCACGATCTTTTCGGCCCGGTTTTCCTCATGGAATTCGATGTCATCATCGTCGGCGGTGGGCTGGCTGGCGCCAGCCTGGCGGTTTCCCTACGTACGACACAGCGCAGAATCGCGTTAATTGAATCAACCCCACCTCGGCTTCCGCAGGGATGGGATCAGCGTGTCTACGCGGTCAGCGCCGCGAGCCGCAATTTTCTCTCCAAACTCGGCGTCTGGGAACGACTCGATTCTGATCGAGTGCAAAGCGTTCGTGAGATGCACGTGTATGGCGATGATGGCGGGAAATTGCATTTTTCTGCGTATGAAGCCGGTCTGGGCAGTCTGGCGTGGATCGTCGAATCCGCCCGTCTGCAGCATGAATTGTGGGAAACCCTCAAACGGCAACACAATGTGGAGCTGTTTTCGCCCGCAAACGCCGAAAATATCGTGATCGATGAGGATGCCGTAGCAGTACAACTTGCAGGCGGACGATCCTTGCGCGCGCGCTTGCTGGTGGGGGCGGACGGTGGCCGTTCCCGAGTGCGTGAGGCGGCTGGCATTGGCGCGAACGTTCGGCCCTACGGGGAGCTTGGCGTGGTGGCGAACTTCCTGTGCGAAAAACCGCATCATGGGGTGGCACGCCAGTGGTTTCGCGATGATGCGGTGCTTGCCTGGCTGCCGTTGCCGGGCAAGCGGATTTCAATTGTGTGGTCCGCACCTGAAGAACGGGCACGTGAACTGCTTTCCCTCGATCCACAATCGTTTTCCCAGACTGTTTCCGCGGGCGGTGATGATGAACTCGGGAGGCTTGAGCTCGAAGGAGAACGGGCCGCCTTCCCGCTGCATTTGATGCGCGTTTCCGAATATGTGCGTGCCAGAGTTGCACTGATCGGTGACGCAGCGCATGGCATTCATCCCTTGTCTGGCCATGGCATCAATCTTGGTTTCAGTGACGCGGCAGAATTGGCTGTGAGGCTTGAAAATCTGCCCGAATGGCGAGACCCGGGGGAACTGTCCGTGCTGCGTGGCTACGCGCGGGCTCGGGCCGAGGAGCCGGTGATGCTGCAAAGCATGACGCACATGCTCAATCGTTTGTTCCGAGGACGTCATCCAGTGTTGCGCTTCGTGCGGAACGAGGGGATGAACCTTACCGGCTGTCTGCCTGTCTTACGAAGCGCGCTCATTCGCTACGCGACGAGCGGAAAATTCTGAATACGGAGACTTTATGTCAGCAAGATTCGTGCAGCCGTGGCTGCTCGCAAGTGCCCTGGTGGCCACATCCTCCTTCGCCGATGAAGCCGCGGTGAAGAAAGCCATGGAAGAATTCATCGGTGGCCCGGGGGTGGAGATGGTTACCAAGACCCCTTACGGTGAGCTGTACGAAGTCCTGCTACGTGGCGGTGACATTGTCTATACCGACGAAGCGGTGAGCTTTCTTGTTGACGGTCGTATCATCGACACCGAAAGTCGCAGTGACGTGACACAAGCGCGCAAGAACGAGTTGTCGTCCATCGACTTTTCCATGTTGCCGCTCGACCAGGCCATCAAACGGGTGCAGGGGGATGGCGAGCGCATCATCGTGAGCTTCGAAGATCCCAATTGCATTTACTGCAAACGCCTTGCGCAGGATCTGGCGACGATGGATAACGTGACGCTGTACACCTTCCTTTATCCGGTGCTAGGGGAGAGTTCAGAGAACAGGGCGCGCAACATCTGGTGTGCGGAAGATTCCGCCACGGTGTGGGAAGAATGGATGCTGGATGGCCGAGAGCCGCCAGAGGTCAGCTGCGACAGTTCGGTGATCGAAGCCAATCTAGCAGTGGGCAAACAACTGCGCGTTGTAGGAACGCCGACGATGTTTCTCGCCAATGGTCGGCGTATCGGCGGCTACAAGAGCGCAGATCAGTTGGAACAGGATCTTGCGGAAGTCCAGTAGGCCGCATCCATCTTTCAAGGCTTGACGCCGCGCGGAAGCAGTAGCCACATCTTGCCCTGCTGACGCATGCGTCCGGCCAATTCGCCGCTCTGAGAGCCTGACCCCCAGAAAAAGTCTGCACGCACTACGCCCTTGATCGCGCCGCCGGTGTCCTGAGTCATCATCAACCGGCGCAGCGGTGTATCTGAAAGCGGCTCGGTGGTGGCGAGAAAGACCGGCGCACCCGGCGGTACATACCTCGGATCGGTGGCGATGCTGCGTTCATCGGTCAACGGCACCCCAAGTGCTCCGATCGGGCCTCCTCCGCCCGGAGAAAGCGGAAGTTCACGGAAAAAGACGTAGCTTGGATTCGCCGCAAGCAGTTCATCCAGGCGTTCCGGATTGTTCTGCGCCCAATTGCGGATGCCCTGCATGGAAGCTTGATGCGTTTCCAACTCGCCTTGATCGATCAGCCAGCGTCCGATCGACACATATTGATGGCCGTTTTGATCGGCGTAGCCGATGCGTGTGCGTGAGCCGTCAGCAAGTTGCAACTGGCCTGAGCCCTGCACATGCAAAAAGAACAGGGCCACCGGATCTTTTGCCCAGAACAGGGTTCGTGCAGGGATCTCGTTTTCTTTTTCGCTGATTTCGCCACGGGTCCAGTAGGGCACCAGATTGCGGCCTTCGATCCGGCCACGCAATCGCATGTGCTTCAGTTCCGGATGAGTCTTTGCAAGATCCACAACAATCATGTCCTCCGGGGGCGCATGAATCGGCCAGCGATAGGTGGATGATTTTTGCCGACTGGCCTCGATCACTGGCTCGAAATAACCTGTCACCAGCCCTTCGTCCGACCCGTCCGGATTGACCAATTTCCACGGCGTAAACCACTCGGTGAAGTAGCGGCGAGCGCTTTCATCCGAAGGCTGATCGCCGATTTTATCGGCTGCATCGCACGCGGCTTTCCAGTCCGGCTGCCGGCCGAGTACGGTACAGCTGCGCAGCAAGGCGGGCCAAACCTGCGCATGTCGGTCAGCCTCCCAGCCGATGAGCTCTGACCATTGCGCTGGCTGTACCGGATCTTCCGTGGGAGGAGCTTCCGGCTCCGCGCCCGGGCACACTGGACAGGCCGGACACGGTTGGGCGGAGGCGCAAATGCTTTCCTCACGGGTGCTGGCACATCCGGACAAAATGCCGACGACGGTCAGCGCGGTCAGGGCAATACACAAAGGGCGAGGAATCATGGCTGCTTCGGGTAAACTCGGGACAGATCACAGTATACGGATCGATCGCGTTCGCAAGGAGCCGATATGTGGGTAATTATTATGGAGGTGGTGGTCGCCGTCTCCCTGCTGTTTCTCATTGTCTGGGCGACGCGCCCGAGGCGTCGCAAGTCGAAACAACAGGAAAAGCCGGATGACTGAGCTGGAACGTTTTCTTTCTCGCGCCGAGCGCCTGCTTGAGCGCGTCGAACGCCTGTTGCCGCAGGAGACGGAAGCGCCCGATTGGGAGGCCAACGCTTTCCGTTGGCGCAGGATCAACGGGCGAGGCAGGCTCCAAGCCATCCACAAACCCCATGTTATCCGCCTTGAAGACCTGCATGATATCGATGAACAAAAAGCGTTGATCGAACGCAATACCCGTCAGTTTGTGGAAGGGCGTTTTGCCAACAACGTGTTATTGACGGGCGCGCGTGGCACGGGGAAATCTTCACTGGTCAAGGGCTTGCTCAATGCGTATGCGGGGCGCGGCCTGCGTTTGATCGAAATTGACAAGGAAGAGCTGACCGACCTGCCCGAGCTGATCGAGCTCATTCAAGACCGGCCAGAACGCTTCATTTTGTTCTGCGACGACATGTCTTTCGAAGAAGCCGAGCCCGGCTATAAAACGCTCAAGAGTGTCCTCGACGGTTCGATCGCCGCCTTGCCCGACAACGCCCTGATTTATGCCACTTCGAATCGCCGTCATTTGATGCCCGAATATCATGATGAGAATCTGCAGGCCCGTCATGTCGGGGGTGAAATTCATCCGGGGGAAGCGACCGAGGAGAAGATTTCGTTGTCCGAACGATTTGGACTGTGGATCTCCTTTTATCCGTTCAGCCAAGAGGAATATCTGAAAATCGTGGGTCATTGGTTGAAAGTCTTCGGCGTGTCGCGTACGGCCATTGATGACGCAAGCCAGGAAGCCCTGCAATGGGCGCTACAGCGCGGCTCTCGCTCCGGTCGGGTCGCTTGGCAGTTCGCCCGTGATTACGCCGGGCGTCTGGCGCAATAAAGGGCGGATATGGTGAAACGAATCGAAGTCGCCGCGGGCGTGATTGTTCGCGATGACGGGGCTTTTCTGCTCGGCCAACGCGCACAGAACACCTTCTGTCCCGGGCACTGGGAATTTCCTGGCGGCAAGGTCGAGCCCGATGAGACGCCGGCCGATGCCTTGGTACGTGAGTTGGATGAAGAACTCGGCATCCGGGTGCTTGAATTGCGGCCGTGGATCGTGCGCCGTCATGAATACGCACACGCCCGTGTGGCCCTGCATTTTTTTGAGGTGGTCCGCTGGGAGGGAGAAATCAATAGCTGCGTTCATGACGCATTGGCTTGGCAGTTCGCCGGACGATGCAGGGTCGGGCCGATGCTGGAGGCGAATGGGCCGGTGTTGAAGGCGCTTGAGTTGCCGCGTTTCATGGCGATCACCCAGGCCGGCGCGATCGGTGTGGAGGCGCAGCTTGAACGGCTCGACGCCGCGCTGGAAAGCGGAGTACGCCTGGTGCAGGTGCGCGAAGCCATTTTGCCGCAAGATGTGTTGGAGCGTTTTGCCGCAGAAGTCGTTGTACGGGCGCATCGGCACGGTGCACTCGTACTGGTCAATGGCGATGCGAGCCTCGCACGTCAGGTCGGCGCGGATGGCGTGCATCTCAAGAGCGCAGTGCTCGCGCGGACCGACGTGCGACCGGATTTCTCCTGGGTGGGCGCCTCGTGTCATGCGCGGGATGAACTGGAGCGTGCAGCCGGGCTGGGGCTGGATTACGCGCTGCTCGGCCCGGTCAAGGCCACGCTGACACATCCGGGGGCCGCAGGAATGGGGTGGGAGCGTTTCGCTGCACTCACAGCGGATCTGCCGTTACCGGTGTTGGGTCTGGGCGGCCTGAGCGCTGCGGATATGAAGGATGCCCGTGCGGCGGGTGCACATGGAATCGCCACGATTCGGGGCGTGGTTTCATGTACTTCGCGCCCGGAAAACCCGGACCGTCGCGGTCAATCGTTGGTGGACGAGTCGTCGTTGTCGGGCGGGGCGTCGGCGGGCACTCGGTAGGCTTCTGACGCCCATGCGCCGAGATCGATCTGCCGGCAGCGCTCGGAGCAAAACGGGCGCCATTTACTCTCCGGCAGCCATTTGACTGGCGCATTGCACTGCGGGCATTTCACTGTAAGCGTGTCGTTCGCGCTCATTTTAAAGATTGAAGAAGGTGAGTTCGAAAGGAATGTCGCGATCTGTCGCAGCCGCACGTCCGGCGGTATCGGGGATGCGGAAGCGAATGTTCAACGCGTATTTGTTGGCGCTGATTTCCGGAATGACCTGGGTGCTGTCGATGCGAACCCGCACCATTTGTGCGGGTCGGCCGGAATTCATCATGTGCTGATAGTTGCCGCCGCGCGCCAACATTTGTTCTGAACCGCCACTCGCACGCAGCAATCGTAGCAGGATCAACGCGCCGTCACGCAACGGTAGCAACGGCGCGGCCCAGCGGTCGAGGTCATGACGACGGGTCGCAAGCTCGCGGTGCAGCCAAGCATGATACGACGGTAGATCGAATTGACAGACTCCGCCTGGAATGGACGCGCGGCTGCGAATGGCCATCAACCATTCGTTTTCGCGCAGGTGCTGGCCAATCTTCCCGGACATTGCACGCAGGGCGCCGGATGCCTGCTCGATCTCGCCCAGCGCTTCATTGAGGGCCTGTTCGGAAATATCCGGATTGTTGCGGAAGCCGATGAGAAACTGGCGTTGCCGTTCAAGCTCCTGCATCAGATCGACCTTGAGTTCGGCACGTCCGGCCACTTCAAGGATGTCAAACAAGATCAGCAGGGCTGTGTGGTGTTCAAGAGGACCGTCGCTGCTGCGGAAGTGCTCGAATCTGGCATACAGATCTTCAAGCCGCAGTAGCGTGCGAATGCGTTCGTTCAGAGGGTATTCGTAACTGATCACCGCGTCGCGCCTGGAGTGCATGGAAGGGCTGTAACGCCCGATTTACGCGGCCGATCATAGCACAGCGATCGGCCTGTACCGGCTGTGTTTCACTCCGTTGCGAGTTCGATGTAATGCTGATGCAGCATGTCGATCTGCTCATACAGGGCAGCCAGGTCGGCCGAATTGTCGAGTACGTCATCCGCCGCCGCGAGACGTTCTGAGCGGCTGGCCTGCGTATTCATGATGGCGAGCACCTCCTCCCCGGTCAGTCCGCTGCGGCGTTGCACGCGACGGATTTGCACTTCTTCCGGACAGTCGACCACACAGATGCGGTCGCAGCGTTCCCGCCAATGGTTGGACTCGATCAACAGCGGCGCTGACAACACCACATAGGGCGACTGGGCGGCAAGGGTGCGATGGTGCGCTTCGGTACGAATCATCGGATGGAGAATGGATTCAAGACGAAGGCGGACCTCTTCGTTGTTAAAGGCCCGGGCTCGCATGGCGACACGGTCAAGCGCGCCTTCGTGCGTGATCACCGTGTCGCCGAAAGCTTCGCGGATTGCCTGCATGGCTTTGCCGCCAGCGGCGGTGAGCGCATGGGCGATCTCATCGGCATCCACAATGCAGATGCCAAGCCTGGAGAAATAGTCAGTGGCGGCGCTTTTTCCGCTGCCAATGCCACCGGTCAGGCCAACGATGAAGGGTCGATCCCGTTTGCTCATGGCGTGCAACTGCGATGCGCGGTGTTGGGGAAAGAGACGTCAAAACGCTGGATGAGCGCCTCGATGCGCGGCTGCGGCCCGCGAAATTCGATGCGTACCGGCGCGATGGGCGGGGCAATCAGCTCTGCGTCGGTCACGCCACGGCTGTGCAGGTCGTCCAAACGTTGAAGAGCATGCTTTTCAGACGAAAACAAACCGAGTGAAATGGTGTTGTGCGTGACGTTGTTGTTACGTATCACGAACAGATCCGTGATGCCCTGTTCGCTCAACTCACGTGCCCGTCGGGTAGCCGCCTCGGTACTGTTTGCGGGCGGAATCTGTACGCGCCAGCTACCCCCGTTCTGAGACGGATGACGGACGGAGGTGATCTCTGCGTGGAGCTCTCCCGCGATGCGTTCAGCCTCGCTCCCTTGTTCATGCGCCAAGGTGTAGGCGACGCACTCCAGTTTGTTCGAAGACGTTTTTTCGGCAGGGAGCCGCGGGGCCGGGCCCGGCTGGATGTATTCCGGGTGCAATTGGTTGCTCAGCCGTTCAGGCTCGCCGCGCGCGCCTGAATCGCCAAGCCAGCCCATATAGCCACCGGAGAACAGCAGCAGGTTGGCAAAGAGCAGGATGAAAAATAGAGTGCGCAACGGCATGGTGCGAAACTTTACCCCAATCCGGTGCAGGGCGGTGTCATGGGACGCGATTGCGTGCGACATGGACCAGCCCGTGCAGGACGAGCTGATCCTCGCGTCGGCAAGGAATGGTGAGCAAGGGTTCGAGCCGCGCGGCGGCGCCTCCGGCAAGTAAACACAATGCATTGGGCTCGCTCGCGATGCGGTGGAACATGCGTTCGATGGCCCCGACCTGGGCGAACAGGCAGCCGGTGACAATGGCGCTTTCCGTGTTGCGCGGCAGATCCGCTGCTTCACCGTCGGCGAGTGGCAGACAGGCGGTATCGCGGGCGAGCGCGTGCCGCATCAGGAATTCTCCGGGCAGGATCAGACCGCCATGGAAGCGACCGCCGTCATCGAGCTGGTCGATCGTGGTGGCGGTGCCGGCACTGACCACAATGCACGATCCCCTATGCAGGCTGCGCGCGCCAATCAGCGCGGCCCATCGGTCGGCACCGAGCTGGGTGGGCTCATCGTAGCTGTTTTTCACTCCGCACAGAGTGCGCGTCGGCACCAGCCAGTCGGGCGAGAGCGGGGCGATGGCCGCGGCGATGGCGGCGGCGATGTCCTCGCCGGCAACGTTGGCACCGAACATGCGTTGCGGACGGTGCTGTTGGACAACATCGTTCAGTTGCGCGGCCTCGTCATGGTTGAACGTGCCGTGGGCGCGCCATTGCGTGCCGTGCGTGACGGCCCATTTGATGCGGGTGTTGCCAGCATCGATCAGAAGGGTGGCGGAAGATAGCGTCATGGATGAAAGCGTAACGAGACTTCGCCCGCGAAGATGCGGACGAGCCCCTCGGAGGTGAGCAGGCGCAGCGCGCCGTCCGGATCGACACCGTCGCCAGTGCCTGTGAGGCGGCGGGTGCCGTCGATGATTTCGATGTTTTGCCCGCGGCAGGCGTCAAAGTGTTGCCATGCGTCGCGCAGGGCAGGAAACCCTGCTGCGGCGAAGGTGTCCAGCCGGCTTGCGAGCTGGACCAGTATATGGGCAAGCAAGCGACCGTGCGACGGAACGTCAATGACATGCTCGGCGAGCGCGGTGGCAGGAATCGAGCCTTCAGACAGTTTCGGCGCATCCAGCAGATTGATGCCGATGCCAATGACCGCCTGACGAGTGCGCCGGTGTGCGGAAACCAGTTCAATCAGGATGCCACCGAGTTTGCGTCCGGAAATCAGGATGTCGTTGGGCCATTTCAATTGCACGTCCCCGATGCCGAGAGCGGTGATTGCCTCCGCGACGGCAAGTCCGGTGGCCAATGACAGGGCGGCGGGCGGGGGCGTGTCTGGTGCGAGCGGCCATGCACAGGAGAAGGTCAGGCCCGCGCCCGGGTTGGTGAGCCAGGAACGTCCGTGTCGTCCGCGACCGGCGTGCTGATCGAGGGCAACAAGCACCGCGATGCGGTGCCCATCGGGTTTCGGACGACGCGTGATTTCGTCGTTGGTGGAGGCGCAGCGCGCGATCACTTCAAGTGCAAAGCGAGCGGCGCACGGCCCGAGATGTGTGAGGGTCTCCGCCGCGAGGGTTTCCGGGGTGCTGTGGGTCATGTCCGGAGGATTATCCGGTATGCGACGCCGGACGTCATCTTTACGCCCGAATGGCCTCAATTCGTGCCGTGGTCGGATGGATCGTCTCGCTGGCCGTCAATGTCCAGCTCCCGGATCTTGCGCGAAATCGTGTTGCGGCCGATGCCGAGCAGCTGGGCCGCTTCAATTTTGCGGCCTCCGGTGGACGACAAGGCGCCGCGAATCAAGGTGTCCTCGAATTCGCGTGAAAGCTGGTCGAACACTTCGCCCGGGCTGTGCGCAATCAAACGATTGACCTCCTGGCCAAGCGCTTCTTTCCAGTCTGGACCCTCCGTCTGCATGGGTGCCTCACGCAGCTCCGGGGGCAGATCGGTGATATTGATGACCTGACCCGGCGCCATCACGGTGAGCCAATGACAGACATTTTCGAGTTGGCGCACGTTGCCGGAAAAGGGGGTGTTTTGCAGATACTGCAGGGCGTCGTCGGTAATGCGCTTGGTGGCAACATCAAGCTCTTGCGCGCTCTTTTGCAGAAAATGCTGCACCAGCAGCGGAATATCTTCCCGACGCTCGCGCAGTGGGGGCAAACGTAGCCGAACAACGTTGAGACGATGGAAAAGATCTTCGCGGAACAGGCCCTCCTGGACGCGCTGGTCAAGGTTCTGGTGCGTGGCGGCGATGACCCGCACGTTGGCGCGGATGGGACGCTGACCACCGATGCGATAAAAGTGTCCGTCGGAAAGCACGCGTAACAGCCGCGTTTGCAGTTCGGCTGGCATGTCGCCGATCTCATCGAGAAACAGCGTGCCGCCTTCGGCTTGTTCGAAATGGCCGAGACGTTGCGCCGCAGCACCGGTGAACGCGCCTCGCTCGTGGCCAAACAGTTCGGATTCAAGCAAGTCACGCGGAATTGCCGCCGTGTTGATGGCGATGAAAGGGGCGTCGTGGCGCGGACTGTGACGGTAGAGCGCGCGCGCCACGAGCTCCTTGCCTGTTCCGGATTCGCCATTGATGAGCACGGTTGCATGCGACTGCGACAGACGTCCGATGGCGCGAAAAACGGCTTGCATCGCCGGCGCCTGTCCCAAAATTTCCGGCGCCAAAACGGGTGCGGGTTCTGCGCTATGCGGGTGCGTGGCCTGCTCCAGCGCGCGTTGAACCAGCTCAACCGCTTGATTCACGTCGAAGGGCTTGGGCAGATATTCGAATGCGCCGCCTTGAAACGTTGCCACCGCGCTATCGAGGTCTGAATACGCGGTCATGATGATGACCGGCACATGCGCCCACTCCTGCTTCATGCGTTGCAGAAGTTCAAGGCCGGAGCGCCCTGGCATGCGGATGTCCGAAATCAGGGCGTGGGGCGGCGCCTCGGCCGATTCGAGGGCGTCTAACGCATCGTCGGCGGAGGCGAAGCTCTTGAATGAAATGTTTTTGCGCGCAAGCGCTTTTTCGAGCACCCAGCGGATGGAGCGGTCATCATCGACGATCCAGACTGTATTCATGGTTCAGGCGTGGTCCTGATGTGTCGTGGCGAGGTGTTCACAACGAGCGGTTGGAAATCGGCAGGAGGACGGTAAAGCAGGTTCGACCGGGCTGGCTTTGCACATCGATCATCCCCTGATGTTGTTCGATGAATCCTTGGGCAATCGACAATCCGAGGCCGCTGCCGCCACTGCCGGACACCAGGGGATAGAAGATTTTGCTGCAGATTTCTTCCGGAATGCCGGGGCCGTTGTCGATAATCTGCAATTCCAGCGCCAGAAGGAAGCGTCGTTTGGCGAGGGTTACCTGGCGGGCAATGCGGGTGCGCAGATGAATTTCGCCGTGGCCGTTGATGGCCTGGGCGGCGTTCCGAACGATGTTCAGAATGGACTGGATCAGTTGCTCAGGGTCGGCGGTGAGGTTGGGCAGACTGATGTCGTAGTCGCGACGGATTGTCACGCCGGGAAATTCGGCGAGAATCAATTTTCGGACCCGTTCGAGAATCTCGTGAATGTTGAGCGGTGTGGGCCGCATGGCATTGTGCGAAGACAACATCCGGTTCAGCAAATCCTGAAGCCGGTCGGCTTCGGCAATGATGACTTCGGTGAATTCTCTGAGTTGCGGATCGTCCAGCTCATCTTTGAGCAACTGCGCCGACCCGCGGATGCCGCCGAGCGGGTTTTTGATCTCGTGCGCCAGATTGCGGATCAATTCGCGATTGGCGCGCTGTTGTTGGAGCAACTGTTCCTCGCGCGCGACTCGGAGCTGGGCGTCAATCGGACGGAATTCCAGCAACAAGGCGATGCCTTCAGCGTCGGCGGGCGTGACCGTGCAATCCAGCCGTAAAATGCCGTTGCCCGGCCGCGTTACCTGAATGTCCTGCCCCGTGTAGCTCCAGTTCTGATGCAGCGCCTGATTGAGGGCTTCATCAAGTGTTGCCGAGGCGCCGATCAGGTGAAAGAGCGGAGCGCCCAGCAGTTTTCGCTGGCTGATGGCGAAAAGGTTTTCGGCGCTCGCATTCATGTAGCGAATGCGGCGTTGTGCATCCGTCAGGACGACTGCGGAGGAGAGCAGGTCAAGACCTGCGAACGGATTGGGCAAAGGCGCATGAGGCTGGATGTCGGGCATGGCTATCTTGCTCGGGGATGTTTGCCGTAAGCAATCAGCTGGCTTGGCGCCCTGTTGTCTGGCAACCGTTCAGCGCGCGCCGCAGGGCTGCGTGCCGAATCCTTAACGTAGCCGGGAAATTTCCTGCTTGAGCGCCTCGACGTTGTGCGTATGCAATTCGACGGCATTGCGGAAAGGTTCGAGACGGGCGTTGCGTTTGGCTCCGTTGATCGATCCCCCCACGTTGCGTTCTTCGGGCGGAAAGCGCGCTTCTTCTTCTCTGAGCTGTTCCTGCGCTTCAGTGAGAGCCTGTTCTTCGGCGGAAAGCTCTTCCGCGAGGAGCGCACGACGGCTTTCGTCGCGGCTTTGCTGAGCGGAGGGCGAGACGCTGGGGAAGCCTGCTGAAGAACTGGGTGCGGGGGCGGTGGCAGCCGGTTGAATGGTGCTGGCTGGGACCGTGGAAACCGGCAGGTCGCGCGACAGTGGCTGGCAGTTGCGTGCTTCATTGCGGTCGTTGGTATAGGTGATCCGACCTTCGCCATCGAGGCATTTGTAGACCGTCGCCTGTGCGGCGGTGACGAAAGAACTGGTCAGCAGAAAAAGGAGGACGCTTTTGCGAATGCCGATCATCTGTAAGTCCTGCATGCGCGAAGTTTGAAAACATCACGGTCGATATGCCGACGCGGTTGGCATGGAACCCAGATTAAACCATACAAAAGGGCGGGCAATGCCCACCCTTTTGCAGGCGTTGTATTTGTGCGCCGATGCCTCAGGTGCTGTAATACATGTCGAATTCAACCGGGTGGGTCGTCATGCGTAGCCGATTGACTTCTTCGCTTTTCAGTTCAATGAAGGCGTCGATGAATTCATTGGAAAACACACCCCCACGCGTCAAAAAGTCGCGATCTTTGTCCAGTTCGGCCAGTGCTTGATCGAGGCTGAAACACACGGTCGGAATCTGGGCGTCCTCTTCCGGCGGGAGATCGTACAGATTTTTGTCAGCCGGATCGCCGGGGTGAATTTTGTTCTGGATGCCATCCAGGCCGGCCATCAGCAGTGCGGAGAACGCCAGGTACGGATTGGCCGTGGGGTCTGGAAAGCGCGCTTCGACGCGGCGACCCTTCGGATTCGCAACGAACGGAATGCGGATCGAGGCCGAACGGTTGCGCGCGGAGTAGGCGAGCTTGATCGGGGCTTCGAAGTGCGGCACCAGACGCTTATACGAGTTGGTCGAGGGGTTGGTGATCGCGTTGAGCGCCTTGGCGTGCTTGATGATGCCGCCAATGTAGTACAGCGCCGTTTCGCTCAGGCCGGCATAGCCGTTGCCCGCGAAGAGGTTTTCGCCATCCTTCCAGATCGACTGATGAACATGCATGCCGGAGCCGTTGTCCCCGACCACCGGTTTCGGCATGAAGGTGGCGGTCTTGCCGTACTGGAACGCGGTGTTATGTACGGTGTATTTGAGCAGCTGGGTCCAGTCGGCGCGCTTGGTCAATGTGCTGAAACGGGTGCCGATTTCACATTGGCCGGCGGTTGCGACTTCATGGTGGTGCACTTCACACGGTACGCCGCAGGCTTCGAGCGAAAGCACCATTGCGGCACGGATGTCATTGAGCGAATCGGTCGGAGGAACCGGAAAGTAGCCGCCTTTGACTCGGGGACGATGGCCCAGGTTGCCGCCTTCAATTTTATCGTTGCTCGACCAGGCCGCTTCTTCAGAGTAGATCTTGCAGGAGGATCCGGACATGTCGCTGGACCATTCGACTGCGTCAAACACGAAAAACTCAGGTTCCGGGCCGAAAAAGGCGGTGTCACCAATGCCGGTGCTCTTGAGGTACGCCTCCGCACGTTTGGCGATTGAGCGCGGGTCGCGGTCGTACCCTTTGCCATCAGAAGGCTCAATGACGTCGCACGTCAGAACCAGCGTTGTTTCGTCGTAGAACGGGTCAATATAAGCAGAGTCAGCGTCCGGAATCAGAAGCATGTCGGAAGCTTGGATGCCTTTCCAGCCGGCGATCGACGAACCATCGAAAGGATGGCCTTGTTCGAAATGATCTTCCTCGAATGCCGAAACCGGCAGGCTGACATGGTGTTCCTGGCCGCGGGTGTCGGTAAATCGCAGGTCAATGAAACGAACTTCGTTTTCCTGGATCTGCTGCATGACTGCTTCGGGGGTCATATCCACTCCTGGAGAAAATGCAAAACCGGATCGCATCCGCAATAGGTGCGCCGAATAGCTTTAAGCACATAATGTGCCAGCAGCCTTCGGCTTTTACCACTGACGCCTGCAGGTTGTGAAGAACAGGCGGGTTCGAAGCTTACGGCGTTTCGATTGAGGGTTGTCTGTAGCGCATCAAACATGAAGATTACCGCTTGGCGCACGGTTAAGGTGCATGACGCACCAAAATGGTGATTGTTCGGATGTCTGGATGCTCAGCAAGTATCTTGTCGATGCGTGTTGCGAGAAGGGCGGGCGGCGGGAGTTGTTCCGGCGTTTTGTGCGAGAGAATTTCCACCTCGATCCGACCCGCAAGATAGTGCAGTTGGATTCGCGCGATCGCCTCAGCGGATTTTTCGAACAGCTCGGTGGCCATCAGTGCGGTGATTTCGTCGCGAGTGGGCAGCGGGCTGGGGGGCGGTTGGGACGCGGGATCCTTCTCGGCGTCGATGTGTACCAGCACTTCGCGTATTTGTGGATGCTCGGAGAGAATTTCACGCCGAACTCGCTCTGCGATCCGGTGTCCCTCAGAGACCGTGACGCGCGGATCGACTCGCACCCGAACGTCAGACAGGACCTGATCAGCCATGCGCCGCGTGCGTAATGCGTGCGCGGAAAGCACGCCCGGCGTGGCGAGCACGGCCGCCTTGATGCGGGCGACTTCACCATCTGGCAGACCGGTATCCACCAATTCGCGCAGCGCCTGCCAAGCCAGTTTGAGTCCCATGCGCAGGATCAGGAAGCCAACCAGCGCGGCGGCGAGCGGTTCGAGGAAAGGGTAGCCTGCAAGACCGCCCGCGATGCCGATCGCCACCATGAGGGATGAAGCCGCATCGGAGCGTGCGTGCCACGCATTGGCAACAAGCAGCGGCGCGTTGAGCCGGTGTCCGGCCGCGCGCATGAAGCGAAACAGCCCCTCCTTGATAATCAGCGTGGCAATCGCCATGTACAAGGCAGCGGGGTGGAGTTCTGCGGCTTGATCCATGTGTTGCAGACGTTGGCCGGACGCGAGTAGAAAGCCGACTCCGACAGCGATCAAGGCGGCTCCGAGAATCAGGGTGGCGGCGGTTTCGATGCGACCGTGACCGTAAGGGTGGTCGTCATCGGCTGGCACGGCGCCCTGCCGACCCGCGAAAAGCACCATCAAATCGGTAATCAGATCGGAAACAGTATGGACGGCGTCGGCAACAAGACTGAAAGCGTTGGCGAAAAGGCCGACGACGATTTGACCCACGGCGAGCAGGGCATTGCCTGCCACCGCGACGAGCGTGACGCTCTGAATGCCGCGAGATCGCTTGTTGCCTGAAAGAGGGGTGGTGCCGGTCATCGGATGTCGCCTGAATGTATACTGACTGTCTGCGGAGTCTAACCGGGTAATCGATATGGGCAAATTAACCGAAATATTACAATTGGCGCGTGAACGAGCCGAACGTCTGGGTTTGCCCTACGCGGGTGCGCTGACGCCGACGGAGGCACATGAAGTCTGGCAGCGCGCGCCGGGCGCAAAACTTGTGGATGTACGCACGCGTGCCGAGTGGGACTGGGTCGGGCGTGTGCCCGCTGCGGTCGAGATAGAATGGTTGAGTTATCCCGGCAGCGTGCCGAACCCGGCCTTCGTCTCGCAGCTCAAGCGGGAAGTCGATCCGGAATCATTGGTGATGTTTCTGTGTCGTTCCGGGGGCCGCTCCGACAAGGCCGCGCGAGCGGCCACTGAAGCCGGTTATGCAGAGGCTTACAATGTGCTGGAAGGCTTCGAAGGCGAACAGGACGCCCACGGTCATCGTAATCGTGTCGGCGGTTGGCGTCACGCCGGCCTGCCCTGGACGCAGAGCTGAAGCCAGTTTTCAGAATTGAGGAACGTAATGAGCAGCGTAGCAAGCATCCAGTTTGATCATTTCAATCAACTTCAGGACGAGCAGGCGCAAAAACGGATCATCGCCGCGCGCGAGGCGCTCGGCGACCGTGTGGTCCTGTTGGGCCACCACTATCAGCGTGCAGATGTGTATCGCCATGCGGATCTGACCGGTGATTCGCTCAAGCTCGCCAGACTGGCTTCGGAGGCAGAGTCCGAATTCATCGTGTTTTGTGGCGTGCACTTCATGGCTGAGGTTGCCGACATCCTGTCGAAGCCCAATCAGGTGGTGATTTTGCCGGACCTGGCCGCAGGTTGTTCAATGGCGGACATGGCCAACCTGGCCAAGGTGGAACGCTGCTGGCGGGAGCTGACCGAGGTGTTGGAGACGCCGGATGAAATCGTCACGCCGGTCACGTATATCAACTCCGCGGCCGATCTGAAAGCTTTTTGCGGCGAGCATGGCGGCATCGTATGCACGTCCACCAACGCGCCGAAGATTCTCGACTGGTCGTTCGAGCGGCGCGAGAAAGTGCTGTTCTTCCCCGATGAGCATCTTGGCCGCTGGACCGGTTACAACAAGGGCATTGCGCTTGAAGAGATGGTGGTATGGGATCCGGACCTCGAATACGGCGGTCTCACCAAGGAACAGATTCGCAAGGCGAAGATTTTGCTCTGGAAGGGGCATTGCTCGGTGCATCAGATGTTCCAGGAAAGCCATATCCGCCGTTGGCGCGAACAGCATCCGGAAGGATTGGTGATCTCGCATCCCGAAAGCAACCTCGACGTCTGTCTCAATTCCGACTACGTGGGTTCGACCGAATTCATCATCAAGACCATCAAGGCCGCAGAGCCGGGTACGCAATGGCTGGTGGGCACTGAGCTCAACTTGGTCAGTCGTCTTGCAGAAGAGATGAAGCCGGAAGGCAAGACCGTGCAATTCATGGCGCCGACGGTGTGCATGTGTTCCACGATGCAGCGCATTGACCCACAGCACCTTGCCTGGGCGCTTGAAAATCTTGCAGAGGGCAACGTGGTGAACCAGATCACCGTACCGAAACATGAAGCGGTGCTGGCCAAGCTCGCGCTGGACCGGATGCTCGAGGTCTGAGGTGCCTTTTCCGTGCTGACGCTCGTGTGGGCTGGATGGCCCCTTTTCTGAGTGCAGTGAAGATCAAATGATTACGTTTGTGCACGGCGTCTTGTTGAAAGGCGTTCAGTCCCTTTACGTCAGGACGCCTTGGCCTGTCCGGCTGCAAGCCGGCGTATTCGATGCAGAAAGGCGCGTGCCCTAGCGCAGGCTGGAAGGAACGTTTCATGCAGATCAAGGTTTGTACCTACAATATCCACAAGGGTTTTTCCCATTTCAACCGACGCATGGTCATCCATGAGTTGCGTGAGCGACTGCGGGAACTCGAAGTCGACGTGGTTTTTTTGCAGGAAGTGCAGGGCATGAACCTGCGTCACCAAACCCTGCACGCCAATTGGCCGAGTGTGCCGCAGCACGAGTTTCTCGCGGATGAGATCTGGGGGCAGACGGCGTATGGGCTGAATGCAAAGTATGACCATGGGCACCATGGCAATGCCATTTTGAGCCGTTTCGACATTCTGTCTTCGTACAACCTGGATGTTTCCGACCACCGTTTCGAGAAACGGGGTCTGTTACATGTCCAGGTCGATCTGCCTGACGCCCCCGGGACGCATTTCTTCTGTGTGCATCTGGGGCTTGCCGGCGGAGGGCGGCGGCGCCAGATGGAAGCGATGGCCGAACGCGTGGAGCAGATTGTTCCGCCGGACGCGCCGTTGATCATCGCGGGCGATTTCAATGATTGGAACAACCGTGCACAGGATCTGCTGGAACGACGGCTTGCGCTCGAAGAGGTGTTTCGCGGTCGTCCGGCGCGCAGCTTTCCGAGTCGTTTGCCGGTGCTGCGGCTGGATCGCATTTATGTGCGCGGTTTCAATATCCATTCGGCCAAAGTGCATACCGGTCAGGTCTGGAGCAATATTTCTGACCACGCCCCGCTCACTGCACATCTGGAACTGGCGAGATGAGCACCTTTCTCGGTGGAAACCGGGTGGCGCTTCTCGAAAACGGTGAGCAGTATTTCCCCGACGTGCTTGAGGCAATCGAGCATGCTTCGCGTGAAATCCACGTCGAAACCTATATTTTTGCCAACGATGCCACCGGCAAGCGCGTGGCCAATGCGCTGATCCGTGCGGTACGACGGGGGGTGCATGTTCGTGTGCTGGTGGATGGTTTCGGCTCGCGCGAATTCGTCGCAGAGCTGATGCCCGACCTTCTGGCCGAAGGCGTTGAAGTGCTGGTGTACCGGCGCGACCGGGGCGACTGGCGTATCAAGCGGCACCGTTTCCGCCGCATGCATCGTAAGAACATCGTGATTGACGGTCGGATCGCGTGGGTGGGGGGGATCAATATTGTCGATGATTTTGCGCTGCATAACGCAGATCATCCTCGTTTTGATTATGCGATACGCCTGGAAGGGCCGCTGGTAGGTTCCGTCCTGCATGCGGTGCGGCAGCTTTGGATGCTGGTGTCATGGGCCAGCTTCAATCGGCGCTCTTCCAGTGGCCATCTGAGCAGTGCGCCGCCGCGCGTGGGGAACATCCGTGCCGCCTTTGTGCTGCGTGACAATGTCACGCGACGTCGGGATATTGAAGAGGCCTATCTGAATGCGATCAACGCAGCCCGCAACGAAGTGACGATCGCCTGTGCGTATTTCTTTCCCGGAGGGCGTTTTCGACAGGCGCTGGTGGATGCGGCTCGACGTGGCGTGCGGGTGACCTTGCTGCTGCAAGGGCTGGCCGATCATCCGATGCTCGCCCATGCCACGCGTGCGCTGTACCCTTATTTCATGCGCAACGGTATTCGTTTGTTCGAATATCACCGTAGCTGTCTGCATGCCAAGGTGGCAGTGGTCGATCAGTATTGGGCTACGGTTGGTTCAAGCAATATCGATCCTTTCAGTTTGCTGCTCGCGCGTGAGGCCAACGTGGTGATTGAAGACGAAAGCTTCGCCAGGCAGTTGCAAAGTTCGCTTGAACGGGCCATCGAAACGGGCGCTGAGGAATTGTGCCCGGAAAACTGGAGCCGTCGGCCCTGGTACCGGCGCATGCAATGTTGGATCTGCTTCCATTGTGTGCGCCGGGGATTGTCGCTGGTCGGTTTTCGCAATCATCAGCACGACGACTGATTCAGTTTTTGTCGGGCTCGAGCAGACGTGCGTGTTCAACCTTGATGCATGCATCCATCACCACACCCATCCCGGCCGCATGAGCGATGCTGGCGGCCTGCGCGTTGACAATGCCAAGCTGTAACCACAGGCATTTTGCCCCGATTGCGACGGCTTCGCGTGCAATCGTCGGAGTGTATTCAGCGCGACGAAAAACATTGACGATATCGATCGGTTGCGGCACTGAGGCCAGATCCGGGTAGCAGCGGATGCCGGCGATCTCGTCGTGCAGCGGATTGACCGGAAAAATGGTGTAGCCATGCTCACGCATGTATTGCGCGACGTAATGGCTCGGCCGCGCCTCGTTCGGCGACATGCCCACCACCGCAATGGTGCGTGCGCGTTTGAAAAGCTCGTGCAGTTGTGGGTCCGTGAGGATCATGGCGCTCTCTTGCATGAACGGAATGTCCTATTGTGCCGTGAATGCCGGTGGAGTGTTCAACGCAGGAGTGTGGGCGACGGCGGCCAGCCGCCAGTGAGCGATGCCCCAGTCATGGATTTCCTGCAGACTGGCCGTCGCCAGTCGGGCGGGCGGAGCCTGTCCGAGAAACTCCAGCGCTGCGTGCAGCGTGGCAGCGGGAGAAAGTGGAGCAATGGCGCGCGCCAGATTCTGTTTGGACAGTTTCTGACCCGTCGGGCTCAGGGCGACGGGTACATGCGCATAGCGTGGGGTGGGTAGCCCCAGTTGTTGCTGCAGATAGATTTGCCGGCTGGTGGAGGCGAGCAGGTCGGCCCCGCGCACGATATCGGTGACGCCCGCTTCCGCATCATCCACCACGACGGCAAGCTGATAAGCAAAGATTCCGTCCGCGCGGCGCACAACAAAATCACCCACGTCTTTTTCCAGATCTTCCCGCTGCGGGCCTTGCAGGATATCTTCAAAACGGATGCAACCTTGTGCGCGTATGCGCAAGGCCCGCGCTGTGCGACCGGGGGGCAGCCCCTCTCGGCAGGTGCCCGGATAGACGTGAGAGCCGTCGCGCGCGAGAGCTGAGTCGGCCAGTTCACGGCGCGAACAGGCGCAGGCGAAGAGCATGCCGTCTTGCTGCAGGCGTTCAAGCGCTGCGGCATAAGCTTCGCTCCGGCGGCTTTGCCAGACGGGTTCTGCATCCCAGAAAAAGCCAAAACGCTCGAGCGTGGCCAGAATGTCTTCGGCCGCGCCAGGTACCACGCGAGGGGTGTCGACATCGTCGATACGCAGCAGCCAGCGGCCGCCTGCCGCGCGGGCATCGAACCAGCTGGCCGCCGCGGCGATCAGAGAGCCGAAATGCAACGGGCCGCTGGGTGAGGGGGCGAAACGGCCGACGTAATCCGAAGGTGGCGTGGATCGCATGGGAGATCGATGCGCAAGCGGTTCAGGGCCGGCGAAAGCTTTGGCGCTGCCGTGACCAGTAGTGCGATTGCAAACTGTCCAGACGCACGGTGCCACCGGACGACGGAGCATGGACGAAACGTCCTTCGCCGACATAGATGCCGGCGTGAGAAGGGCGCCTCCCGCCGAACATCACCAGATCGCCGGTGCGCAGTTCATTGGCGCTGACCGATTCCCCGAAGCTGTTCAGCTGCGCCACCGTACGCGGCGGGACCACGCCCGTGCGGCGGTGAAAAACATAGCCGATCAGACCGCTGCAATCGAAGCCGCTTTCTGGCGTGTTGCCGCCGTAGTGGTACGGCGTGCCGACCAGACTCAACGCATGAATGGCGATGTCGTTGGCCTGGCCGGGCGACAAACGCGAAGACGTGGAGTGGGCGGGATGTGAGGAAGGCTTCGAGCCGGACATCGAACCG
>DATGNI010000122.1:0-4262 GCA_035306825.1 Azoarcus sp. | reverse complement strand
GCGAAACCGATGTGGAAATACTTCTTGTAGACGAGGTTGTCACCGTCAAGCGATGTGTTGAACTGCGGGTACTTTTTCAGCGCTGAAACACAGGCCTTGATGACGAAGGCGAGCATGGTGTAGCGCACGCCTTCAGCCTTGGCCTCGCGCGATGCGTTGAGTTCCTTGCGCAGCGCCTCGAGATCGGTGACGTCGGTTTCATCGTACTGCGTGACGTGCGGAATCATCACCCAGTTGCGGTGCAGATTGGCCCCGGAGATCTTCTTGATGCGCTTCATCGGCTGAACGTCGATTTCACCGAACTTGGCGAAATCGACCTGCGGCCACGGAAGCAGATTCAAGCCGCTGGAGTCATGCGAGGCGGCCGAGGTCTTGCCTGGAACCGTGCCACTGCTCATCGCGTTTTTGACGAAGGCCGTGACGTCTTCGCGCAAAATGCGGTTTTTCGGGCCGGTCGGCTTGATCTGCGAGAGATCGGCGCCGAGTTCGCGCGCATAGGCACGCACTGACGGGCTGGCATGGACGGCGCCGCCAATCTGAATCGGGCTGGGAGTGTTCGGCGCGGCTTGTCCGGCCGTGTCGGGTGTTGTCGCGCTGGCCGCGGCGGGTGCAGCCGCCGGCTTTGCAGCGGCGGGTGCGGGTGCGGGAGCTGGGGCTGGAGCCGGCGCCGGCGCCGCTGCAGGCGCTGCTGCGGGCTGAGCGGGGGTGTCTTTGCTTTCCGCGGCAGTTTCAAGCTTGATCAGCACGGTGCCTTCGGCGACCTTGTCGCCGAGCTTGATGAGCACTTCCTTGACGACGCCGGACGCGGTCGAGGGCACATCCATCGTGGCCTTGTCAGACTCCAAAGTGCAGATGGCGTCCTCTTCCTCGATGGTGTCGCCGACCTTCACAAACAATTCGATGACCGGGACTTCGTCGAAATCGCCGATGTCCGGAACCTTGACCTCGACTACGCCGCCGGTCGAGGCCGGAGCAGCAGCCGGAGCTGGTGCGGGCGCTGGAGCGCTGGCAGGAGCCGGTGCCGACTCTGCGGCGGGCTGAGCCGAAGGGGCTTCGGCCGCCGCTTCAGTTTCCGCCTCGAGCTTGATCAGCACGGTGCCTTCGGCAACCTTGTCGCCGAGTTTGATCAGAACTTCCTTGATCACGCCGGAGGCGCTCGAGGGAACGTCCATCGTGGCCTTGTCGGATTCCAGGGTGCAGATGGGGTCTTCTTCCTGGATGGTGTCCCCGACGTTTACAAACAGTTCGATGACAGGGACTTCATCGAAGTCGCCGATGTCCGGAACCTTTACTTCAATCAACTGGCTCATCGCGGCGTTCTCCTCAGACCGTCAACGGGTTGGGTTTGGCGGGGTCGATGCCGTATTTCTTGATGGCTTGAGCGACCTGTTCACGTTCGATTTCCCCCTCATCAGCCAGCGCCTTGAGCGTCGCGATGACGACCCAGTAGCGGTTGACCTCGAAGAAGTGGCGCAATTTTTCGCGCGTGTCGGAACGGCCAAACCCGTCGGTTCCCAAGACGGTGTAACGACCCGGCACCCAGGTGCGAATCTGGTCAGCATACAGCTTGATGTAATCGGTCGCCGCGATCACCGGGCCCTGGCCGCCTTCGAGGCAAGCCTGGACGTGGGATTTCTTGGGTGTTTTTGCGGTCGGGTGGAGCAGGTTCCAGCGATCGGCCTGTTGGCCGTCGCGGGCCAATTCCGTGAAGCTGGGGCAGCCCCAGATGTCGGACTCCACGCCCCAGTCCTTTTTGAGCAGATCCGCGGCGGCGATGACTTCGTTGAAAATCGTGCCGGAACCAAGCAGCTGAGCGCGTGGGCCTTTCCCTTTCCCGCCTTTGCGGAAAGAGTACATGCCTTTGAGGATGTCTTTTTCAACGCCTTTCGGCATCTCGGGATGTTCGTAATTCTCGTTCATCACCGTGATGTAATAGAAGACATCCTCCTGCTCGGCGTACATGCGACGCATACCATCTTGCACGATGACGGCGACTTCATACTGGAAGGTCGGGTCATAGCTGATGCAATTGGGGATGGTGGCGGAAAGCAGGTGGCTGTGACCGTCCTCGTGTTGCAGGCCTTCGCCGTTGAGCGTCGTCCGTCCGGCGGTGCCGCCGATGAGGAAGCCGCGCGTGCGTTGATCGCCGGCGGCCCAGATGAGATCCATGGTGCGCTGCAGGCCGAACATCGAATAGAAGATGTAAAACGGCACCATCTGCACGCCGTGCACGCTGTAGGCCGTGCCGGCGGCAATCCAATCAGAGACCGCGCCGGCTTCGTTGATGCCTTCCTGCAGCACCTGACCGCCGATGCTCTCTTTGTAGAACATCAGTTGATCGTGGTCTTCCGGCAGATATTTCTGGCCTTCCTGGCTCCAGATGCCGTATTGGCGGAACATGCCTTCCATGCCGAAAGTGCGCGATTCGTCTGGCACGATCGGGACAATGTGACGCCCCAGCTTCTTGTCGCGCATCAAGGTGTTCATGATGCGCACCATCGCCATCGTGGTGGACAGCTGGCGGCCTTCGCCGGAGGCGCTGAGCAGGGCTTCGAACGCTTTCAGTTCCGGCACCGGGAGCGGCTCTGCCTTGCTGCGACGCTGGGGGAGGAAGCCGCCGAGTGCCTGACGGCTCTTCACCATGTACTTGTATTCGGGTGAATCTTCAGCAAAGCGCAGATAGGGCAGCTGTTCAAGCTGGTCGTCGGGAACCGGCAGATGGAAGCGATCGCGGAAGCGACGGATGGCATCAACGTCCATCTGTTTTTGCTGGTGCGAGATGTTCATCGCTTCGCCAGCGGAGCCCATGCCGTAGCCCTTGACGGTTTTGGCAAGGATGACGGTGGGGCGTCCTTTGCATTGCACGGCACTGTTGTATGCGGCAAAGATCTTGAACAGATCGTGTCCGCCACGGTTCAGATGCCAGATTTCCGCGTCCGTCCAGTCTTCGACCAGTTCTTTCAGCTCGGGCGTATTGAAGAAATGTTCGCGCACATAGGCGCCATCCTTGGATTTGTACGTCTGGTATTCACCGTCCACGACTTCGAGCATGCGTGCTTTCAACGCGCCGGTTTTGTCGCGGGCAAACAAGGCGTCCCAGCGGGTGCCCCAGACCACCTTGATGACGTTCCAGCCGGCTCCGCGGAACTGGCTTTCGAGTTCCTGGATGATCTTGCCGTTGCCCCGTACCGGGCCGTCCAGTCGCTGCAGGTTGCAGTTGATCACGAAGATCAGGTTGTCGAGCTTTTCGCGCGAAGCCATGCTGATCGCGCCGAGCGATTCCACTTCATCGGTCTCGCCGTCGCCGAGAAAGGCCCAGACTTTACGTTGTGCTGCGCGATCCGCATCGATCAGGCCGCGGCTGGCCATGTATTTCATGAAGCGGGCCTGATAGATGGCCTGAATCGGCCCAAGACCCATGGATACGGTCGGGAACTGCCAGAAATCCGGCATCAGCCACGGGTGCGGATAGGATGAGATCCCCTTGCCGTCGACTTCCTGACGGAAGTGGTCCATCTGCTCTTCGGTCAAACGTCCGAGCATGAAGGCGCGTGCATAAATGCCCGGCACCGAGTGCCCTTGGAAAAAGATCAGATCGCCGTCATGGTCGCTGCTGGGCGCATGCCAGAAATGAGAAAAGCCTACGTCGTACAAGGCCGCAGCTGAAGCAAAGCTTGCGATATGGCCGCCGACGTTGGTGTCCTGGTTGGCGCGAACCACCATTGCCATCGAGTTCCAGCGGATGTACGAATGAATTTTCAATTCGATATCGGCGTCGCCCGGATAGGCCGGTTGCAACTCGACGGGGATGGTATTTACGTACTGGGTGTTGGCCGAATACGGGATGTCGGTGCCGTGCTGTTGTGCGGCATCGATCAGGTGTTCGATCAGGTAATGGGCGCGGTCTGTGCCGCCGGCCTCGATGACGCCAGACAGCGCGTCGAGCCATTCGTTCGTTTCCTGCGGATCGGGGTCATGCTGCAGGAAAGGGTTTTGCGAAGCGGTCATGGATGGTCTCCTCATGCCGTTGTTGTACGGCCTCGATCCGGTCGGGACCAAGGCGTCTTGTTTGTCGCGGGCGCCGCGAGGGTAGGGCGGTTGCCCGCTGGGCGCTATTCCGTTCGTGCCGGCGAGAATACGCCATTAATTTCGTAATATAAAACGATGTTTCGTTAGGCGCAATGCGATTGCAGGAATCTCGTCAGCGTAAAGCGTTAAAAGGGTAGGGGAAAAACCCCATTTCGTCCAAAAAGACATATAAG
>DATGNI010000121.1:0-4041 GCA_035306825.1 Azoarcus sp. | reverse complement strand
GGCAGACTCCCCGCCGGGCAAATCAGTTCAGGACGTTGGCTCATGATGGACTGGTAACGAATTGGCGTCACGACAGTCTAGGCAGAGCTTCGGATGCGACCTTGACCCGCATCAAGTGACGTGTACCCCGCCACAGGAAGGAACGCTGTGGCAGCACCGAAACAGCGCCAAGCCGATTACGCCACAGCGATCACGGAAACCATCGGAAACATCGCTGAACCACCTGTTCAGGAAGCCAATGATGTGACGCACGGATGCTGCAAACCCGTCCCACTGGCGAAACCGGTCTTGAACGTCTGCCGCCCTTTTTCGCTTTACGCTTCACCAAACAAGCGTTCAGGCCTCGAATGGACGAGGAACCTGTGAGGACAGTTCCTGCCGACGGGCCGTTGCAGTGCCCAGCAATACGAAACCGAGCAAGCGGTCATCGGCTGAGCGGAACAGCGCCGTAACGCCCTCTCCATCATCCTCGACCTGCCAGGAGCCTTCAGCACCCGCTGCGGGCGGACAAACCACGGTCGGACATGCCGGCGTCTTCACCATTACCGGCATGGCCGGATAATCCAGTTCGGTCGGCGTGCCGGAAAGCGTGGCTGCCAGGGCGCGCGCCTGATGCATGATCGGCATTACAAAAGGCAGATTCAGACCGTTGATTTCGGCACAATCACCCACTGCATAGACATTCGGGCAACTGGTGGCGAGGAAGCGATCGGTGACGATACCGCGCGCGCTGGCACATCCAGCATCGCTGGCAAGCTGCGTGCGCGGACGCAAGCCGATTGCCGAAACGACCAGATCGGCCTCCAGCGTTGCACCGTCATTCAGGCGCACCCGATAGCGTTTCCCATCACGTTCGACCGCTGTTGCACCCGCTTGAAAATGAAATCGCACTCCGGCTTCTTCCAGGCGTTCGCGGAAAAACCCGGCGGCTTCGTCCGGCAACAGCCGGCCCAGCGGGCGCTCGGCGATATCGACCACCGTCGTGCGAATATCCTGCGAGAGCAAGTCGTTGGCAAATTCACAACCAATCAGGCCGCCACCGAGCAATACGACCTCGCGCACACCGTCGAGTTTCTCGGCGAAACGCGCAAAATCATTCAGATCGTTGACCGACAGAATATCCTCAGCCCCATCCCCTTCCAACGACAGACGAATCGGGTCAGCACCGAGCGCGAAAACCAGCTTGCTCCACTCCATCCGTTCGCCGTCGGCCAGCGTCACGGTTTGCTCTGCGGTTGATACTGCATGTACTTCAGTGTTCGGTCGAATATCGGCGTTCAGTTCTTCGGCCATCTTCTCGCGTGGCTTCATGACGAGACTCGCGGCCGTCTTGTTGCCGGACAGGGCGTTCGACAGCATCGGCTTGGAATAGAAATCAGCGGCATCCCGACTGATGATGACGAGATGCGAGGTCTTGTCGAGTTTGCGGAATTCGCGCGCGACGTTGTAGCCAGCCAGGCCACTACCGAGAATGACAACCTTTTGAGACATGCAGAATCTCCATGACGATGCGAGCGCCTCAAACGCCCGCATAGAGTGAACGGGGCAGCGCGTCAGTGGTGTCTTTCCGGCATCGAATCCAACTTCTCCGACGCTCGCCCGGCCAATAGCCAGAACGAGATACTGACGCAAAGCCACATGGTAGGCTTCTTACCCGAAAATGTGCACGCACTTTGCAGCGCATTTCGGAGAACAAGAGCGCGGCATGCAGGGTTCCTGCGCGTACTCTTTGATTACATGCAGTTCGAAATAGTTGTGCGCATCGACCCGGGCCATGCGCTGTATCGCGACCTGCTCGCGCCTCCATTCCCACACCGTCGCTGTTTTATCCCGGGTAGCGATTCCTGAACGGAACGGTTCTTTCGAACTAGTCTTTCTGACTATCCATCGCGGCACGGCGATGATTGCGCATGGCTTCTGTCATGTTCCAGAGCAAGCAGCCGAAATCCGCGGCCACCAGCACGCCGGCAACACGTCCGGCCCACCCTTCCCCAAGCATCACCGCCACCAACAGCGCGCCCAAGGCAAGCGCATGCAGGCGTGCCTGTCGTCGCACCGGCCCATCCGGTTGCAGCTTCTTCATGTTTGGGGGTCGCCGCATTTTCTGGGAGAGATGCAGCCAGCACAAAAAGGGCACGATCTTGTAGAGCATCCCCTGAATGACGCCGACAAAACCCCCGTAAAGCACTAGCACACCCGCTGTCACCGACCAGCGCGCATCGCCCGCATAGCGGGCCATCACGACGCAGACCAGACCGGCCAGGAACGCACACATCGCCAGGCGGAACGCGCGCAATGTCTCGTCTGGACGCGTGCGGCGGGAACGGTGCTGCAACCACAAGGTAGCCAGTGCATAGGCTGCGGCCAGCAGCAATGGCAATGACAAAAGCAAGCCGGCGACCTCCCCCGCTTCCAGCATCACTGCCAGACTCCACGCAAGCAGCGAGATGAATACCGCCCACCCCCAAGCGCGCATCATCCACGCAGGATAAGGGGGTGTGATCTGGAACATCGGCACAACGATCCAGCTCGTCGCGGCAAGCAGCATTCCGGCGGCACCAAGGAATGCCCACCCGACGTGCAGTTCGAGTAAAGAGAGAAACGGTAAGGCCGCGCCCCTCGACAACACCAGCGCCAGCGTCGTACCCAGCATCACCGTCACGGCAATTCCGGTCATTGCCAGGCGCAGATCGCGCTGTGTCGCCAGATCAATGCGACAGCCCCACAACCCGGCTGCCACGCCTCCGATGAAAGCCGTCAACGCAATCAGGAGAGCCAATGCGCCGGCTTCAATCGCCTCGCGCAGACTCGCTCCCAACCCCCACGAAAGCAGCACCGCGCCCACGCATAAGCCTGCATGTACGAAACCGGCGAAAACACCTTTGCCCGGAATGGCTCTGCCTGCGACCACGGGCAATATCTGAAACAGCGCCCCGCTCATCACCATCAACATGAAACCGACCGCCACCAGATGCACCACGGCAAAGGTCTCCGGCAACCAACGCGAGGTCAAAGCGTGAGGAGAAAAAATCAGCAATCCACCCGCGGCCATGCCAAACAGCGGCGCGGTGAGAAAAAAGCGCATGGGCACATTAAGCGACGGCGTCGCGTCATAGGCCATTGATCCAGCGGCAGGATTCATGATTGCGTACCAGGCAGGTTGATACAGGACATGAAGCTGATTGTCCGTTTCCAATTCCGTCAGACCTTGAGCGTGGTCAAACACTCACTGAAACAAACGTTTTTCAGATATTCATAGATGCACCAGAAGCCAGCGAATCCTGGTGTCTCAACGCCGGGAAGAAACCGCCTTCAAAGTGGGTGCCAATGGAAACAGGATGCGTTTGACTCGCATCAAGCGCCCCATCTGTGCGTTAAGCTAGGCTTGCTACATTCCATTCGGAGTGCCTGCTGGAGCTGGCCGGTGCCGTACGCTCAATGAACGTCCGTTCAATTCCGTCTCGATCGGCTCATCTCCCGGTCATCGGCGCAATCCTGTTCGTGCTGATGTTGCCGGTGACGGCCATGGTGCCGGTGCTTTCCGCGCTGACCATTGAGCGCCATCCGGAAATCAGTGATTTCGCCCGTCATGCCTTCATGTCGGCCAATATGCTCGGCGCGCTCACAGCAGCTCCAGTCGCGGGCTGGCTATCCGACCGTCTGGGTTTGCGCACGCCATTGATCCTCGGTGCGTTGGCACTCAACGCACTCTGTCTGTGGTGGATTGCCGGAGATCATTCATACCCGCTGCTGCTCGCGTTGCGCTTCATTGAAGGCTGTGGCCACATGACGGCATTGTCGTTGCTGATGACTCTCGCCGCCGATCATTCTCGCGATAACAGATTGGGCGGAACAATGGGCGGCGTGGGCATGGCCATCGGCATCGGCGTGGCGGTCGGGGCGCCGTTGGGAGGCTGGATTGGCGCGCAAGATGCCACGCTGGTCCCCAGGCTGGGCGCGGTCATCATCGCCGCTCTGACGCCTCTGGCATGGTTGCTGTTGCGCGACGCCCCAACGGCGGTTGCGCGGACGCGGGGCGCT
>DATGNI010000120.1:0-6729 GCA_035306825.1 Azoarcus sp. | reverse complement strand
TTCAATCGTCACATCATCCTGCCTGAAGGTGGCAAGCTGATTGCCGACGAAAGGGGCCTGGTCTGATATCAGCTGATACTGCTCGGATAGCATCCCCTTGAAGTCCTGATATCGGTTCTTGTTGAGGTACAGGATGACACCAGCCAGTGTGGCGTCAGTATCGAAAATGAACAGGGCTTCTTGCAGGCCATTCAAACCCAACCCAGCACCAGATGATTTGAACATGGGGCCATTCGTCCACCTGTTTTCGCCTAGCGCCTCCAGGCGCGTCTGGGCCGACAGCTGGGCGCGAGCTTCATCCAGCGACGTGGTGCCAACCGACAGGCCGAAAGGACCGACTCCGGCGTGTGCGCTCAACGCAGAGAAGCACAGCAGAATCCCGAACAGTAAAGCTTTTGCGTACATGTGAAATAACCTTATGTTTTTTTGAGAGATAGCGGGGCATTGGCCGCTCCGCTTCGCCTCGATGTAGGCCGCACGGATTGTAACAATCGGGAGGCTCTGGCCGCATGGCGTCGTTAGGGGTCACCTCACGAAACGGAAAAAATCGTACGCTAAGCCTCTCGCGGTGTTCGTAGTGGCCGGAACCGGCCCCGCGCAACGCGTTTATCCTGCTGCCAGACGTAATCGCCGGTGAGATTGATGTGTTCCCAGCCCAGCGGCGACAGGTGCGGTAACAGATCTTCATCCACGGGCTGCCCGGAATCGGTCAGTGACTGGATCGCACGCTCCATATAGACGGTATTCCAGAGAATGATGGCGTTGACCACGAGATTCAGGCCGCTGGCGCGGTAGCGCTGGTTTTCGTAACTGCGATCGCGAACTTCGCCCAGACGGTTCAAGAATACGGCTCGGGCCAACGCATTCTTGGCCTCGCCCTTGTTCAGCCCCACCTGGACGCGGCGACGTAAATCGACGTTCTGCAGCCAGTCGAGCGTAAATAGCGTGCGTTCGATGCGGCCGAGTTCACGCAACGCGATAGCCAGGCCATTCTGGCGCGGATAGCTGCCAAGCTTGCGCAGCATCAACGAGGCGGTGACGGTGCCCTGCTTGATCGAAGCCGCCAGCCGTAGAATTTCATCCCAGTGCGACCGGATGTGCCGGATATTGATACGGCCGCCGATCATGCCCGAGAGTGTTGGGTAGGGACTCGCGTCTCCGGGGATATAGAGTCGCCGGTCGGCCAGATCGCGGATACGCGGCGCGAAGCGGTAGCCCAGCAATTGCATTAGCGCGAATACGTGGTCGGTAAAGCCGGCCGTGTCGGTGTAGTGTTCCGCGATGCGCAGATCCGACTCGTGGTAGAGCAGCCCGTCCAGAACATGCGTGGCGTCACGCACCGTGGCGTTGATAACCTGGGTGTGGAACGGCGCATACTGATCGGAAATGTGCGTATAGAACTGGATGCCCGGTTCTTGGCCGTACTTCAGGTTCACATGACCGGCAAACTGGCCCTGCCCACCGGCCTTGAAGTTCTGGCCGTCGGATGAAGACGTGGTGCCGTCACCCCCAGTAGGCCGCGAACGGCTGATGATACTGAGCGTTGGTCAACTCGGCCAACGCCGCCGCATAGGTCTCGTCGCGGATATGCCATGCCTGAAGCCACGCCAGCTTGGCATAGCTGGCATCGGGGCAGGACTCGGCCATCTTGGTCAAGCCCAGGTTGATCGCATCCGCCAGGATCGTGGTCAGCAACAGTTGCCGATCTCCAGCGGCCGCGCCGTTTTTGAGGTGGGTGAAATGCTGCGTGAAGCCGGTCCAGTCGTCGACTTCCAGCAAGAGTTCGGTGATCTTGAGATGAGGCAGCCGACTGTAGGCCTGTTCCATCAACGCTTCAGCGCCCTCGGGCACCGTGTTATGCAAGGGTGTGATCTTGAGCCGGCCGGCGGGCGTGAAACCGGCGTCCGGAAGCGTGTCGGCCGCGGCCAAATGCTCGACGGTAGCCATCTCGTGTTCCAGTTCGGCCAGCCGAGATTCGAGGTAGGATTCGCAATCGATCGCCACCGCCAAGCCCAAATGATGCTCGCCACGCAACTCAGTGAAGCGCGCCGGCGGCAGTAGGTAGGCCTCGAAATCTTTGAACTGACGCGAATCCTGCACCCAGATATCGCCCGAGCGCAGGGCGTTCTTGAGTTCCGAGAGTACGCACAGCTCATAGAAGCGGCGATCCAGCCCGTCCCGCGTGAACACGAGACTTGCCCAACGCTTACGGACAAAACCGGTCGGGGCATCATCCGGAACTTTTCTCGCTTGGCGGTCATTCATTGCTCGCAGTACGTCGACCGCCGCCAGAAGCTCACGCGCCGCCGGCGCGGCCTTGAGTTTCAGCGTATTCAGCAACGTCGGCGTATAGCGTCGAAGTCCGTTAAACCGACTACCGAGCAACGCGAGATAATCGAAATTTTCCGATTGCGACAGTTGTTCGGCTTCGGCGATGCTTTCACTGAATGCCGTCCAGGGCAGGATCGACTCGATCGCCGTGAAGGGATTGGCTCCGGTTTCCTTGGCTTCCAGCAAGGCGCGGCCGATCCGCGAGTACAGCCGTACTTTGTCATTGATAGCTTTGCCCGAGCGCTGGAAGCGTTCGGCGTGAGTCCGCTTGGCCTTGCTGAAGAGCGATCCCATGTAGCGGTCGTGCAGATCAATGGTCTCGTCGATCAGGGTGGCTCGTGCATCGAGGAGAGTCGCCGTCAGTGTCGCGGAGCGGCGCGTCGCTTCCAGATCACGCAAATGCTGGGCCGTCATCTGGCCGCCTTCGCGGGCCAGCTTCAACAGGCGATTCTGGTGGACGGTATATTCCAATCCGGCCGGCAAGGCGAGTTCCTGAACAGTCTGCAAACGTTCGAGGTGCACCAGAATATGCTTCGGCCGTGGCGGCCCGGACGATTGGCGCAGCCAGGCTAACGTGCTTTGCGTGGTTTCGTGCCGAATTGACAACAACCGCTCAAATGCCTGCCGATGTGCTTCGGTTAAAGGAGCCGTCAAAGCCTCGTAAATCAGGCGGGTGCCACGCGTCAACGCCTCGCTGCAAACGCGTTCTAGCACGGCCACTGATGGGATGATGACGCCGTGTTGCCGCAACCGTTCGACCAGAGCCTCGGCGAGTACCAAGCCCCGATCCGTTTGCTGGGCCAACTCGGTGATCGGCTCCATGAACCGCTGATAATCCGCGCCGCTGAACGGAGACAGCCCCAGCCAGGCCTGTAATTCCATCAAGTGTTCACGGCGGGTTTCTTGCCGCTGGGCGTACTGCGGCCAGATATCGGCCTCGACGGTCAACTGTTGACTGACGAAGGCCAATAGCCGCGTGGGCGGTTCTGTTTCGGCCGGTAGCGCAATGCCCGGATACCGCAAATAGCATAGCTGCACGGCAAAGCCCAGCCGGTTATGGTCGCCGCGGCGTTGGCCGATCACGGCCAAATCTGCTTCAGATAGCGTGTAGTGGCGAATCAGAGCGTCGTCTGTCTCGGGCAGCGCAAGCAGATGGCCCCGCTCGGCAGCGGTCAACAGTCGACGCCGGGGCACGGTCAGGCGTCCGCTTTGAGGTATTGGTACACCGTCTCGCGGCTGATACTAAAATAGCGGGCCAATTTTGCTTTTGGCTCGCCGCCAGCCACGCGTTGTCGCAGCTCGGCGGCTTGATCCGGCGAGAGTGCTTTCTTGCGGCCCTTGTACTTGCCTTGTTTTTTGGCCAGTGCGATGCCTTCGAGCTGGCGTTCGCGGATCAGGGAACGCTCGAATTCGGCGAACGCGCCCATAATCGACAGCATGAGATTGGCCATCGGCGTCGGTTCTCCGGTGAAGGTCAGGTGCTCCTTACGGAACTCGACCGCTATACCCCGTGCAGTGAATGTCTTGACCAAGCGCCGCAGGTCGTCGAGGTTGCGGGCCAGGCGATCCATGCTGTGTACGACCACGGTATCGCCTTCCCGGACAAACGCGATAAGTCGATCGAGTTCAGGGCGGTGGGTGTCCTTGCCAGAAACATAATCCGTGAAGGTTCGCACCACGTCTGCCCCCTCAAGCTGGCGTCCGGGGTTCTGGTCAATGCTACTGACCCGGTTGTAACCGATACGGTGGCCTTCCATTCTGTCTCTCGAAATCACGTGTCAGAAAAGACTCTATGACCCGCAGGCACATGTGTCAATAAATTCGTGATAGTATGCTATCCTGACGTCTCCGAGATTAACGGCCTGACGTCCGGGTAGGGTGTACTTTAATCAGACACAACTCAAGAAAGTGGAGAGGCGATGTGACGGAGATTGGTTGCTACGCGCAGAATAACGATTCCTTGCTGCCGGTGGCGGCTACGATCTCGGCCGTTGTCGAGGGCGGGGCCGTTTTGCTAGTCCGGCGGCTCAATCCGCCGGATGCCGGCCGCTGGGGCTTTCCGGGTGGTAAGATCGAATCCGGCGAGCCGATCCACCAGGCTGCTGTGCGCGAACTCTACGAGGAAACGGGTCTGCGGGCGACCGCAGAGCGCATCTTCACGGCGGTCGACGTTCTCGACCGTGATCCGCGTGCGGTGCTGCGCCATCATTTCATCCTGATCGCGGTGCTGTGTCGCGATCCCACCGGGGTACTCACACCGGGGAGCGACGCGGGTGACGCGCGGTGGTTCCAGCTTGACGAGATTGAAGATGCCGCCTTGGCGACAAGCTTTCAGGTCGCCGAAGTAGCGCGCGAAGCCGTGGCGCTGGCGTCAACCCAGAGAGGCGGCGAAGCATCATGATCGCAAATGTCCTCAGCATCGCCGGCACCGATCCGTCCGGCGGGGCCGGTATTCAAGCTGACCTAAAGACCTTCTCCGCACTCGGGGCTTACGGGATGAGCGTTATAACGGCCGTGGTGGCTCAGAACACGCGGGGGGTCCGATCATTTCAGGCGCTCGATGCCGGTTTCGTCGGCGAGCAAATCGACGCGGTGCTGGACGATGTGCGCGTTGACGCCATCAAGATCGGCATGGTCGCCAACGCAGAGATCGCGCAGGCGATTGTTCAACGGATCGATTCCTACGAGCTGCGCAACATCGTTGTCGATCCAGTGATGGCGGCTAAGAGTGGCGACCCGCTGCTAGCCACAAATGCCATTGCAGCCGTGCGCGACGAGTTGGTGCCCCGCGCTACCGTAATTACTCCGAACCTGCCCGAAGCTGGCCTGCTGCTGGACCGCTCGCCCGCGCGTTCGCTCGAGGCGATGGACGACTGCGCGGCTGAGCTCCACCGCCTTGGCCCAGCCTGGGTGCTGTTGACGGGGGGACATCTGGATAGCGCGGAGAGCGTAGACATTCTCTACGACGGTGACATGCCGAAGCACGTCAGCGCCCCACGCATCGACACGAAAAACGATCACGGCACCGGTTGTACGCTTTCCTCTGCGATTGCCGCACTCTTACCCCACAATTCGGTTCCGGATGCGGTGGCCGCCGCGAAGCGCTACCTTTCTAACGCGCTAGCGGCTTCACAGCAACTCCAAGTCGGGGGTGGCCACGGTCCGGTGCACCACTTCTACGCCCAGTGGTAGTGTTTTCCGGCCGCTACGGACGCCGCGCGAGGTTTAGCGTACGATTTTTTCCGTTTCGTGAGTTGACCCCCGTTAGGTCGTAGATAGGGGGCCCATGAAACCGCCGAAAACCCAAACCCGGTTCGTCAGCAAGGCGGTCGGGGTGCTGTCCAGGTCGGTGCCTCGCGTCAGGCGTAGACGCTTGGATTGGGCTGGGTGCAGCGCGGTTTGGCATGGTCCTCGCCGGACCATAAACCGTTGGTCGTTGCGGGTGATGGCTGGGGGAGTGCCTGTGTTGAGTGTCGGGCAGAGAGGGATTGGCGGCGATAGCAGAGAGGTGGCCAGGGAGTGCGGTGGATGTAGGGGAGTAGAAGGGGTGAGCCTGGGTGAAAGTCTGGGTTGACAAACCGGCTATTGTGTTAACTTGTAGATTGACAATATTAGATAACTAAGTTATCATTACAGGGTGTTGTTATGCGGTAAGTGCTTGACAATCTGCGCCTTTTTTGGGACACTGGCCTTGCTGCCGGAGCACCGGCAGTCGGGTTTAGCAGCCCGAAATCACAGAGGCGCACAGCGCCCACCATGATGGCGCTTTTTTGTTGCCGTTATGGCGGCGGTGCGTGGGAGGCTTCGGCCTGCCGGGTTCCTTTGTGTCCGGTCTGCTAACCCGCGTACCGTCGCCCCCATTGTTTAGCAGCGATGCGGGCGACTCCAAGCACAAAGGAGTCTTACCCATGGCAACCTCGCCTGTTATTCCCTTCCACTTTCACGCCCGTGAAATCCGCACGCTACTGATTAACGGCTTGCCGTGGTTTGTGGCCCAAGACGTTGCTCATGCCCTCGGCTACCGCGATTCAGAGAAAATGACTCGCAATCTGGATAATGATGAGAAGGGCACCCAGATTGTGGGTACCCGTGGTGGCGAGCAGGCGCTAAGCGTCATAAACGAGTCCGGTCTTTACTCCGCCATACTGCGCAGCCGCAAACCCGAAGCGAAGCGCTTCAAGAAATGGGTGACGTCGATCGTGCTGCCTGCCATCCGCGAGCATGGCTTTTACCAGCGCCAGGGCTACCCGCCTCACGTTTCCCAACCTGTAACCATTGCTGACCAGACCATTGGCACCAGCGGTTTTCGGTGCCTGGGTGCGGTGATCGACGGCAAGGTCGGCCACTTGCCCGCTCCCGAGCGCAAGCGAGTCAAGCAGCACATCTGGAGACAGGTTC
>DATGNI010000119.1:0-2807 GCA_035306825.1 Azoarcus sp. | reverse complement strand
GGGAACCCGCCAGACAAGCCTTCCCGGCACCAGTTCGACGACGGCGCGTGCGGAAACAAACGCCGAACGCCCGCTCGACACCCTGCAAGCCGCGGCCAGCCGCACGAGCACCGCACCAGTAGTCGCGGAACGATTGATGCCGCTCGTCCATCAACAGCTCGACGCAATGGCGACGCAGCAATACGTTCTGTACGGCCAGGCCTGGCCGGGCCAGCATTTCGAATGGGAACTGGACGATCCTGCGGGTCAAGGCGGCGAAGGTGAAGAAGGCTCGGAAGAGGGCTGGAATTCAGCGCTGCGGCTCACCATGCCGCAACTCGGTGAGGTCGAAGCCCGTCTGCATTTCAACCCGGCGGGCATCGCAGTACGGTTGCTCACCGCCGACGCCCACGCCACCGACCGCCTCAACGCCGCACGCGAGCGTCTGGAGAACGCATTATCCGCCGCCGGCATCCGCCTGACGGGCTTCGTCGCAGAGGAACGGAATGCCTGAAACGTCTCGACCGACCGGAGAAGCGGTCGCCCTCACCTACGCCTCCGGCGACAGCGCGCCGCGCGTCGCCGCCAAGGGACGTGGCCTGCTCGCGCATGAAATCATCGAACGGGCGCGCGAGGCCGGCGTGTATGTACACGAATCCCCCGAACTCGTGAGCCTGCTCATGCAGGTGGATCTGGATGCGCGCATCCCGCCGCAACTCTATGTTGCGGTAGCCGAACTGCTCGCCTGGCTCTATTCGGTCGAACATTCCCAAGGCGCGCCGCAGAAACCGAAAAACAGTGTGTGACTCGCGCAGCGCGGACTCACACCGGCCATCCCGAATTCTGATCCTCAACGCAAACGGCCGCCCGCAGGCGGCCGTTCTGTATCTGCATACGCAGGATCAAACCTGCATGTTCATGATGTCCTGATAGGCGGAAACCAGACGGTTGCGCACCTGCACCATCTGCTGGAAAGAAAGACTGGCTTTTTGCAGGTTCACCATCACTTCCTGCAGCTCTGCCTCGGACTTACCCGCCACAAAATCCTGCGCCATTGTGCGCGCCTGCTGTTGGGCGGCACTGACGTCCTGCAGCGTCGCTTCCAGAACCTGTGCGAAATCGGCCCCCTGCGTCTCTCCGCCAACGGGCTGCGCGGCGCGCGGGCCGGCCGTCTGGGCGGTGGCACGCAATTCGCCAATAAGTTGTTCGATACCGCGAGCATCCATGGATTTTTACCTTCGCAAACGCATTTGCGTACTGACAGTCTAGCAGAGCAATCGGCGTGCCAACAGAAATAGCGTACACCCTTGCGCCAGTCTTTCATTACGGCATGCCCGGCACGCAGCTTGAGGCCTCTGCGTCAGAATTCGTGCCCTTCGGCCCGGTACTGCTGGAGTTTGTAGCGCAAGGTGCGCTCGGAAATGCCCAGCCGCTCGACCGCGCGTTTGCGCGAACCACCGACCGCACGCAGCGTGGAGAGGATATGCGCGCGTTCCAGCTCTTTCATGTTGTCCGGACGCGCCTCCGTTTGCGCGGCTGAAACGGCAGCGTTTGCCGCCGACGTCGGCAGGGCGGCAATTACAGGCAGGCTGCCGTCGCCCGCCGGCAAACACAGCGCCAGAGTGGCGGCATCAATGTGATCGCCCGGCGCGAGAATCAGCGCGCGTTGCATGGTGTTTTCAAGCTCTCGCACGTTGCCCGGCCAGGCGTGGTCGGCGAGCAATTCAACGGCATCCTGCGCAAGATGTGCGCTGCGACGCATTGCCGCGGCATGCCGGACGAGAAAATGACGCGCCAACGGCAGGACATCAGCCGGGCGCTCACGCAGCGGCGGAATTTCCAACGGAAAGACATTGAGGCGATAGAACAGATCCTCACGGAAGCGTCCGGCCGCGACTTCGCTGGCCATGTCCCGGTTGCTGGTGGCGAGCACGCGCAAATCCAGCGCAATGGCCTTGCGTCCGCCCACCCGTTCCACTTCGCGCTCTTGCAGGACGCGCAACAGCTTGGCCTGCAGCGCAAGCGGCATTTCGGAAATCTCGTCGAGCAGCAAGGTGCCGCCCTCGGCCTGCTCGAACTTGCCCGGCTGGGCGCTCTGGGCGCCCGTGAAGGCGCCTTTCTCATAACCGAACAGGGTGGCTTCAAGCAGGTTTTCGGGAATCGCTGCACAGTTGATCGCCACGAAGGGTTTGTGCACCCGCGGCGAACTGGCATGGATATACCGTGCGAACACTTCCTTGCCCGAACCCGATTCGCCCGTCAGCAACACGGTGGCATCCGATGCGGCGACCCGCGCGGCCATCTGCAACAAGGCACGCGAACGCGGGTCGTCGGCGATCAATTCATCGCTGTCCGAGGGCACGTGAGCGTAACGGCGCACATGATCCAACAGCACTTCCGGGTCGAAAGGCTTCATCAGGAAATCGCAGGCGCCGCCGCGCATCGCTTCGACGGCCGTCCCCACATCGCCGTAGGCGGTCATCAGCAGCACCGGCATCTGCGGCAAACGCGCGCGAATTTCAGCAAGCAGCGTCAGGCCATCCATCGGCTGCATGCGCAAATCGCTGACAACCAGATCAAAGGCTTCCCGTCCGAGCATCTCAAGCGCCGGCTCTCCACCATCCACCGCCACCACGTGATGGCCTGCCAATTCAAGCGTCATGGATACCGCATCGCGCAGCGCGGCATCGTCCTCTACAAGAAGCAGGCGGATCAATTCATTCATTGGACTTCCCCGGTTCGGCACGGCAGCGTGAGCACGAAGCGTGCCCCCGCACCGGGCGCGGATTCAAGCATCACATCCCCACCGTGTGCGCGTGCAACGTCGC
>DATGNI010000118.1:0-11797 GCA_035306825.1 Azoarcus sp. | reverse complement strand
ATCGGGCTCCGGCTCGGGCTCGGGCTCGGGCTCCGGCTCAGGCTCGGGCTCGGGCTCGGGCTCCGGCTAGGGCTCGGGCTCCGGTTCAGGTTCAGGTTCCGGCTCGGGCTCAGGTTCCGGCTCGGGCTCAGGTTCCGGCTCCGGCTCAGGTTCAGGGTCCGGCTCAGGTTCAGGTTCCGGCGCCGGTCGCTGTTCCGGGGTGTCCGATGAAGCCGGCGTTTCGGACGGCGCGCCGACCAACCCGACTTCAAGCGGGGCAGGGGGGCGGGTTTCCCAGCGCACGCCGAAAAACAGAAAGAGCGCAAGCAGGAGATGAACGAGGATCGCCAGTACCAGCGACGCGTACTTGCCTGCAGTCTGTGGGGAGCGAGTGAACCGTTCTTCCACGTTTACGGATTCCGGGATTCAGTTTGCAGGCTGATCCGGGCAAAGCCGAGCCCGCGCAGCTGGTCGAGCATGCGAATTACATCGCCATAGTCAATGTTGCGATCCGCAGCGACGACGACGTTGCGTTCCGGAGTCTCGCTCAGCAGATCTTCCAGGGCACCGAGCAGTTCGCGATTATCCATCTCCTGCGGTGTATCACTGGCACTGCGCTGCAGCGCGAAGCCGTCCTCGCGCACGATGACGATGGTGGATTCCTGCTCGGCTGGAGCAGGCGTGTTGGACGTTTGAGGCAGGTCCACCGAGCCATGTTGAATCATTGGCGCGGTGACCATGAAGATCACGAGCAGGACCAGCATTACGTCGATATAGGGAACGACGTTGATCTGGTTCATCAGCCGACGCGGACGCATGGTATTTCCTCCGTGCGGCGCTCAGCGCAGGTTGCGTTGCAGGATGTTCGAGAATTCTTCCATGAAGCTCTCGAAGCGGATGCCGATACGGTCGATGTCGTGCGTAAAGCGGTTGTACGCAACGACGGCCGGAATTGCGGCGAAGAGGCCAATCGCAGTGGCGACGAGCGCTTCGGCAATGCCCGGGGCGACCGATGCGAGCGAAGCCGTGGTGACATTGGCGAGCCCACGGAAGGCGTTCATGATCCCCCATACCGTGCCGAGCAAGCCGATGTACGGCGCCACCGACCCGACCGTGGCAAGAAAAGCCAGGTGGGCTTCGAGGTCATCCATCTCGCGTTGATGGGTGGCCAGCATCGCGCGGCGCGAACCGTCGATGACCGCGGCATGATCGTGACTCTTTGCACGCAACTTGGTGTATTCACGATACCCGGCCTCGAACACACGTTCGATGCCGATACTGTCATGACGCGTGGAGGTGGCGGACTGATACAAGGTGTTGAGGTCGCTGCCGCTCCAGAAATTGCGTTCGAAACGCGCGGTGGTGTTGCGCATGGCGCGGATCTGGAACCACTTCCGGAAAATCCAGTACCACGATACGACTGACAACACGGCCAGTAACGCCATGACTAGCTGGACTAGCAGGCTCGCCTGAGAGACGAGATGAAGGATCGAGAGATTGTCGGTGACGGTCATCTATCTGGAATCTGAAAAGGCCGGCAAGGCGCTGCGTATTGCAGCAGGAATCCGCGTCGGCCGGTTACGAGCCGTGTCGACGCAGGCGATGGTGACGCGCGAATTGAACAGCACATCCTCGGCGCGCAGCACACGCTGCGCAAAAACCAATCTGGCAGGACCGATGTCGACCACCTGGGCTTCGACAGTCAGAACGTCGTCCAACCGCGCCGGTGCAAGGTAATCGGCCTGCACTGAACGCACCACGAAGGCAATGCCCTGCTCCTGCAACAGGTTGTGCTGCGCGAATCCGAGACTGCGTAACCATTCCGTGCGCGCGCGTTCGCAAAAACGCAAGTAATTTGCGTAGTAGACGACGCCGGCGGCATCCGTGTCTTCGTAATAGACGCGAACAGTGATGTCGAATCCCTGGTCGTTGTCAGCAGGCCTCAGGCCGGGTTCCGTGTGCATCGGGGCATTCTAGCCGAGCGTGGCTGCTGTACGTTTCGCTGCTGCTGTATCGTTTGGTAAATAACGACACTCTTTGTCCTGCCTCATTTACTCTCAGACGGACGGGGCGCGGGGCTTGCAGCAGATTTGTGTCCGAAATGCTATTCTTTCCAGCCCTCATCTCAAAGTTCTTCGTCAGTAGGAGACGGCGTGTCAACACCCCTTCAGTCTCAGAATTCCAACAACGACGATCTTTCCAACGATGGTGGCGCGGATGCACTGCAGGTGCAGGAACTCAGTTCCGGTATCGGTTCTGCATGCGAAGAGGCCGCGGTTTTGTATGCCAATGGCCATATGGCGATGGCCGAAACCCTGCTCAATGAAGCCGTAGAGAATTCCGCACACTCGGCGGACGAATGGCCCTGGGCCATGTTGTTCGATCTGTACCGCCTGAGCGGCCAGCGGGAACGCTTTGAAGCGCGCGTGATCGAGTATGCCACCCGCTTCGAACATTCTCCGCCGCCGTGGATTGACCTGTCGGTGGAAAGCGTTGCGCCGCGTGCGGGCAACCGAGGGTCTGCGTTGCGTCTGAGCGGCGTGTTCAACAGCGGGCAATCCCGCCAACTTGACCAGGCGCTGACGTTGGGCGAGCGCAACGGCGCTTTGCGGATCGATTTTGGCGGCGTGCGCGATGCGGACGAAGAAGGCTGTGCGATGCTGCTTGAAGTGATCGCCCGTCTGCGTCGCAAGCGGGTCAAGGTGGCGCTATCCGGCGTGGACAAGTTGATCGGCGTTTTATCCGACAGGGTCGAAACGGGCGTGCGCGAAGCGCGCGCGCAATGGCTGTTGCTGCTGGAATTGTTGCAACATGACGGTGCCCAGGAGCGTTTCGACGAGGTTGCGCTCGATTTTGCAGTCACCTTCGAGGAGTCTCCGCCGTCGTGGCTGCCGGTTACGCCGTTGCCTGCGGAAGCCGCCGAAAATGAGGGCGAGACGGAGGGCGGAGACGGGCACCTGTCTTTCGAGGGCGAGATCAGCGACGGCGGAAGGACGGCTTTTGCGCAGCTGATTGGACTGTCTGAGAAGCACAAGGAAATCACCGTCCATTGCGGCCGTCTGAGACGCATCGATTTTGTGAGTGCCGGGGCGCTTTTCAACGTCTTGAGCACCTTGAGCGGCAAAGGCTGTCAGGTCGTGTTGTGCAATGTCAATGCGTTGGTGTTAGCGCTGTTTCACGTGATGGGCGTGGGGCAGGTGGCTCAAATCGCGGCACGACCTTAACGGGAGTATTCAATGGAGCAATATCACGGCACGACGATCCTGTCGGTCCGGCGGGGGCGTCATGTGGCGCTTGGCGGTGACGGGCAGGTGACGCTCGGCAATATCGTTATCAAGGGAACGGCGCGCAAGGTGCGTCCGATCTTTGGCGGCAAGATTCTGACCGGTTTTGCGGGCGGCACAGCCGATGCCTTTACGTTGGTGGAACGTTTTGAGGCCAAACTCGAGGCGCATCAGGGAAATTTGCTGCGCAGCGCAGTCGAGTTGGCGAAAGACTGGCGTACCGACCGCATGCTGCGTCGGCTTGAAGCGATGCTTGCGGTGGTCGACGCGGAACATTCTTTGATCATTACCGGCAACGGCGACGTTCTTGAGCCCGAAAAAGGGGTCGTGGCGATCGGCAGTGGTGGCGCCTATGCTCAGGCCGCGGCGCTGGCCTTGGTCGACAATACGGATCTGCCCCCGGATGAAATTGTTCGCCGTTCGCTCGCGATCGCGGGTGACCTGTGCATCTACACAAATCAGAACCACATCGTGGAGGTGCTTGAGCCATGACTTGGATGACTCCGCCGGAAACGGTATCCGAACTCGACAAATACATTGTCGGCCAGGACAAGGCCAAGCGCGCGGTGGCCATCGCCTTGCGTAATCGGTGGCGCCGCGCCCGCGTCGAGGAGCCGCTGCGCACCGAAATCACGCCCAAGAATATCCTGATGATTGGCCCGACCGGGGTGGGCAAGACGGAAATCGCGCGACGTCTCGCGCGGCTCGCCCATGCACCGTTCATCAAGATTGAGGCGACGAAGTTTACCGAGGTTGGCTATGTCGGGCGCGACGTCGAAACCATCATCCGCGACTTGGTCGAAATCGCGATCAAGGATGCGCGCGAGGTTGCGATGCGTCAAACACGACCCCGTGCTGAAGACGCTGCCGAAGAACGCATACTGGATGCGCTGCTGCCGCCCGCGCGGCCGGTCGGGTACGAAGAGGCACCGAAACCGAGTGATTCGGGCACCCGACAAAAATTTCGCAAAATGTTGCGTGAGGGCGAACTCGATGACAAGGAAATCGAGATCGAAGTCGCGCAGATGGGAATGAGCGCCGAGATCTTCGCGCCGCCGGGAATGGAAGAACTCACCCAGCAGATTCAGGGCATGTTCCAGAACGTGGGACAGGGACGCACCAAGCCGCGCAAGATGAAGATTTCCGAAGCGCTCAAGGTGATCACCGATGAGGAAGCCGCCAAGCTGATCAACGACGACGAGGTCAAGAGCGTTGCGGTGCGTTCGGTCGAACAGGACGGCATCGTCTTCCTCGATGAAGTCGACAAAATTGCTGCGCGTTCGGGTGTGGAAAGTGGCGATGTGTCACGCCAGGGCGTGCAACGTGATCTGCTGCCGCTGGTGGAGGGCACGACGGTATCGACCAAATACGGCATGATCCGCACCGATCACATTCTGTTCATCGCCAGTGGGGCGTTTCACCTGTCCAAACCCTCCGATCTGATTCCCGAACTGCAGGGTCGCTTCCCGATTCGCGTCGAACTGGAAAGCCTGTCAGTGGAGGATTTCAAATGCATTCTGACACAAACGGACGCTTGTCTGACGCGTCAGTACGAAGCACTTTTGGCGACTGAAAACGTCACCCTGACCTTCGCGCCCGATGGTATTCAGCGCTTGGCCGAGATCGCGTGTGAGGTCAACGAAAGAACCGAGAACATCGGTGCTCGCCGGTTGTATACGGTGATGGAAAAACTGCTCGAAGAAGTGGCTTTCGAAGCCGGCAAGCCAGGACTCGAAAGCGTTTGTGTCGATGCCGCGTATGTCGACCAACGTCTTGAAGTGTTGGCGCAAAGTGAAGATCTCGCACGCTATGTGTTGTAACTGCAAGGGAGAATATTCATGCGAAAAACTCTCGTAACGGCAGTTTCGGTATTGGGTCTGACAGTGTCGCCCTTGGCGGTTGCCGGAGACAACTCAGTGGAATTGCGCTACGGCGAACGGGGCCGCATCACCTATGCAGGCGCTGCACTGCGTTTCGGGGAGCTGTGGGCGCGTGAGAGTGAGAGCGGCCATTGGAACATGCGCTTGCAGCCGGTCTTCGAGGGTGGGCGTTTCCGTTATAGCGGCGGCAGCCGGGCCGCCGGAGATTCGCTCAATTATTTCGGGCTCGGGGTGGGTTTTCGCGCCACGTACGAGCGGATGGCATTGAATCCCTATCTGGAAATCGGCCTCGGTGCGACCGTGTTTGATCAGACCCGTCTGGGGCCGCGTTCATTCTCGACGCGTTTTCAATTCACGGAATGGATCGGTGCGGGGCTTGAGTTGGCCGAGCATGTCACGCTTGGCGTGCGCTTCGCGCACTATTCCAACGCCAACATCAAAAAACCCAACGACGGACTGGATATGCAGCAAGTCGTCCTCGGCATACGTTTCTGAACAGTGGGTCAGCTCCGTTGCGTGATTGATCCCGTCCCGTTCGAGCGCAGCGGAGTCGTTGTTTGATGGATATCGCGGTTCGGATCATCGAAATCCTGTTCCCGCTGTTCACAATCACCGCCGTGGGCTATTTTGTCGGCCGGCGCATGAAACCCGACCTGTCGCAGGCCAACAAGCTGAACATGGATGTTTTTGTGCCCGCGCTGGTGTTTTCGGCGCTGGCCAACCGCGGCTTCAGCATTGAAGGCTTCATGTCGTTGGCGGCGGCGACGCTGGTGGTCGTGATCGGCTCCGGTGCTGCGGCGTGGTTGATGGCAAAAGCCTTGCGCATCGAGTTGCGCACCTTGGTGCCGCCAATCATGTTCAACAACTGCGGCAACCTCGGCTTGCCCTTGGCGGTACTGGCCTTCGGGGATTCGGCATTGGCACCAATGGTGGTGATGTTCGTGATTTCCAATCTGCTGCATTTCTCCTACGGTGCGTGGTTGTTGGACCGCAGCATCAGCGTTTGGAGCGTGTGGCGCGTGCCGCTGGTGCTTGCCACCTTTGCCGGGCTGGCCGTTGTGATGGGTGATTTCGTGATCTGGGAGCCGCTGCTGGTTGCCATCCGCATGCTCGGCGAAATTTCGATCCCCCTGATGCTGTTTGCGCTTGGCGTGCGCATGGCCGACTCGACAATCGGGCAGATCGGACACGGTACGCTGGTGGCCGTGGCGCGCCCATTGATTGGCATGGCGCTGGTGTTTGCCGTGCTGCCTTTTATCGATCTACCGCCAGAGCAGCGCGCGCTGTTGATCATGTTCGGTGCTTTGCCGCCGGCGGTGCTGAATTACATTTTTGCCGAACGTTATGACCAGGAACCGGCGACCGTTGCGTCAATGGTGTTGATCGGCAATCTGGCGGCAATCATCAGCCTGCCGATTGCGCTTGTGATTGCACTGCCGTGACCACCCGTTTCGGGTGCTTTTTTGATACGCATGCAACTTGCAGGGGCAGGTTGCGAATGCTCTACTTCACTTTCAGTTTTGTCCGGTCGAGGTGCTGCGCATGAAGCCCGTTTTTCGCATTGTTGCAATCGTGGTCGCTGTCATTCTTGTTTTGTTCGGGGTGTTGGTGGCGTATCTGTCATTCGTGTTCGACCCGAACGATTACCGCGAGCGTATTGCGAACGAAGTCGAGGCGCGCACGGGTCGCAGCCTGGCGATCGAAGGGGATATCGGCCTGTCGGTGTTCCCGTGGATCGGTATCCAGCTTGGCCGCACTCAGCTTGGCAATGCGGAAGGTTTTGGAGACACGCCGTTCGCGCGGGTGGAAGAGGTCGAGCTCAGCGCAAAGCTGTTGCCGTTGCTGCGCTCCGAGATCGAGATCGACCGCATTGTATTGAACGGGCTTGACCTGAATCTTGAACGCAATGCCGACGGTCGAACGAACTGGGAAGACCTGGTCAGCGGTGAAGGTGAGGAGGCCTCGCCCACCGAACCCCGTTCGCCCGCTGAAGATGCGGCGGGCGGTATCGCCGCGATCGTTGTCTCCGGCATCGAAATCAGCGATTCACGCGTGCATTTCAAAGACAATGCCGCCGCCGTGGAATATCTCATCGAAGATTTCGACCTGCAGACGGGTGAAGTCAGCCCCGGCAAGGATTTCCCGCTCGAAATGGGCTTCGATGTGGTGCTCAGTGAGCCGCAGCTTACGGGGCGGATGGACGTGGACGGGATCGCGAATTTCGATCCGGATGCGCGGAAGTTTGTTCTGGACGATCTGGACCTGAATTTCTCCGGCGCAGGCGATGCTTTGCCGGATGGCCGCGCTGAAGTGGCTTTGAAGGGCGGCATCGCGGTGGACCTGGCGTCGGAGAATGCTGCCTTCGAAAACATTGACCTCCATTATCTCGGCGTGGACAAGGAGGCGAAGCTGACGGGAGATGTTGCGGCGAATTTGGCGGAGGAACTGTATGTCCTGGAAGGCTTGAAGCTGACCTTCGTGGGCAAGGGCGAAGATCTTCCCGGTGGAGGGCTCGAGGCTACGCTGACCGGTTCAAGCGTGTCGGCGAACATGAAAACCGGCTCGGCCGCGCTGAATGACCTGGTCTTGAATGCCTACGGTGTCGAGGCGCGCACCTCTTTGAAAGGCGAGGACATCGCCACCAACCCGTCTTTTTCAGGTCCGCTGGAGGTGGCGCAATTCAATGTCCGCACAGTGCTTGATGCGATGGGGGTCGATGTGCCGGAAACGGCGGATGCCGATGTGCTCAAACGGGCCAGCCTCAGCGCGAATATAGCCGCTACGGACACCTCTGCCGGCCTGCACGATCTGGTCGTGGTGCTCGACGACAGCACGCTTTCCGGTGAGCTGTCGGTGGCTGATTTTGCTCGCCAGGCGCTGCGTTTTGATCTCGCGCTCGACGCGATCAACGTCGATCGCTACCTGCCGGAGCAAACCGCGGATGACGCTGACGGCAGGCAGGGCAGTGGCGGGTCTGGAGAGCAACCGGAAAACGGCAACCCGGCTGGAGCCGCCCTCGCGGTGCTCGACCCGGCAGTGCTGCGCGGCCTGGACGTGGCCGGGAAGATCACGGTCGGCCACTTGACGGTGAACGGCATGGACGCGTCGGACATCGCGGTTCAGATCAACGCCCAGGGGGATGTGCTGAAGCTCGAACCCCTCGCCGCTTCGCTTTACGGCGGCCATTACAGCGGTGCGGCGAGCTTTGACGGACGCAGCGATACGCTTGGCGTGAGTACGCGCAACAAACTTTCCGGGGTGCAGATCGGGCCGTTGCTGACGGATCTGCAAGGGGAAGCGTCCAAGCTCATCGGCAGGGCGGAGATCGATTCTTCGCTGTCGGCGCGAGGCAATGACGTGGATGCAATCAAGCGAACCCTGTCGGGCAATGCAGGATTCAAGTTTCTGGATGGAGCGGTCAAAGGCGTCAACATCGCACATTATCTGCGCGAAGCGCAGGCGCGCATTCAGGGCGAACCGGTGCCGCAGATGAATGAGCCCAATCAGACTGATTTCACCGAAATATCGGGCAGTGCGAAGATCACCGATGGGATCGTGCGCAATGATGATCTTGACTTGCGTTCGCCGTTGTTGCGCGTCCATGGCGAAGGGAGTGTCAATCTGCCGCAGGAAACCATTGATTATCTGGTGCGTGCGAGCGTGGTCGCCTCCCTGGCCGGGCAGGGAGGCGCAGGACTGGATCAGCTGAAAGGGGTCACGGTGCCGATCCGGGTTTCCGGTACGTTTGATCAGCCGAGCTATACGCTGGATGTACAGAGTCTGTTGAGCGGAGCGGTCAAACAGAAGGTGCAGGAAGAGATCGACGACGCGGTGCAGGAGCGGCTGCAGGAAAAGGTCTCGCCTGAACTGCAGGAGAAAATTCAGAAAGGTCTGGGCGGCTTGTTTGGAAGATGAGTGGCAGATGAGCGGCAGATGAGGGGGGGCGAAGGCCTGCTTGATCTGAACGCATTGCAAGCCGGCGCGCCCTGCTGAATGCGCCGACCGGCGGGGCGACGGCTCGTCCGGGCACCATCAAGGGACGGCGGTCACGTGATGGCCGCTCCCGATTGACCCGGCGAGAAGGACTTCATAAGGTCGGCCCAAGCGGAACCACACTGCGTCCCACCCGGCCGTGGCGGACTTTGTACCGCTGCGACCGGGCGTACGGTTCTACATCACGGCAGTGCGATCTGGCCGTCGGTGCTGAACAGATAATCGTTGAACACATGCTCGGCGTCGAGCAGCTGATATTTGCCGTCCGCATCCTTGCGAGTGGTGTCTTTGAGGCGGTAGGTGTAATGCCCGCACGTCCAGCAATCGAAGTTGCGCATGTGGGTGCACAAGCAGGTCTTGTCCATGACCTTGAGCTTTTTCGCGTCTGGATGCAGCACGAGTTCGCGGTTATAGGCGTCGATGTAGGCGCAGTTGCCATTGGCGTCGAGCAAATAGCCGTAGGCCTCACAGTTGGGACGGGTGCCGGCGCCCGTTGAGGGGCTGTCCGTCAGCATCCGCATCGGATAGCCGGTGGGCGAGGTCTGATTGACTTCGATCTGGTCTTCTTCAGCTTCGAAATAGCGCTGTTTGACGTTGTCTGGCAGGCCGCATTCGTGTGTGACGGTGAAGCGCGTGGCGACCTGCACGCCGGCTGCGCCGTTTTCAACGTGGGCCACTGCATCCGAACCGGTAAACACGCCGCCGGCGGCAATCAGCGGAATGTCGAGTTCTTCGGTTGCGAGCCAGGCACGGATTTCGGCGACGATCTGCATCAGGTCGTATTCTGCCCAATTGAGACCGAAACCAAGGTGACCGCCGGCGAGAGGCCCTTCGACCACGATGTAGTCGGGGAGGCGGTTGGTCCGTTTGGATTTCTTCAGAAAAAGCTGCAGAGCGCGTAGCGACGACACAATGATGCCAAGCTTGGCATCATGGAAGCGAGGGTGATCCTGGATCAGCGCGAACGAGCTCAGATGGAGTCCGGCGGCGAGCGTGATGCCATCGATGCCGGCGTCCAGCGCTGAACGCAGACGTACACGCAAGGTGTCCTTGGGCCCGTTCATCGTCAGCTTTTCCATGCTGTTGATGAAAATCAGGCCGTCGCCTTGTTTGCGCTCCATGGTGTGGCGCACATGCTGCTCTTGTGCCTGGGCAAGCAGTTCGAGATCGAACTGCACTTCGGACTTGTCGCTGTTGGCGACGTTGTACTTGTATTGCTTGAGCTTGTCGCGGACATACTTGGTGTCATAGCGGCGATCGCTGATGGTCGGAACCATCGCGTCCGAGATATGACCGATACCGCCAAGACGGGCGGCAACCAGCGAAAGGTCAGAGGTCGAGATGTCCACGCCCATGCCGCCGATCATGATCGGGACATACTCGCGTGCGCCCAGCTTCAGACGAAAATCATTGAGGCACTTCATGTTGGAGGGCTTCGCGCACAGCCGAGAGGCGCGCGGACACAGCCCTGTCTCCTGGGTTGTTCGGGGAAGGCCTGCGCTTCGGTTGTAGACGCGAACGCAAGCGGGATTCGGCACTTTTTTCGTTCCGAATCCCGCGATTATCGCATCTGGAAAGGAGGATTAGCGAATCATTCCTGCGCCAACGGTATTGTTGGTGCTCTCATCGATCAGAATAAAGGCACCGGTTGCGCGGTTTTCGGCATAGGGATCAACGAAAATCGGTTGTGCCAGTTTGAGCGTGAGACGGGCGATATCGTTCATTTCCAGCGCCTGGGCGTCCACGTTGTCGAGCGTATTCAGGTCCAGCCGGTAATCGATTTTCGCGACCTTGGCCTTGACCTCGCGTGTGGTGTGACGCAGCAGATAGGTGCGTGCCGACGACAGGGGTTGTTCCGCGAGCCAGCACAGATCTGCCTCAACCTGTTTGAGTGACTGCGGCTGCGCAGTGCTTTTGACGATCATGTCGCCACGCGAGATGTCGATTTCGTCTTCGAGCAAGAGCGTGACTGATTGCTCGTGAATGGCTGTGGGCTGAGGCACGTTGCCGTTTTCGATGGCTTTGATGCGGCTCGTGCGGCCTGACGGCAACACCGTGATTTCGTCTCCGACCGCGATTTCACCGGATTCGACACGCCCCATGAAGCCGCGATAATCGTGCAGCTCGGCGTTGGCCGAATCTTGCGGGCGGCACACGAACTGAACCGGAAAGCGGAAATCTTCCGGCCTTTCGGCAAGGCCGCTGGGTGTCGATTCGAGCACTTGCAACAGGGTCGGGCCGTCGTACCAGTCGAGCTGTTCGCCGCGTTCGACGATCATGTCGCCATTGAGGGCGGACAGCGGGATGAAACGTACATTCCGGATGCCCAGCCGTTTGGCAAAGGCGAGATATTCCTCGCGAATGCGCTCGAAGGTGGCCTGGTCGTAGTCGACGAGGTCCATTTTGTTTACGGCCACCACCAGGTACGGAATATTGACCAGATGGGCCAGATAAGAGTGACGACGGGTTTGTGTCTGCACGCCTTTGCGCGCGTCGACAAGAATGATCGCCAGGCTTGCAGTTGAGGCCGCGGTGACCATGTTGCGCGTGTACTGCTCATGCCCCGGCGCGTCGGCAATGATGTATTTGCGCGTGCCGGTGGAAAAGTAACGATAGGCGACGTCAATCGTGATGCCCTGTTCGCGCTCGGCCTGAAGGCCG
>DATGNI010000117.1:0-11841 GCA_035306825.1 Azoarcus sp. | reverse complement strand
GGAGGATCCGGCGGCCGCGGCTACGAATGCGCGGGCAACGGCCCCGATAACGGAAATTGCGCAACCGTTCCCCCTTGAAGCGGCCCCGGATGCGGGCCCAGAGGCTGACCGCCAGTCAATTCTCGACAACCGCCTGTCGGCCTCCCCTGAGAGGATGGCAGAGGCCCCGGCTGAAGAATCGTTGATTCCCCCGCCGATCTCGGAATCCGGCCGGCACTGGTTGCGGGCGGACGATTTCATGCCGCTCACCGAAGCACAGGAACTCTTCGCTGTCGCGCGAGACGCCGGTTATGTTGGTAGCATTCTGTACCGTGTCGTGGAAGGGCCTTTCCCCGCCCGGGCGGACATGATGCAGGGAGACGGACAGGAGAGCATCGTGGTCGGACAGGCGGGACGCTGGTGGCGGCAATTCGGGTTGTTCGCCCATAAGGAGAACGCCGAGCGTTTTGCGGAACAACTGAACCAGCAGGGACATGACGTTGTTTTGCAGGGGCAGCCTGAATTTGGTCCCTATGCCCACGCCTCCGATGCGGAGGCAGGACTGGCCATTTTGCGGCAAATGGTCGAGCGCCCTTTTTTAGCAGCCCGTATCGTTGCGCGTTGAAGCGCATCCCACAGGAGAAACCGCATGAAGATCGAAAGCCCTTTGCTGGGTAGTGTCGAAGTTGCTGACGACAAACTGCTCGAATTCCCTGCCGGTCTGGCCGGTTTCGAAGAGTTGCGTCGCTTTGCGTTGCTGCATGACGAAGAAGGGACAACAGAAGGGCTGTATTACCTGTTGTCGATCGACCGACCAGAGGTGCTGTTCACCGCGACGGAGCCGTCGAATCTATCGGTGAATTACGAGTTCGCGCTCAGCGAGGCCGAATCGGCCATGCTTGATCTGGGCGATTTGGCCCAGGCCGCCTTGCTCGTCATCCTGCGTCGTGAGGACGCGGAAGAACTGCCTGATTCCGCGGGCCTGCGCGCCAACTTCATGGCGCCGCTAGTGATCAACATGGACGTTCGCCGGGGTTTGCAGAAAGTTCTCAGCCGCGTCGATTGCGCAGTGACCTTGCGCGCAGCGTAAGCTGCCCACCCCGTTACAATCAGCGCCGTTTTGGCCTCTTCAACAAGGATCACCGATATGAGCCGCAGTATTATTTCCACGCCCACCGCGCCGGCTGCCATCGGCACCTATTCGCAAGCCGTGCGTGCCGGCAAGACCGTCTATATGTCTGGACAAATAGGTCTTGATCCGCAAAGCATGGAACTGGTCGCCGGCTTTGAACAACAGACGGTGCAGGTTTTCGAAAACCTCCAGGCCGTGGCCACGGCCGCCGGCGGTTCGCTCGCGAACGCCGTGCGCTTGACGATCTATCTGACCGATCTGAGTAATTTTTCCACGGTGAACGAAATCATGGCGCGTTATTTTGATCAGCCGTATCCGGCGCGAGCGGTGGTGGGCGCGAAGGAATTGCCGAAAGGGGCGCAGGTGGAAGCCGACGCCATTCTGGTTCTGGACTGATCGTAGCCGGTGAGCCGCGCTGCAATGCCGGGAGAGGCGCAGGCCAAACGGCTGGCGAAACTCGGCCTTCATCGCCCGCAGGATTTGTTGCTGCATCTACCGTTGCGTTACGAAGACGAAACCCGTCTCACGCCCATCGGTGATGCGCGTGAAGGCGAGCCGGTATGCGTCGAGGGTGAGGTCGTGTCGTGCGAGGTCAAATTCCGCCCTCGCCGGCAACTCCTCGCGCGCGTGCGTGATGAAAGCGGAGAGTTGTTTGCGCGCTGGCTCAATTTTTATCCTTCGCAGCAAAAGCAAATGGCCGAGGGACGGCGTGTGCGGCTGTTCGGCGAGCTGCGACACGGGTTTTTCGGCGCTGAAATGGTGCACCCGCGCGTGCGCAATGTCACGCCCGGAGCAGCCTTGCCCGAATCGCTCACCCCGGTCTATCCAACCACCGCCGGGCTCGCCCAGTCGGCGTTGCGCAAGCTCGTCGGCCGGGCGCTCGACGCGCACCGCGAGCAGGAACTGCTGCCGGCCGATATTCTGAATGACTTGCGTCTGCCGACGTTTTCGGCAGCGATCAACATGCTTCATCGCCCTGGCCCGGAGGTTTCGTTGGCTGCGTTGGAAGCGCATGATCATCCGGCGTGGCGGCGCATCAAGTTCGAAGAGCTGTTGGTGCAGCAAATTTCGCTGCGTCGCGCCTACAACGCGCGTCGGACCAAGCGAGCGCCGTCCCTCGCTGTGCGGGGGGATCTTGCCCGCAAGCTGTTGGATCGCTTGCCGTTCGCGCTGACTGGCGCCCAGCGGCGAGCGCTGAAAGAAATCGAACAGGATCTGGAATCTCCGCATCCGATGCAGCGTCTGCTGCAAGGGGATGTCGGCAGCGGCAAGACCATTGTTGCCGCGCTGGCGATGTTGCAGGCCGTGGAAAGTGGTCATCAGGCGGCGTTGATGGCGCCGACCGAAATTCTTGCCGAGCAGCACTATCTCAAGCTGGTTGCGTGGCTGGAACCGCTCGGGCTTGAAGTGGCCTGGTTGGCGGGCAGTCGCACGAAAAAGCAGCGCGAAGCGGTGATGAAGCGGCTTGCGGCAAACGAGATTTTTCTTGCCGTGGGTACGCACGCACTGATCGAGGATCCGGTGACGTTGCCGCGATTGGCGCTTTCCGTGGTGGATGAACAACATCGTTTTGGGGTGCGCCAACGTCTTGCATTGCGCGAAAAGGCCGCCGCTGGACTGAATCCGCACATGTTGATGATGTCGGCCACGCCGATTCCGCGTACCTTGGCGATGACGCATTATGCCGATCTCGACGTATCCGTACTGGACGAATTACCCCCCGGCCGCACGCCGGTACTGACCAAGCTGGTGGCGGATGCGCGGCGGGATGAAGTCATTGCACGGATCGCAGGCGCGTGTGCCGAGGGGCAGCAGGCCTACTGGGTGTGTCCGCTGATCGAGGAATCTGAGGCGCTGCAGCTGCAAACTGCGGAAGAGACCTTTGAACGCCTGACTGCTGAGTTGCCCCGGCTCAGAATCGGTCTGGTGCACGGGCGACTCAAGGCGGCAGAAAAATCCGCTACGATGGCTGCCTTTGCGGCGGGCGAACTGGATTTGCTGGTGGCGACCACGGTGATTGAGGTCGGCGTGGATGTGCCCAACGCAAGCCTGATGATCATCGAGCACGCAGAGCGTTTCGGTCTTGCCCAGCTGCATCAGTTGCGCGGGCGTGTGGGGCGCGGCACCGCGGAGTCGGCCTGTGTGCTGCTCTATGCTGCGGATCAGCCCCTGTCTGAAACCGCCCGGGCGCGGCTGAAAGTGATTTTCGAACACTCGGATGGTTTTGCGATCGCGCGTGAAGACCTGCGCATCCGCGGTCCGGGTGAATTTGTCGGCGCCCGTCAAAGTGGCGTACCGCTGTTGCGCCATGCGGATCTCGAACAGGATGTGGAATTGATTGAACCGGCCCGGGCGCTGGCGGAACGTTTGTTGCGCGATGCACCGGACGCGGCGACGCAACTTGTCGAGCGGTGGCTGGGGGGGCGAGAGGGCCTGTTGCGAGCGTAGGCCGCTTTCTCGTCACAAGGGGCGTCGCCCTGAACGGTAGAATGCCCGGCATCGCCGACTTACTACACTGGAAACAGTCACGATTCGCCTCCACGGGTGAAATTCGGGGGAAACAAATTGCGCATTCGGCCTTTGCTGGCATTGGGCGTTCTTGCGGCGGCAGTGATCGGCTTCATGCTGTTGCTCGCAAGCCGGCCCGAAGCGCCGCGCGTTGAAGTCCAGGAGCGGGTGTGGCCCATCGCGGTTACGCAGGTCTCGCCGCAGACTGCGCGGCCGACCTTGACGCTGTACGGCCGTATTGAGGCGCCCGATCAGGTGCATGCTGCGGCACCGATCAACGGACGCATTTTGCGTGTCTCGGTGCGTGATGGCGATCGGGTCGACGCGGACGCATTACTGGTGCAGTTTGATCCGCGTGATCTCGAGCCACGTCTCGAACGCGCCCGTGCCGAAGTCGAACGCGAACAGTTGCGTGTCGAACATGACCGCAAGGCGTTGGCGCAGGAAACGCGGCTGCTGGCGCTCTCCGAAACCCGTCTGGCACGTTTCGCCCGGTTGACCGAATCCCGTTTTTCGGCCGAAGCTCAAGCGGACCAGGTGCGTGAGGAAGTGGCCCGTGCCCGTCTCGCGGTCAGTCAGCGCGAACAGGCGTTGGCTGAGCATCCGGCGCGTCTGGCCGTGTCTCGGGCGGCGCTGGCCGAGGCTGAACGTGATGCCGAACGTGCCGCGGTCAGTGCGCCGTTTGCGGCGCGTGTGGGCAGGGTCGAGGTTGCCGCAGGCGATCAGGTGCAGGCCGGTCAGGCGCTGCTCACCTTGTATCCATCCGATGATCTCTTTTTGCGCGCCCGTGTGCCGGCGCATCATGTCGGCGAGCTGCGCGCAGCGTTGATGGCAGGTGAGCAGCTGGCTGCCCAGGCTGAATTCGGTCGCCGTGAACTGACGGCGCGGCTGGAGCGTATCGCTGGTGAAGCGGATGCGCGCGGGGTTGAAATCATGCTGCGGCTGGAAAACGATGCTCACGTGCCGGTCGGGGCGTTCCTCAGCGCAGAGTTGGCGCGCCCCGAGGTATCGGGCGTGCTGTCGTTGCCGTTCTCGGCCTTGCACGGCGGTGAGCGTATCTATCGTGTGATGGATGGGCGGCTTCACGGTGTGCCGGTCGAGCGTGTTGGCGAACATCGTGTTGCCGGTGAGCCGCGGGTGCTGTTGCGCGCGGCGACGCTGCCCCCGGACAGCACGGTGATGACGACGCATCTGCCCAATGCGATCGACGGTCTCGCTGTGGACGTGCTGGAACAATGAAACAGCGCGGCGTGATGGCCCTGCTTTTGCGGCATCGCGTGGCGGCCAACGTGCTGATGTTGCTCGCGTTTCTTGTGGGGGCGATCGGCGTGTTGCGGATGAACGTGCAGTTCTTCCCCAGCTTTCAGCTCGACATTATTTCGGTGCGCGTAGTGTGGTCTGGCGCGGCGGCCGAAGATGTCGAGATCGGCATCACCACCCCGCTTGAAGAACGTCTGAAGAGCGTCGACGGCCTGAAAAAGACGACTTCAACGTCGGCCCAGGGGGTGTCGAACATCCGCCTGGAATTGCACGAAAACACCGACCCGATCATCGCGCTTGATCAGGTGCGTCAGCGCGTGGATGAATTTCGCAATTTGCCGCGCGATGCCGAACCGCCTGAGATCGTGCGCGTGTCGCATTACGAGCCGATTGCACGCCTGTTGGTGCGCGGCGATTCGATTGAGGCATTGCGACCGTGGGTGCGCCGCTTCGAAACCGAGCTGCTCGCGGCCGGCATTGATCGCATCGATATCATCGGCCTGCCCGAGGAGCGCATTGCCATTGAAGTGCCCAGCGCGGCGCTGGAAACGCTCAATCTGTCATTGATTGAAGTGGGGGATCGCGTCGCCAGCCTGGCGCGTGACGTGCCGGCCGGCGTGGCGGGTGAGCAGGATGGCGCACGCGAGATCCGCGCTCTGGAACAGCGTCGCGAAGCGCGTGATTTCGAAAATCTGCCGATCGTCAGCGACGCGGGCGGGGTGGTTCGTCTGGGCGACGTCGCACGCATTGTGCGCGAGCCGCGTTCCGGTCAGCTTGAACTGTCCGAAGAAGGAAAAGTCGCGGTCGAAATGGTGCTGCAGCGCGCTGAAAGTGGCCATTCGTTGCGTGCCGCGAAGGTGCTCGACGGCTGGCTTGAGCGTACCTTGCCGACCGTGCCGCCCACCGTGAAGGTGGATGTTTTCGATACGTCCTGGGAGTTGATTCGGGAACGGATCAACCTGCTCGTCAAAAACGGCATTGGCGGCTTGGTGCTGGTGATCGGCATCTTGTATCTGTTTTTGCCTTCACGCATTGCGTTTTGGGTGGTGGTGGGCATTCCGACCGCTTTTCTCGCCACGCTCGGATTGATGCTGTTGTTCGGCGGCTCGATCAACATGATCAGCCTGTTCGCGCTGATCATGGCATTGGGAATCATCGTGGATGATGCGATTGTCGTGGCGGAAGATGCCGACACCCAACGGCGCAGGGGCAAAGGACCGGCGGACGCTGCGTTGAGCGGCGCGCGGCGGATGTTCTGGCCGGTCGTCGCGGCCTCGGCGACCACCATTGCGGCCTTTGTGCCGTTGATGATGGTGGGCGGCATTATCGGCAACATTCTGTTCGACATCCCGTTTGTGATGGTGATGGTCATTTCGGCGGCGTTGATTGAAAGCTTTTTGATTCTGCCCGCGCATTTGAAAAGCGCATTGCGAGGCGGCGCTGCGCAACATGCGTCGCGATGGAGGCAAAAGCTGGACGCCCTCTTCGAGCATTTCCGCGAGCAGCATTTCCGTCCGCTGGTGGCGTGTGCATTGACGTGGCGCGGCACGACGATCGCGATCACCCTCGCGACGATGATTCTCGCTGTGGGCGTGATTGCCGGTGGGCGGATCGGGTTTGTGTTTTTCCCCACGCCGGAAAGTCAGGTGCTACACGCCAATGTGACCTTTGCCGCCGGTACTCCGCGGGAGCACACCACGGCCTATCTGCATTCGGTCGAACAGGCGCTGATGGAGACGGATGAATTTTTCGGCGGCGGCATTGTGCACATTGCCGTGTCGAGGGTGGGGGGCACGATCGTGCAGGAAGGGAGCCCGGTGTCGAGCGGAGACCATCGCGCATCGATCCTCGTCGAACTCGTGCCCTCAGAAGAGCGCGAGGTGCGTAATGAAGCCTTCTTGCGAGAATGGCGCGACCGCGTGGAAGTGACGGCGGGTCTGGAAAGCCTGACGCTGACGCCCCGACAGGCCGGCCCGCCGGGGCGTGATCTGAATGTGCGTCTGACCGGCGAGGATCCTGCGCGATTGAAAGCGGCCGCGCTCGCGCTGGCGGAGAGCATGCGTTCGATTTCGGGCGTCACGGATGTTGAAGATGATCTGCCCTTTGGGCGAGAACAGCTCATTTACCGTCTCACCCCCGCCGGCGAAGCGCTTGGCCTGACCACAGAAAGCCTCGGGCGCCAATTGCGCGCCGCCTTCGACGGCCACCTTGCCCAGCTTGTGCAAAGTGGCCGCGAAGAGCTGGAAGTGCGGGTGATGTTGCCGCGCCACGAACGCGAACGGCTGGATGTGTTTGAACGCCTTGTGGTGCAGACGCCGGGGGCGAATTTCGTTCCGCTCGACGCGGTCGCGCGGTGGGAGTCGCGCATCGGTTTTGAGGCCTTGCACCACGCTGACGGCCAGCTTGCGGTTGAAGTTTCGGGCGAAATTGATCCCGCCCAGGCCAATGCGGATGTGCTGCGTGCGGAACTGCTGCGTGAGGTGTTGCCGCAACTTGCCCAGCAATATGGCGTGGAGTTCAGTTTTGAAGGGCGTGCCGCGGATCAGCGCGAGACGATGCAGGATATGCAAACCGGGCTGCTGCTCGGCCTCGGGCTCATTTACCTTACGCTGGTGTGGGCTTTTGCGTCGTGGAGTTGGCCGTTGGTGGTCATGGCGGCGATTCCGCTCGGCCTGGTCGGCGCGGTTTTTGGCCACTGGTTGATGGGATTGGATCTGACCATCCTGTCGATGTTCGGCCTGTTCGCGTTGGCCGGGATCGTGGTCAACAATTCGATCATTCTGGTCAGTTTGTTCAAGGAGTTGCGCGACAAGGGCGAAACGTTTGACGATGCCCTGATCGGTGCCGCGTGTGGCCGCCTGCGCGCGGTGATGCTGACTTCATTGACGACCATTGTCGGCCTTACGCCATTGTTGTTCGAATCCTCGCTGCAAGCGCAGTTTCTGGTTCCCATGGCCGCGTCGATTGCGTTTGGTCTGGGCTTTTCGGCGATTCTGGTGCTGTTTTTCATACCTGCACTGCTGTCAGTGGTGGAGAGTTTCAAGGACTGGCTGGCCGGGGGGCGAATGCTGCGTTCACACGAAACACCGTAAAAAGCGCGCTCTTCGGTACGAGTTTCTTTTGTGCGCTTCGCCGGATGATCGCCGAAACAAGAAAAAACGATGCGGATGGAAGCGTATCCAGGGTGGGCGGGGCGTGTGCATCAGGTAAGATGGACGCCATTCGAATCGCGTGAAGCCATGTCCAGAAACCCTTGCAAGAACCGGTGGCGCAGCCATCTGATGCCTGCGTTGTTGCCGCGCCGGATGCGAGGCTGGTTGCGTGATCCTGGTTCGCTGACGGAGCGCATTTGTGCCCGTTGCGAGGTGTTTTCGGTGCGGATACTGCGTCAGCACGTCTGCCCGGTGTTGAATGATGAGGCGGCCGTTCTGGGGCTGAGGCCGGGACGCGTGGCGTGGGTGCGCGAGGTGTTGTTGCTCGCGGACGGGGTTCCGGTGGTGTATGCACGTTCGGTGCTGCCCTTTGAAACGCTACGCGCCGGTTCCCGTCTGTTTGCAAAGGTCGGTTCGCGCCCGCTGGGTGCGGCGTTGTTTGCCAATCCGCGCGTCAAACGCGGGGAACTGGTCAATGCGCGGCTTGACCAACGCGATGCGCGTTATCGCGCTGCGGCGAGGGCGGCGCATCCGACGCGCTTGCCGCGTGAAGTATGGGGACGGCGATCCACGTTCTGTCTGCGCAATCGCCGTTTGCTTGTGAGTGAAATCTTTTTGCCTGCGATTCTCGATCTGCCCGTATGAATGATTCAAGGTTCAGCTATTCGGAACGTCTGCCGCATTACTTCAGACTCGCGCGATTGCATCGTCCAATCGGCATTCTGTTGCTGCTTTGGCCGACGATGTGGGGACTGTGGCTGGCGGCCGATGGCTTTCCGCCACTGTGGATTTTTCTGATTTTTGTGGCCGGTACGGTGCTGATGCGTTCGGCCGGGTGCGTCATCAATGATTACGCTGACCGTGCCATCGACGGTCATGTTGAACGTACCAAGGACCGGCCGCTGGTCACCGGTGACGTGACGCCCCAAGAAGCGCTGGTGGTCGCGGCGATCCTGGCGTTGGGCGCCTTTTTCCTGGTCCTGTTTCTCAACCCGCTGACCATCGGGCTGTCCTTCCTGGCGTTGGGGGTGGCCGCGATTTATCCGTTCACCAAACGTTTCCTGTCGATTCCACAGGCCTGGCTGGGGATTGCCTTCGGTTTTGGGATCCCGATGGCTTTTGCCGCAATTCGGGGCGAGGTGCCGGCCGTGGCGTGGCTGATGGTGGTCGCGAACATTTTCTGGGCGATGGCCTACGATACGGAATATGCGATGGTCGACCGCCCGGATGACCTCAAAATAGGGGTTAAAAGCGCGGCCATCACTTTCGGTCGTCACGATGTGACGGCTGTCATGGCGTGCTACGGCATCATGCTGGCGTTGTTGGCGGTTGCCGGCGTTTGCCTCGGGCTTGGGCCGTTGTTTTACTGTGTTGGTCTGGGCGGTGCAGCGGGGATTGCGTATTTTCACTACACCTTGATCCGCACGCGGGAACGCGCGGACTGTTTCCGCGCCTTCCTGCACAACAATTGGTTCGGCGGGGTGATTTTCCTCGGCATTGTGCTCGACCAGCTGTTTGCCTGAACCCGTAGCCGGCCTTTGAGTCAAAACAAACGCAGCACACGGGTGTCGCCTGTCAAACAGAAGAGGTGCATGAAATGAACAAGCAAATTGTGGCCGGGTTGGTTGCGCTGGTCATCAGTGGCGCAGCGTTCGCGTTTCATTGTCCGGCGGATATGGCAAAAATTGATGCGGCGCTTGCTGCCGATCCGCAGCTCACCGCCGAAGAATTGGCGGAAGTGAAAGCGTTGCGCGCAGAGGGCGAAAAACTGCATGAAGCCGGCGAGCATCAAAAATCGGTGGATACGCTTGCTCAGGCAATGAATATTTTGGGCCTCGACTGACCTGCATCGCTCGAACGGATGATGCTCGGCCGGGTGGCGCCTTCGTATGGAGCGCGCGGGTGGCGTATCATGCGGGGCGAACCAGATGGAATTTCCCCATGCATTTCATGACCGCCCTGGCCGAGCGCTGGCAGCGCCGTGACAGTCTGCTGTGCGTCGGCCTGGATCCTGATCCGACGCGTCTCCCCGTACACCTGCGCGATGAGCCGAATGCGATCCTGCGATTTTGCCGCGAGATTGTGGACGCCACCGCTGACCTGGTGTGCTGTTTCAAACCGCAGATCGCCTACTTCGCTGCGGTGCGCGCGGAAGAACAGCTGGAAGAGCTGATTCATCATATTCATGACTGCCATCCCGGCATTCCAGTCATCCTGGATGCCAAGCGCGGAGATATCGGCAGCACGGCTACCCAATACGCGCGCGAAGCCTTCGAACGCTACCGTGCCGATGCGGTGACGGTGAATCCGTACATGGGACGCGATTCGGTCGAGCCTTATCTGGAATATTCCGACAAGGGCGTGATCTTGCTGTGCCGCACCTCGAATGCGGGCGGCAGTGATCTGCAGTTTCTGGATGTTGACGGCGAGAAGCTCTACGAGCGGGTTGCCGCGCTTGCCGCAAATGAATGGAACACCAACGGCAACCTCGGGCTTGTTGTCGGGGCGACCTTTCCTGAGGAAGTCGGACGCGTACGCCGGATCGTCGGCGACATGCCGTTACTGGTGCCGGGTATCGGCGCGCAGGGCGGTGATATCGCCGCCACGGTCGCGGCCGGACGCAGCCGTGAAGGAACCGGGCTGATGATCAATTCCTCGCGCGCCATCCTGTATGCCAGCGGCGGTGAAGAGTTTGCCGCCGCCGCGCGTTTCGCCGCGAGTGCGACGCGCACTGCAATCAACCGTTGCCGCTGAAATGAAATACGACGACCTGCGTGATTTCATTGCCCGTCTGGAAGAGATGGGGGAGCTCAAACGCATCACTGTGCCGGTGGATACCCACCTGGAAATGACCGAGATCGCCGATCGCGTGTTGCGCGCGGGCGGTCCGGCTCTGTTGTTCGAAAATCCGGTCACCCATGGCGAGCCGCAAACCATGCCGGTGCTCGTCAATCTGTTCGGTACGCCCCAGCGTGTGGCGTACGGGATGGGCGAGTCCGGGGATTGGAAAGAGGCCTTGCGCGAAATCGGTCGCTTGCTGTCGGTGCTCAAGGAGCCCGAGCCACCGAAGGGTTTCAAGGATGCGTGGAGCAAGTTGCCGGTATTCAAGCAGGTGCTCAACATGGCGCCCAAGGTGGTGCGTTCCGCGCCGTGCCAGGAAATCAGCTGGGAAGGTGATGCAGTGGATCTGGCCCGCCTGCCGATTCAGCACTGCTGGCCGGGAGATGCTGCGCCGTTGATCACCTGGGGGCTGGTTGTTACGCGGGGGCCAGATAAAAACCGTCAGAATTTGGGAATCTATCGACAGCAGGTGCTGGGGAAAAATCGCGTCATCATGCGCTGGCTGGCCCATCGTGGCGGCGCGCTGGATTTTCGCGATCATCAATTGAAGCATCCGGGTGAGCCATTCCCGGTGGCGGTGGTGCTTGGCTGTGATCCGGCCACCATCCTTGCGGCGGTCACGCCGGTGCCGGATTCATTGTCTGAATATCAATTCGCCGGTCTGTTGCGCGGTTCGCGAACCGAGCTGGTGCAGTGCATGGATTCCGATCTGCAGGTACCGGCTTCCGCCGAGATCGTGCTCGAGGGCGTCATCCACCCGGATGATCTTGCCCCGGAAGGGCCGTATGGCGATCACACCGGTTATTACAATGAAGTGGCCGAATTTCCGGTGTTTACGATTCAGCGCATCACGATGCGCAAGAATCCGATCTACCACTCCACCTATACCGGCAAGCCGCCTGATGAGCCTGCGATGCTGGGTCTCGCGCTCAATGAGGTCTTTGTACCGTTGTTGCAAAAGCAGTTTCC
>DATGNI010000116.1:0-3412 GCA_035306825.1 Azoarcus sp. | reverse complement strand
GAAGCGGTTGCCACGGCCTGAGTGAGTTTTGCGGCGGCGTCTTCCCCTTGAACCGGAGCCGGGTAGAGAATCACTTGCAAGCCCGGTGCCCGGCGTGCAAGCGCTGCGAGCACATCGTGCAAGGCAGCGGCTGCGGGAGAGGTGATGACGCCGATCCGTTGCGGATAGTCCGGCAGGGGGCGTTTGTGTGCGGGGTCGAACAGGCCTTCCGTTTCGAGCTTCTGTTTCAGCCGCAGGAAGGCCTCGAACAGGTTTCCGGAGCCCGCGGCGCGCAATGATTCAACGGAAAGTTGATAGTCACCGCGCGGCTCATACAAGGTCACGCTGGCGCGCGCCTCGACCTGCATGCCGTTTTCAAGCCGAAAGGGCTGAATCTGCGCGCGGCTGCGCCACATTGTGCAGCGCACCTGTGCGCGTGCATCTTTCAACGTGAAATACAGATGTCCCGAAGCCGGGCGGGCGAGATTGGACACCTCGCCGCGTACCGTCACCGGAGGAATGCCGCGTTCGAGCGTTTGTCGTGCGAGCTGATTAAGCTCTTCAACACTGAGGGGACGGTGAGTTGCAAGAAGAGAGAGTGCTTCAGACATGTTGAAGATTCTAACAGCCGCCCAACGAATGTCCTTGACAGATCAAAATCCCTTTGGGAACAGAGAATTATGATCAAGCTGTTGTTTTTCAATAAAAAATTGTGTTGCGCAAGATTGCAGCGATATCCGCAAGGGCTTGATCGAAACGGGATTTCTGCAGTTCATCCCATCCTTTCCACAGCCTTGTCCACAGCTTTTGTGGATAGCCGCGCGTTTCGCGCATAAGGCGAGGTTCGTGATTCGCACGCCGCCGATTCTGATGGGGAGAGCGGCGTGATCGTTCGGTCGAAATGAGCCGCTGGCTGGTCAGGCCCGTCGTTGTTCGACAGCGTTCTGGGCGGGAGCGCCGTGTCGCATGAGGTAAGGCATGGCCTCCGGTGAGGGCGCCTGCGCGGTGTTCCGGCCGGATTTTGGCTTGTCGGGATTTCCGGCCAGCGCTACAGTGCTTCTTTTCCTGATACGGAGCAAACGCGCGTGCTCGCGATTTTTGAGGCTTCTGGCTGGCCGATCTGGCCGCTGCTGTTTACGTCCGTCATTGCTGTCGCACTCATCGTTGAGCGCTTGCTGAGCTTGCGGCGCTCCCGCGTGGTGCCCGAAGGTTTGCTGGAAACGGTGCTTGACGATCTCGATCGCAACCAGGCGGCTTCCGGAATGGTCGAACGCGTCGCAGCGCACTCGCCCCTTGGGCGGGTGTTGGCCGCGGGGCTGCGCAACATGTCCAGTTCGCGCGAGATCATGAAGGAATCCATTGAGGAGGCCGGCCGCGCAGTAGCGCACGATTTGGGCCGCTATCTGACGACGCTGGGAACCATCGCGGCGATCAGCCCCTTGCTGGGTTTGTTCGGCACCATCATCGGCATGGTCGAGATCTTTGCCTCGCAAGGTGTAACGGGCGCCAATCCGCAGCAACTCTCACAGGGGATCTCGATTGCGCTGAACACCACGGGCTTTGGTCTCATCATCGCGATTCCAGCGACGATTTTCTGGCGTCATTTCCGTGCGCTGATTGATTCCTTCGTGATCGATATGGAGCAGCAAGCGATTCGCCTTGTCGAAGTTGCGCACGGCGAACGCAAGCGCTGACGGGGGCAAACATGAATTTTCAGCGCGGAAGGCGTTACGATGAACCGGAAATCACCCTGATTCCATTGATTGACGTGGTGCTGGTGATCATCATTTTCCTGATGCTCACGACCACGTTCACGCGCATTTCCGGTTTGCAGATCAATCTCCCGGATGGCGATGGCACGCAGAGCGACGTTCGTCCCGACGAAATTTCGGTAGCGGTGACGGCGAGCGGGGACGTGCTCGTCAATGATGCGGCTGTCACCCTGCCGGAAGTTGCGGCGATTGCGCGTGCGCTCAGCGCAGCGGCGCCTACCGACGGTCAAGAACCGATCATCGTGATCAACGCAGACGCGCGCTCGAGTCATCAAAGCGTGGTCGATGTCATGCAAGCGGCGCAACATGCGGGCATGGGGCGGATCACCTTTGCGGTACAAAGTCCTGAAGAATGAAATGAATGCCTCTCCCGCGAGGGGCTCTAACGCGCCCCGTCATTGGTCCTCGCGCGGCCTGGCCGCCTGTGCGCTGCTGCCCGTGTCGGGGCTGTTTGCGGGGCTTTCCGCTCTGCGTCGCGGTTTGTATCGTGCGGGCTGGCTGCGCCGTGAGGGGGTGGCCGTTCCGGTGGTGGTGGTCGGCAATATTGCGGTCGGCGGCAGTGGCAAGACGCCGGTGGTCGCGTGGCTCGTTGAGGCGCTCGTGGACGCGGGTTTTCGTCCCGGTATCGTCAGTCGCGGGTACGGCGGCACTGAATCGGGGCCCGCGTTGGTTTCTTCTGCCGCCGACCCCGCCCGGTTTGGTGACGAGCCGGTGCTGCTCGCGCGCATGACCGGCCGACCGTTGGCGATCGGACGTGATCGCCCGGCCGCTGCGCGTGCATTGCTCGCCCGGCATCCCGAATGTGATGTGATTGTTGCGGACGATGGCTTGCAGCATTATCGGCTTGCGCGTGATGTCGAAATTGTTGTGGTGGATGAGGCGGTGCTCGGCAATCGTTGGTTGTTGCCGGCGGGGCCGCTGCGCGAGAGTGTGGCCCGGCTCGCGCGAGCTGATGTGGTGATTGCGCATGGCGAACTTTCCGCGCAGGTGCGTAACGCGGTGGGACGCACGCCGCTCTTCAGCATGAAATTGACGGGCGACGTGCTTGAATCAATCGATGGAACACAGCGCCGCCCGCTGGCCGATTTTCGTGGTCAGCGCGTGCATGCGGTCGCCGGAATCGGTCGCCCGCAACGTTTTTTCGACCGCCTCGGTGAGGGGGGGCTTGACGTGGTTGAGCACGCCTTTCCAGACCATCACGTCTATATTCCGGAAGATCTTGCGTTCGCTCCGGGCGAGCCAAAAATCCTCACCGCCAAGGATGCGGTAAAATGCGCCGCATTCGCGCCACCGGAAACGTGGGTTTTACCGGTCAGGGCAACGATCGACGCGGCTGCGTCGCAATGTATTGTGGAGAAGCTCGCACATGGAAGCCCGCCTGCTTGAAATTCTCGTGTGCCCGTTGTGTAAAGGGCCGCTCGTTCTGCTGCGTGAAGAACGGGAACTGGTATGCAAAGCCGATCGTCTGGCCTTTCCGATGCGTGACGGCATTCCCGTAATGCTTGAAGACGAGGCCAGAGTGATGAGCGCGGAAGAAGTGGAAACCATCCGGAAGCGTCGCGCATGACGAAGTTTCGCGTCGTTGTTCCGGCGCGGTTTGCTTCGACCCGGCTGCCTGGCAAGCCATTGGCGGATATCTGCGGCCAGCCCATGATTGTGCG
>DATGNI010000115.1:0-5646 GCA_035306825.1 Azoarcus sp. | reverse complement strand
TGCGCATCGGCCTGATCGTAGGCGCCCGCATCATCTTCAAAGGTGGCAATCGTCGGATCGAACAGCGAATCCGTTTTGGAATCCCGCCCGGCAACGATCACGTTGCCCTTGTACAGCTTGAGGCGCACCCAGCCATTGACGACCAACTGCGTCTCGTCGATCAACGCCTGCATGGCGCGGCGCTCCGGACTCCACCAATAGCCGTTGTAGACCACCGTGGCATAGCGCGGCATCAACTCATCCTTGAGGTGAGCCACTTCGCGGTCCAGCGTGACGGATTCGATGGCGCGGTGGGCCTTGAGCAAAATCGTGCCGCCCGGCGTCTCATAGCAACCACGGCTCTTCATGCCGACGTAGCGGTTCTCGACCAGATCAAGGCGACCAATGCCATGTTTGCCGCCCAGTTCATTCAGTTTGGCGAGCAATTCGTGCGGCTTCATGCGCGTGCCGTTGATCGCCACCAGGTCACCCTTCTCGAATTCCAGGTCGAGGTATTCGGCTTCGTCCGGCGCGGCTTCCGGGGACACGGTCCAGCGCCACATGTCTTCCTCGGCCTCGGCCGCCGGATCCTCAAGGTGACGCCCCTCGTAGGAGATGTGCAGCAGGTTGGCATCCATCGAATAGGGGGAGCCGCCCTGCTTGTGTTTCATCTCGATGGGAATGCCGGCCTTCTCGGCATAGGCGAGCAGTTTCTCACGCGACAGCAGATCCCATTCGCGCCACGGTGCAATCACCTGCACATTGGGCATCAGCGCGTAATAACCAAGCTCGAAACGAACCTGATCATTGCCCTTGCCGGTGGCGCCGTGGGAAACGGCATCGGCACCCGTTGCCTGCGCGATTTCGATCTGACGCTTTGAAATCAGCGGGCGGGCAATCGAGGTGCCAAGCAGGTACTCGCCTTCATACAAGGTGTTGGCGCGGAACATCGGGAAGACGAAATCGCGCACGAATTCTTCGCGCAGATCGTCGATGAAGATGTTTTCCGGCTTGATGCCGAACTTCAAAGCCTTCTCGCGCGCCGGATCCAGCTCTTCCCCCTGGCCCAGATCGGCGGTAAAGGTGACGATCTCGCAGTTATACGTATCCTGCAGCCATTTCAGGATCACCGAGGTATCCAGCCCACCCGAGTAAGCGAGCACGACTTTTTTTACATCACTCATTTGAGTTCCCAGTGTTGGGGCGTTCAAGACGCCCTGGTTGTATCTTTAGCTTCCGATCTGCGCCGAGTGGGTTCGCAACAGTCCGAGCCTCCGGTCGAGCACTGCGTTCCACTCTTTGCCGTCGCAACGCACGGCAAAGGCGCGCTTGTGCAAATCTTGCACATTCATGCGCCGCGCAGCGAAACATTCGCGGCGAACGGCGCCGGGCTACTCGTTCACCCGACCGAGCAGCAGGTACTCCATCAATGCTTTCTGCACGTGCAGACGATTTTCAGCCTCGTCCCACACGACCGAATTCGGCCCGTCGATGACATCCGCGGTGACTTCCTCGCCACGGTGCGCGGGCAGACAGTGCATGAACAGCGCGTCGGATTTGGCCGCCGCCATCATTTCGGCATCCACGCACCAATCGGCAAATGCCTTCTTGCGTACTTCATTTTCGGCTTCGAAACCCATCGACGTCCATACGTCGGTCGTGACCAGATCGGCGTCATGGCACGCCTCGATCGGATCTTCAAAAACCTTGAAGTTTTCCGTACCCGTCAAGCCCGCCAGCTCCGGCTGCACTGCATAGCCCGGCGGCGTCGAGATGTGCACGTTGAAACCCAGCACTTCGGCCGCCTGCAACCATGAATAACTCATGTTGTTGGCATCGCCAATCCACGCCACCGTCTTGCCCTGAATCGGGCCGCGATGCTCGATGAAGGTGAAGATGTCCGCCAGGATCTGGCACGGGTGAAAATCGTTGGTCAGGCCATTGATGACCGGCACGCGCGAATGGGCGGCAAAGCGTTCGATGATTTCCTGCTCGAAGGTGCGGATCATCACGATGTCGCTCATGCGCGAAACCACCTGCGCCGCATCTTCCACCGGTTCGCCCCGTCCAAGCTGCGAATCCCGCGTATTGAGGTAAATCGCAGCGCCGCCAAGCTGATGCATGCCTGCCTCGAAGGACAACCGCGTACGCGTGCTGGCCTTTTCGAAAATCATCACCAATGTGCGATCGAACAGCGGATGGTACGGCTCGTAGCGTTTGAATTTGTCCTTGATCCAGCGCGTGCGTTCAAACACGTGGGCGTATTCGTCGCGGTCCAGATCATGGAACTGAAGATAGTGTTTGGGGCTGCTCATGGTGAGTTGTTCTCATTCCCCGAGGAAATCGCGCACGAGCGGCGCGAGCCGATCGACGAGATGCGCCGCATCGTCCTCGGTAAAGGTCAGCGGCGGCAGCAAACGCACCACGCTCCCGGCGGTAACGTTGATCAGCAGACCGGCATCCAGCGCACGGCCGACAAGCTCGCCGCACGGGCGGTCCAGCTCAATGCCGATCATCAGGCCCTGTCCGCGGATGTCTACCACCCCGGCAACACCCTCGAGCGCCCTGGCAAGGCCGCTACGGATCGCTTCGCCCACCTTGATGGCGTTGTGGATCAGGTCGTCATCCTCGATCACCGCCAAGGTTTCGAGTGCCGCCGCGCACGCGAGCGGATTGCCACCAAAGGTAGAGCCATGATTGCCCGGCGCAAACAAGCCGGCTGCGCGGCCGGCTGCCAGGCAAGCACCGATCGGCACGCCTGAGCCAAGCCCCTTGGCGAGTGTCATCACGTCGGGCTGAATGCCCGCATGCTGAAAGCCGAACCACTTGCCGGTGCGGCCGGTGCCACATTGCACCTCGTCGCAAATCAACAACCAGCCGCGCTCGTCGCAAATCTGGCGTAATTCACGTTGAAACTCTTCGTCGGCAATGTGGATGCCGCCTTCGCCCTGGACGATCTCGAGCATCACGGCCACCACGCTGGCGTTGTGTTCGCCCACCTTGCGGATGGCATCGATGTCCTTATACGGCACGCGCACAAAGCCTGACATCAACGGCTCAAAGCCCGCCTGCGCCTTGCGATTTCCGGTCGCCGACAGCGTTGCCATGGTGCGACCGTGAAAAGCGTTCTCCATCACGATGATGGTCGGAACCTCGACGCCCTTCTTATGATGGCCGTAATAGCGCGCGAGCTTGATGGCCGCTTCATTGGCCTCGCCGCCGGAGTTGCAGAAGAAGACCTCGTCCATGCCCGACAATACGGCCAAGCGTTCAGCCAGTTCTTCCTGCAACGGCACGCGATACAGGTTGGACGTGTGCAACACGCACGCGGCCTGGCCGGCAATTGCCTTCACCAGCCGCGGGTGGTTGTGCCCGAGCGAAGACACCGCGATGCCCGCAAGCGCATCAAGATAACGCTTGCCTGTCTCGTCGAAAAGCCACGCCCCCTCACCATGCGTGAAGGCCACCGGCAAACGGGCGTAGGTATTCATCAAGTGCGACATCACAAACCCCGCAGGGGAAAAGAAAGATCCGGAAACGCACGCGGCGGCCTGTGCCGCCGCGAGATCAAGCCGTTGATCTTAAGTGAACACATGTTGAAAGTACAGACAGCCAGGGCACGACCACATGACTGCCTTGAAATCCGAAAACAGAAACGGCGGCACTTGGCCGCCGTTTCCGATCATCCCAAAAGGCGATTCAGGCGTTCATCGCCTTGATCGCGGACGACAGGCGGCTCTTGTGGCGAGCGGCCTTGTTCTTGTGGATGATTTTCTTGTCTGCAATGCTGTCGATCACGCACTGTGAGGAGCGGAATTGCGCCTGGGCCGCATCCTTGTCACCGCTGGCAACAGCCTTCTGCACGGCCTTGATGGCGGTGCGCAGACGGGAGCGCAGGCTGGCGTTGTGGGTACGGGCCATGACGGCCTGACGGGCGCGCTTGCGAGCTTGAGCCGAGTTGGCCATGTTCGTTTTCTTCCGTTGTTTGGTGGTTCTATGAAACGCGGCAGCATACTGCACAAGCGCGTTCTGCGCAAGTACTGCGTACGCCCGGCCGCGCGTATCCCCGGTATGATGACGCTTTTTCCGCCTCAGGGGCTATGGATTTGAGCGATCGAAACACGCCGGGAGAAAAGACGAGAGTGAATATGCGCCGTTTTCTCTGCCTTTGCAACCAACCCTCTTCTCGGCTCTCTGCATGAATCTTCTCCGCGCCCTCGCCACGGTCAGCGGCATGACGTTGATTTCGCGCGTACTCGGTTTCGTACGCGATTTCGTCATCGCCCGCAGCTTCGGTGCGGGCGCCGCCACCGACGCGTTCTTCGTCGCCTTTCGCCTGCCCAACCTGTTACGGCGAATGTTTGCCGAGGGCGCATTCTCACAGGCTTTCGTGCCAATCCTGGCGGAATACCGCAATCAGCGGGGCGCAGAAGAGGCGCACACCCTGGTCAGCCGCGTCGCCACGCTGCTTGGCCTGATCGTTGCCGGCATTTCGGTACTGGGGATCATTGCCGCCCCCCTCCTCATCTACATCACCGCTCCCGGTTTCAGCGCAGACGCCGACAAATTCGCCCTGACGGTGGAGATGACGCGCATTACCGCGCCCTACATTTTCTTCATGTCGCTCGTCGCGCTTGCCGGCGGCGTACTCAACACCTGGAGCCGTTTCGCGATCCCGGCCGTCACGCCGGTGCTGCTCAATCTTTCCTTCATAGTCATGGCGCTGTTCGCCACGCCCTATTTCGATCCGCCCGCCCTCGCGCTGGCGTGGGCCGTTTTCCTCGGCGGCGTGCTGCAGCTCGCACTGCAACTGCGTCCGCTGGCCCGCATCGGCATGCTGCCGCGCTTCGACCTGAAATGGTCCGATCCCGGCGTGCAGCGTGTCATCAAGCTGATGCTGCCGGCAATGTTTGCGGTATCGGTCGCGCAGATTTCCTTGCTCATCAACACCATCTTCGCCTCTTTCCTGCAAAGCGGCAGCGTGTCCTGGCTGTACTATGCCGATCGCCTGATGGAATTCCCCGCCGGCCTGCTCGGCGTAGCGCTCGGCACCATCCTGCTGCCCGGCCTGTCGAAGCTCAACTCCGACGGCCAGGGCGAAGCGTTCTCCTCGATGCTCGACTGGGGTTTGCGCCTGACGCTGCTATTGACCCTGCCCGCCGCCCTCGCCCTGGCCATTCTCGCCGTACCGTTGATCAGCACGCTGTTCTTCCACGGCGCATTCACCGGCGACGACGTACTGCACACACGCACCGCCCTCATCGCCTACAGCGTCGGCCTGACCGGCATGATCGCGGTAAAAATCCTCGCCCCCGGCTTCTACGCTCGCCAGGACGTGCGCACCCCGGTGAAATTCGCCCTGATCACGCTCGCCGCCACCCAGATCATGAACGTCCTGTTCATCGTGCCGCTACAGCACACCGGCCTGGCACTGTCGATCGGCCTGGCCTCCCTGCTCAACGCCGGCCTGCTCTACCGCGCCCTGCGCCGTCATGGCGTCTACACCCCACATCCTGGCTGGACAGGTTTCATCGCCCGCCTCGTCATCGCCCTCGCCGTGCTCGGCATTGTCCTGTGGTGGGGCATGGGCAACACCCAGACCTGGCTCGACTACAACGCATTCGAACGCATCGGCCACCTCAGCGCACTCGTCGTAGGCGGCATGGC
>DATGNI010000114.1:0-8042 GCA_035306825.1 Azoarcus sp. | reverse complement strand
CACCCAGTAATACTGTTCGGGCATGGTGCGCACGACCGATTCAATCCAGGCGTTCATGCGCACAATATCGGCCTCGACGTCGCCACTGGGATAATTTTCCCACGGCTCGCCGAGTTCCACGACATACCCTTTACCGCCGGGGAGTCTGCGCGTCGGGCAGGGCACAACGACCGCGCCGGCAAGCCTCGCCAAGCGTGGAAGACCGGAGATTGTCGCCGCCTGAATGCCAAAGAAAGGTGCAAACATCGCCTCCTTACGCTTGGCGTTCATATCCGGCAGGTAATAAAACGGACGTCCGCTTTTCATCAAACGCACGGTCGAACGCACCCCTTCGTCCCGCGCAATCAGCTTCTGATCGCCAAAGCGCGTGCGCCCGTGCAGCAACCAGCGGTCAATCACCGGATCACTCTGGCGTGAATATACGGACAGCGAATCAAACCGCATCGCGATCCGTGCGCCGCCCGCATCCAGCCCCAGAAAGTGCGGCGCAAGCAGAATCACTGGCTGGCCAGCGTCGTACAACCGCTGAAGAATCTCTTCGTTTTCCACGCGAATGAAGCTGCGCAAACGTTTTTCGGATGACCACCACAACAGTCCGCGTTCGACCAGACTGCAGCCCAGCGCGGCGAAATGCGCTTGCGCCAGTTTCCGTCGGCCAGAATGGTTGAGCGAGGGGAAACACAAGCGCAAATTCACCCCCACAATATGACGACGACGGCGCGCCACCCGATACAACACCCACCCCAGCGCATGTCCGAGCGCGTTCAGCACCGGCAACGGCAGCCAATGCACCAGCCACAGGCCAAAAACCACAATCCGATTCATCCGGCGGCCTCCCGCCTATCGCTCCGCACAGGATTCATGAGTCAGCCACTCCCTCATCGTTCTGCGGCGGGGCCACGCCTTTCGGCACCTTGTAACGGTTATAGCCCCACAGGTATTGCTCCGGGCATTTCAACACCAGCCGTTCGATTTCTCGGTTGAGCACCGCACAACGCGCCTCGGTGTCACCTTCGATCGCCTCGACCGGTTCGCTCACATGCATGGCCCAACCCTCACCGCGCGGCAAACGCTCGGTCCAGATCATCAGCACACGAACGCCACGCACTTCGGACAGGCGTGCGGCCAGCGTCATCGTCCAGGCCGGCCGGCCAAAAAACGGCGCCCATACGCCCTCGCCTTGTTGAGGTGCCTGATCCGGCAGCATACCGACCATTTCTCCGGAGCGCAGCGCCTTGACGAGCCGCCGCACGCCGGAAGCATTGGCCGGCGCGAGCGCCACCCGGCCGCGCGCGCGCGCACCTTCCATCAACGGTTGCAAGGCGGCCTTGCGCGGCGGACGAAAAAGCACGGTCACCGGTGCGAACGTCGCAGCATACTGCGCGCACAGTTCGAAACACCCCAGATGCGGCGTCAGCAGAAGCACACTCTCGCCTTCGGCCCGGGCGCGCTCGATCAGTTCGCCGCCTTCAGCGCGCACAATTCTGCGGTGCACTTCATCCAGCGGACGCATCCACACGAACGGCAATTCGAAAATCTGTCTGCCCGCCCCGGCAATGGCCCCGCGCAATACCGGATCGGTGGCCTCCGCACCCAGCGCTCCCCGCAAATTGGCGCGCAGGGTGCGCCGGTAGGTTGGCGAACTCCACCAGACAAACCAACCCGCTGCAACGCCAAGAGCGTGCAACCAGGACAAGGGCAACCAGGACAGGAAACGGAAGATCGTAATCAAGGGTCGGGGGCGCGCCGCGGACGGCAGGCTTGGTTCAGGATGGAAAGCGATATATTATTGCTCACAAGCGCCGAGTTAACACGACAACTTGCAGGGCGCCCAGTCTGCCACGACGATCCGTGCCAGACAAAATACTGCTAAAGCGTCGCCGCTCGTAAAATCCCCGGAGCCGGCCACGCCGGACCAATCGGGGATTTTTTTGTTTCAGGAGCACTCGATGAGCAGGGAATTTCTCTTCACCTCCGAATCGGTTTCCGAAGGCCATCCGGACAAGGTTGCCGATCAGGTTTCAGACGGCGTCCTCGACGCCATCCTCACTGAAGACCCGGCCGCCCGCGTTGCATGTGAGACGCTGGTATCGACCGGCTTGGTGGTGATTTCCGGCGAAATCACCACCAGCGCCCACCCCGACTATCGAGCCATTGCGCAGGACGTGATCCGCCGCATCGGTTACGACGATTCAGCCACCGGCTTCGATTACAAGTCATGCGCGATCCTGACTGCGATCAACCGCCAGTCTCCCGATATCGCCCAAGGCGTCAATGAAGGCGAAGGCATTGATTTTGACCAGGGCGCGGGCGACCAGGGCCTGATGTTCGGCTATGCCTGCGACGAGACCCCTGCGCTGATGCCGTTGCCGATTCACTATGCGCATCGCATCATGCAGCGCCAATCCGAACTGCGCAAAGACGGCCGCCTGCCGTGGCTGCGCCCGGACGCCAAGAGCCAGCTGACGGTGAAATACGCGCATGGCAAACCGGTTGCGATCGATACCGTTGTGGTCTCCACCCAGCATCATCCGGACGTGTCGCACGCACAGGTGCGTGAGGCGGTGATCGAAGAGATCATCAAGCCGGTGTTGCCGACAGAACTGCTGCAGGGCGATGTCACCTACCACATCAACCCCACCGGTCGTTTCGTCATCGGCGGCCCGCATGGAGATTGCGGCCTGACCGGGCGCAAGATCATCGTCGACACCTACGGCGGAGCGGCTCACCACGGCGGCGGCGCATTTTCCGGCAAGGATCCGTCCAAGGTTGACCGTTCGGCCGCTTACGCTGCCCGCTGGGTGGCGAAGAACGTCGTTGCGGCGGGGCTGGCTTCGCGCTGCGAGCTACAGGTGGCCTACGCCATCGGTGTGGCCCAGCCGGTCAGTCTGATGGTCAACACCTTTGGCACTGCGCGCATCGACGAACGCACGATCGAAGAGCTGATCCGGCAGCATTTCGATTTGCGCCCGAAGGCGCTCATCGAGGAGCTTGATCTGCTGCGGCCGATTTTTTCCCCCACCGCCGCCTATGGTCATTTCGGCCGCGATGAACCGGGCTTCACGTGGGAAGTCACGGACAAGGCTGCGGCCCTGCGCGCAGACGCCGGGCTATAGCCTCAATGTGCGTCGGTTCGGCACCGGCCTGTGGCCGGCATCGAACCGACGCACCCGCTTTCCCGCAAGGGCTGTGCTGACTGCGGTGGAACCAGGGTGCGCATGAAACAATGTTTGTCGGGGCGCAATTTGCAACCCGTCCTGCAGTAGCGCAACGCTATAATTCTTCCTTCATGTCGCTTTAGCCATTGCATGCTCACACACGCCCTGTTTTTCCTGCTTGGTCTTGCTGCACTCGTAATCGGCGCTGAACTGCTCGTGCGTGGCGCTTCCCGGCTGGCGCTGTCGGTGGGCATCTCTCCGCTGGTCATCGGTCTGACCATCGTGGCGTTTGGCACCAGCACCCCCGAACTGGCCGTATCGGTTAACGCGGCCCTGTCAGGCTTTCCGGATATCGCCATCGGCAACGTTCTCGGCAGCAACATCGCGAACGTGTTGCTGGTTCTTGGCATTTCGGCGCTGATCACACCGCTCATCGTGCACGAGCAAATCATCCGCCAGGAAGTGCCGATCATGCTTGGCGCATCGGTGATCTTCGTCGCCATGGCACTGGACGGCAACATTTCACGCACCGAAGCGGGCATTCTGTTCGCGCTGGTGGTGTGCTACACCATTTTCCTGATCGTTCAGTCGCGCCGCGCGTCACGCCAGACCATCGACAACTTTGAAGCTGAAATGCCCCCCGATGCCAGGTGGGATCGTCACTGGTCAGTCCAGATCGCACTCATCATTGTGGGCTTGGTGCTATTGGTCTTCGGTGCAAACTGGCTGGTGGATTCGGCAACCGTTTTTGCGCGGGCTTTCGGTTTAAGCGATCTCATCATCGGCCTGACGGTGGTCGCAATCGGCACCTCCATGCCGGAAATCGCCACCTCGACCATCGCCGCCGTGCGCGGCGAACGTGACATTGCCATCGGCAACATCGTCGGCAGCAACGTATTCAATCTGTGCGCCGTCCTTGGTCTCACCGGCCTGCTCGCGCCCGGCGGCATCCCGGTTTCCGATGCGGCACGTCATTTCGACCTATGGATCATGCTCGCGGTCGCCTTTGCCTGCCTGCCGATCATGCTGACCGGACGCGAAATCTCGCGCTGGGAAGGCGGCGTTTTCGTCTGTTATTACGTCGCCTACGTGGCCTGGCTGGTTCTTGCCGCGCAACATCATGCGGCGCTGGAAGCCTATTCCGGAGTGATGCTGGGCTACGTGTTGCCGCTGACGGTCATCACGCTGATCGTCAGTCTGATGCGCCACAACGACCATCACGAGACGTCCTGAACCGAATTCCGCGGTATCGCGCGGGATTCGCCCATCTGCTTCACCCGCCCGGACGTCAATCTCCACGGCACACAGAGCGGCTGACGAAAACGGGCTTCCGCCCCGCTCCGGCTACGGTATACTCCCCTCGTTTCCGAGGAGCGCTGCAAGGCGTCGGGTTTCTGCCCGGCCCCAGGCTCGGAAGCCGCGTCAAGCGGCATCGCCACAACCGCGCTCACCTGTCCAACCCTGCCGGGTTGAGGGTGAGCCGCACATCGCAGGTCTCGCCCGCCCGGCCCAACATGGAGCTACCCATGAACGCTGTGGCTGATTTCAAGGATTGCGTGATTGCCGACCCCTCGCTGACCGACTGGGGGCGCAAGGAAATTCGCATTGCCGAAACCGAAATGCCGGGCTTGATGGCCATCCGCGAAGAATTCGCGGCCTCGCAGCCTCTCAAAGGCGCGCGCATTTCCGGTTCGCTGCACATGACCATCCAGACTGCGGTGCTGATCGAGACGCTCACCGCACTCGGCGCCGAGGTACGCTGGGCCTCGTGCAACATCTTCTCCACGCAGGATCATGCAGCGGCCGCGATTGCCGCCACCGGCGTGCCGGTGTTCGCCGTCAAGGGTGAAACGCTGGAAGAGTACTGGGATTACACCCACCGCATCTTCGACTGGCCGGACGGCACCTTCTCCAACATGATCCTCGACGACGGCGGCGACGCGACGCTGCTGCTGCATCTGGGCGCCAACGCGGAACAGGATCCTTCCGTGCTCAGCAACCCCGGCTCCGATGAAGAGCGCGCACTGTTCGCGACCATCCAGGCCAAGCTCGCGCAAAGCCCGAACTGGTACTCCACCCGCCTGGACAAAATCCGCGGCGTAACCGAAGAGACCACCACCGGCGTCAACCGTCTGTACCAGATGCACGCCAAGGGCGAACTGCGCTTCCCCGCCATCAACGTCAATGACTCGGTCACCAAGAGCAAGTTTGACAACCTGTATGGCTGCCGTGAATCGCTGGTGGACGGCATCAAACGCGCAACCGACGTAATGATCGCCGGAAAGATTGCCGTGGTGTGTGGGTATGGCGACGTGGGCAAGGGCTGCGCCCAGGCGCTGCGCGCGCTGTCCGCCCAGGTGTGGGTCACTGAAATCGATCCGATCTGCGCGCTGCAAGCGGCGATGGAAGGCTTCAAGGTGACCACCATGGAAGAGGCCGCCGACAAGGCAGACATCTTCGTCACCGCCACCGGCAACTACCATGTCATCAACTACGATCACATGGCGCGCATGAAAAACCAGGCCATCGTGTGCAATATCGGCCACTTCGACAACGAAATCGACGTCGCGTCGCTGGAGCAGCACGAGTGGGAGGAGATCAAGCCGCAGGTCGATCATGTAATCTTCCCGGACGGCAAGCGCATCATCCTTCTCGCCCAGGGCCGTCTCGTGAATCTGGGCTGCGCCACCGGCCACCCAAGCTACGTGATGAGCTCCTCGTTCGCCAACCAGACCATTGCCCAGATCGAGCTGTTCAACCATCCGGAAAACTATCCGGCCGGGGTCTACACCCTGCCCAAGCATCTCGACGAAAAAGTCGCCCGTCTGCAACTCAGGAAGCTCGACGCACAACTGACCGAGCTTTCCGATGAGCAGGCCGCCTATATTGACGTAGCCAAGGAAGGGCCGTACAAGCCTGACCATTACCGCTATTGAGTCGGCCACCGTGACGCCGACCTCAAACCGGTTCGTCCTCGTCCACCAACCTGGGTACTGGATGCACCGCTGAATCGGCGTCCGTCTGTGGTGGACAGGCTCCTGCAGCGGCGCCGGTTTGTCGACGCCGCTGCAGGAGCCTGTCCACAGGTTGAGCGTTACAGACGCTGCGAACTTTTTATCTGGATGAACCCTTCAACATGACACCCAAATTTCAACGCTCGACCGGACTGTCCATCGAGTTTTTCCCACCGCAAACTCCGGCCGGGATCGAGAAATTGTGTGCCACACAAGCTCGATTGGACGCCGCGCTCAAACCCGAATTCTTTTCGGTCACCTACGGCGCCGGCGGCTCCACCCGCGAACGCACCTTCAATACCGTGTGCAAAATCGCCGCCACCGGAGCGGAAGCCGCGCCGCATCTGTCATGCGTGGGCTCCAGTCGCGAGGAACTGCGCGCCATTCTGGAGGAATACACCTCTGCCGGAATCCGCCGCATCGTCGCCCTGCGTGGCGATCTGCCCTCGGGCGCGGGCGGACGCGGCGAGCTGCGTTACGCCAATGAGCTGGTGCAATTCATCCGTGAAGAAACCGGCGACCGCTTTCTGATCGAAGTCGCGGCCTATCCCGAATGGCACCCTCAGGCCAAAAGCCCGAAAGATGACCTGATCGCGTTCAAACGGAAGGTCGATGCGGGCTCCGATTCCGCGATCACCCAATATTTCTATAACTTCGACGCCTACACTCACTTTGTCGACGAAGCGCGCGCCCTGGGCATCACCATCCCGATCGTGCCGGGCATCATGCCGATCGCCAATTTCACCAAGCTCGCCCGCTTTTCGGACGCCTGCGGCGCTGAAATTCCGCGCTGGATGCGGCGCAAGTTCGAATCCTTCGGCGACGACGCCGACTCCATCCGTGCCTTCGGCCTCGATGTCGTCACCGAACTGTGCCAACGCCTGCTCGACATCGGCGCGCCCGGCCTGCATTTTTACAGCATGAATCAGGCCGATCTGAGCATCGAGATCTGTCGTCGTCTCGGCCTGGCGAAAGAATGAACGACCCCTCGCCGCGGCAGCCTGTCTCCTGCGCATGATGCGTTTCGCCGAGCCTGACAATATGTTTCGTTTTCCTCCGCTCCGCAGCGCAGGGCGGAGGAACGGCGGCGAACGGAACGGGTGGATGCTCGTTCCGACGGCGAAATCTCGTGCGCTCCGGCGCCGTTTTGTTTTTCGGGGAAGCGGTCATTGCCGGCTTCAGGTACCATTAAATATTGGCCGGCGTGTTCTGAGTTCGGATTGAAGGGCACGCGTTCAGAGCAAACGTCTTTGCGCCGGCACAGAAGCGGCAAAGCCTGAGCCGAAAAGGTTCGGCCCGGTTGCCCCAATCAGCCACGCGAGTTTCAAACCCATAACGAAAACACGAAATCCGACCGAACATGACGGGTTGCCCCAGCGCCCAGGCTGGTTTGACCTGTAGCCCGGCGATCCATTACTTTTTGTCTCTTTTCCCGCTTTCAGCCAGCCATGACCAAGCCTACCGCCTCGCCTGCCTCGTTCGAGCGCGCGATCACCGAACTTGAAGACATCGTGCGCGCGATGGAAACCGGCGAAATCACGCTTGAACAGGCGCTCGATCATTATCAGCGCGGCGTCGGCCTGCTACGCTACTGCCAGGACACCCTGCGCAACGCCGAACAACGCGTCCGTCAGCTGGAAGGCGACACACTCGTGGATGCAGACGAAGGAAATCGCGCGTGAACGCTCAAGACTTCCCCCTCTGGATGTCTTCGATCCAACAGCGCACCGAACAGGCACTCGCCACCCTGTTGCCTGACGCCGCGCTGGCCCCGCAGACGCTGCACACGGCGATGCGCTACGCCGTCCTGGGTGGCGGCAAGCGCGTGCGCGCCTTGCTGGCGCACGCGGCCGGCGAGCTGGTCAGCGCC
>DATGNI010000113.1:0-3082 GCA_035306825.1 Azoarcus sp. | reverse complement strand
ATAGAAAATCATGCCGAGGCCGGTTGGCGTTTCGCGCCGGGCGCAGAGTTGGAAGGTGGCGTCGACCTCGATATACCGTCGATCGAATGGTTGGGACGCTTGCTTCAGGAAGGTACGCAGCTTGAAGGCGCCTTGAAGGCTCAGGTGGAGCTCGGCGGGACGCCGGAACAACCGGATTTTTCCGGCCGTATAGAAGGACATGAACTGGCTGCGGCACTGGTCGAGGAAGGGGTGAGTCTGGCGGGCGGCGAACTGCTGGCCACCTTTGATCGAGATTGGTTGCGGCTGGAACGATTGGAGTTCATCACCCCCAACCGCGTGCGCCCTGCCAACAACACGATGCGTATTGATGAGCTGATTGCCACGCCGGGGCGGTTCATCGCCACCGGCGTGGTCGATCTTGCCAGTGGCGACGGGTTGTTTGATTTTGAGGCCGATCGTTTGCCGGTGCTGCAACGACCGGACCGCTGGCTGTTGCTGTCGGGTGAAGGCGAGGCGGTGACGACCTGGAGCGGTCTCGTGCTCGACGCAGAATTTCGCGCGGACGCAGGCTACATTGAATTCGCTGAAACGCCGCCGCCGTCGTTGTCGAATGATGTCGTGATTCTTGTCGGAGAGGACGAAGAAGACACGGCGGAGACGGGCGGTTTTGATGTGAGTGCTGACATCGATGTGCGGCTGGGTGAAGCGCTTCATCTGTCAGCGCTGGGGCTGGAAACTCGACTGACGGGCGAGTTGAGCCTGCGCATGCGACCCGGTGAGGAAATGTCTGCAACCGGTTCGATTGCGACGGCGGGCGGGGTTTACAAAGGCTATGGCCAGGATCTGACGATTGATCGAGGGATGATCAATTTCCAGGGCGAGCTGGGAAATCCGGGACTGAATATTGTTGCCTTGCGCAAAGGGCTGGAAGTCGAGGCCGGTGTTTCAGTAACCGGTACTGCGCGCCGTCCGGTGATCCGGCTGGTGTCGCAGCCGGATGTGCCGGATCCGGCGAAACTGTCCTGGATCATGCTTGGACGCGCACCATCGGGAGAAGGTGGAGGCGATCTGGCGATGTTGTTGCCCGCCGCGCAAGCGATGCTCGGCGGCAATATGACGGATTCACTGTCGAAGAGCCTGGGAGTGGATGAGTTCAGCATTGGACAGTCTTCGGGAGGTTCGATGGCGAGCAGTCAGGTGGTGGACGGCGGTCGCGTGGGCGGTTCGAGCGGGATTGGTGGGCAGGTGGTGACAATTGGCAAACGCTTGTCGCCGGATCTGTTTTTAGCCTTTGAACAAGGCCTTGGCGGGGCCGATAGTTTGGTGAAAATGACCTATCAACTCACGCGGCGTATCTCGCTGGTTGCCAGCGGCGGGGGCGATGACAACGCGGGGGATGCGTATTACACGATTACATTCCGCTGAGTACGCGCCGGCCAGAGCGATCGCGAGAGAGTGCGTGGCGCAGTTGTGCTCAAGGGAGTGGATCGAAATGGAGAACAGAATGACGGATGAAGTCGAAGGGCGGAAGAACGAGGTTGCGATTCTCGCTGGTGGATGCTTTTGGTGTCTGGATGGCGTGTATCGCGAAGTGAAGGGCGTGCATTCCGTTGCGCCCGGTTATTGCGGAGGCGAGGTTGAGAACCCGGAATATGGTGCGGTGTGCGAAGGCACCACCGGCCATGCCGAGGCCGTGCGCATCGAGTTTGACCCGGAGAAAATCAGCTACCGTGATTTGCTGGAAATTTTCTTCGTGATCCACGATCCGACGACGCTCAACCGCCAGGGCGGAGATGTGGGTACGCAATATCGTTCCGCGATTTTTCCGACGAATGATGCGCAAAAGCAGACGGCGCTGGCGATGATCCAGGAACTGGAAGCGCAGCGCGTTTTCCCGGAGCCGATCGTGACGCAGGTGGAAGAGCCCGGCGTGCATTTCTGGCCGGCCGAAGAAATCCATTACGATTTCTTTGTTCAGCATCCCGAACAGCCGTATTGCCAGTACGTGGTCGCGCCCAAGGTGGCCAAATTTCGTGAGAAATTCGCGCAGCTGCGCCGCAAGTGAGGTAGAGGAGGCGCTGAGGGCGCGTTGAACCGGCGCTTTGCCGACTCAGACCGTCTGTTCGACGATCTCGATGATTGCTTTGCCGTAGGCTTCGAGCTTGCGATCGCCGACGCCGGAAATCGTGCGCAGTTCGGCCAGGGAGGCCGGACGGGCAATGGCAATTTCGCGCAACGTGGCATCCGGGAAAATCACGTAAGCCGGCACGTCGCGCTCACGCGCGGTTTCCATGCGCCATGCGCGCAAACGGTCGAAGACTGTCTGCGGTACGCCATCCGGGATGTCCACCGGACGGCGGGAGCTGCGACGGCTTCGTTTGCGTTCAGGCGAGATACGCATCGCGAAGTTTTCCTCGCCGCGCAACAACGGGCGGGTGAGATCGGTCAGCATGAGTGAATTGTGACGGTCGTGATCCACCGCGAGCAGGCCGCGTGCGATGAGCTGACGAAACAGCGTGCGCCAGGTTTGTTCATCGATGTCGGCGCCGATGCCAAAAGTGCTGACCGTGTCATGGGACCACTCGGTGACCTTGTCGGTGCGCTGCCCGCGCAGGACGTCGACCAGGTGTGCTGCGCCGAAACGCTGGCCGGTGCGATAGACGCATGACAGCGCCTTGCGTGCGGCGTCGGTGGCATCCCAGGTGCGCGGCGGGGTGAGACAGTTGTCGCAGTTGCCGCAGGGGGTGGATTCTTCGCCGAAATGCGCAAGCAGGTGACGCCGCCGGCAGGCCACCGTTTCGACCAGTCCGACCAGCGCGTCCAACCGGGCACGAGCGCGACGTTTGAATTCCTCGCTGCCTTCTGATTCGTCGATCATGCGTCGCTGTTGCACAACATCCTGCGCGCCCCACGCCATCCACACCTCGGCGGGCAGGCCGTCCCGCCCGGCGCGGCCGGTTTCCTGGTAGTAACCCTCGATCGAGCGGGGCAGGTCGAGGTGGGCGACGAAGCGCACGTCAGGTTTGTCGATGCCCATCCCGAAAGCGATGGTCGCGACCATGACGATGCCGTCTTCGCGCAGGAAGCGGGTCTGATTGGC
>DATGNI010000112.1:0-9519 GCA_035306825.1 Azoarcus sp. | reverse complement strand
CGGCTCGTCCATGCCGAAGGTGCGCATGAAGCCGGCAACGGCCGAAGCCATGCAGTGACGGGCGTTGGGGTCGATGTTGTTGGAGCGAAAGCCCGCCTTCATCAGTTTGGATGCTGCGTACCCTTCCCAGATGGTCCATTGACCCGAACCGAACATGCCGACCGCGGTGGGGCCCTTTTCCTTCAACACCCGTTTGAATTGCTCGGCCATGACATCGAAGGCCTGATCCCAGGAAATCGGCTCGAATTCACCGTTCTTGTCGAACTTCCCGTTTTTCATGCGCAGCAATGGCTGCGTCAGCCGATCCGCGCCGTACAGGATCTTGGAAAGAAAATAACCTTTCACGCAGTTCAGGCCACGATTGACCTCGGCCTGAATGTCACCGTGCGTGGCGACGACCTTGCCGTCCTTGACGCCAACGTTGACGCCACAGCCGGTGCCACAGAAACGACAGGGGGCTTTGGACCATTCAAGATGGGTACGGGTGGCATCGGTGATGATTTGAGAGTAACCAGGGATGCCCGCGGCAGCGGCTGTGGTGGCAACAGCAGATTGTTTGATGAAATCACGTCGGGTCAGCATCGGGAATTTCCTTTTCCATTTCCGCAGCGGGTTCTGCGTGTTGGTAAACCAGTGCAGTGTCTACGACTCCGGGCAGATCACGCATGCGTTCAATGCGTTCGAATACGCCTCTGGAGCTGGTGCTTTCGCACACGACAATCAGCCTGCCTTCAGGGGTGGTTTCGTAGACCTCGACGCCATCAATCGCGGTAAGCAGGGCGGCGACGGGAGCCACGTCGACCGGACGCGCGTGAACAAGCACGCCGGCAATGTGTATTTCCGGGATGTTCGAGGAAGGAGGCATGACAGCGTCTCGTTTAACCAGTGGGGAGGCGTCCGGTGAGGATCTGAAATATCCAGACCCCGAAACCGTAACCACTGACGATCAGTACTGCGAGGATGGGTGCGGTGACAATGCACAGAAAGAGGAAAGTGCGCAGTTCTTCCTGGCGGGCGGAGAGAGGCGTGCGGTCGCTCATGAGGGGTCCTCCAACAGATCTGCGGCAGGCGAGCCAACAATGTGGCTGGGTGTGTAACGTACTCTAGTCAGGATTACATTTTGACTCAAGCGAAGTATAAAAAAACGTGCAACGTGGCCACAGAAGCGAATCGCCCGCTTGACAGAAAATCATGATGGCACATCCTCCCGAACGCGCTGTTCATGCTCATGTTGTGTTCGGCGTGAGGCGCTGCATGACATGTCGGAAGAAGGGGGTCGGCGTGAGCGGTCGTCCGGGTGACGCGGAACATTGCGGTCTGCGTGCGTCGTCGACAGCTGTTGATGCGAAGGCGTGTTGGCGTGAGTTTCTGGCTGAATGAACCCCAGGTGGAGGCGGACCGACGCCTGGGCAGGAAATCGATGTACGAAAATTGCCGAAAAGAGGAAATGTTGGTGAGATCTGCTCACAGAATCCGACCCGTCGTGTGGACGGGCGTGCTCGCCGCGGTGTTGGTGAGTGGTTGCTCAATATTCGCGCCGGCGCCCCCGAGTCATCAGGGGAATCTTTGCGAAATATTCCGTGAGAACCCGAAATGGTATGACTACGCGAGCGCTTCGGAACAGAAGTGGGGAACGCCGATTGCCACTCAGATGGCCTTCATTCAGCATGAGTCGGGTTTTCGCAGCCATATTCGTCCGCCGCGCAAGAAATTCCTGGGTTTTATTCCGACCTTCCGCCCCTCTTCCGCGTACGGCTATGCTCAGGCGCAGGATCCGGTGTGGGGCGAATACAAGGCCGACGCGGGGGGCTGGATGTCCAGTCGTTCGGACATGAAAGACGCGACCGATTTCGTCGGGTGGTATAACCGGCAGACGCAGCGTCAGGTGGGCATTTCGTTGCACAACACCGAACACCTTTATCTTGCGTATCACGAAGGCGCTGGCGGCTACCGTAGCGGCAGCTGGAAACGTAAACCTGCGGTGCGTCGTAGCGCGCGAGCGGTCAGCGCCACCGCGTCGGCGTACGATCGTCAGCTCGCTCAATGCGAAGCGGAGTTTCAGTGCCGACGTTTTTGGCAGTTGCGTCCATTTTGCAGCGGATGAGTGTGCAAAAAAAGCGGCGGTATTGCCCGCCGCATAAGTTTGACGTTTGACGCAAAAGGCTCAGCGGGCGGTGAACTCAAGCCGCGTGTCGTCGTTGATCGTGACTTGATACTGCTGTCCCGGAATCAAAGCATTGCCAAGCTCGGCAGTGTTGACCGTTGTGCGGTAAATCATGGTGCACGCTATACGCGGGTCCGCCGGCAACGAGTTCCAGACGGCTACGTTGAAGCTGCGTCCTTCGGAGGAAACTTCAACGCGCTCGAAAGATGCGCAGCCGTTGGGCAGGCCGGAGGTGATCTGCACGGCGTACTGAGCGGGGTGCGTTTCCCTGATCAGCAACGCGGCATTCTCGATCGGTGCCTTGACGTGCTGCCGCGTGTTCAGATCAAGCTGTTCGCGATCCGTTTCCGAACCGGCGCAGGCCGTGAGCAGCACGCCGCAGGTCGCGGCAACCGCATACATCAGGATGCGTGATGCGTTCATTCGATCACCGCGCAGGCAATGCGGGCGCCGGCGTCACCGGCGGGGTCGCTCTCATGGTCGTCCTGGCCGGCATGGATCATCAGCGCAGTTCCTTCGCCGCCAAGCAGGCTATTGGGTTGCCCCTCTTCAAGCGTGACGAAAGTGTTGAGCGCGTCCGTCCGCAACTCGCCTGAGGCGGGAACGTGAATGTTGGGCATGTCGCCGGCGTGCGGGCCATCCTCGGTCATCAAGCCATGTTTGCGGTTGTCGGGATTGAAGTGGCCTCCTGCGCTTTTGAACGGCGCTTCGCATTTTCCTGCTTCGTGAATGTGAAAACCGTGTTCGCCTTCCGGAAGACCCTGAAGCCGGGCTTGAATCAGGACGCCGGAGGGTGTTTGAACCAGGCTTGCTGCGCCGAGTTTTTCGCCCTCCACACCAATGAATTCCGCGCTTGCAGTTGGTGACGCGAAGGCGGGCGCAGTGATGAGTCCAGCAGCGAGGAACAGGTAACGCAGGGTGTTCATGAGGGTCTCCAGAATGTTTTCAGATGAATGCGGAGGCACCGCTCACCCAGCATAGTTCGCTCCGACGGTATCTTGCGGGGGTGGATCGTGACGAAGTGCAACATTCGGAAAACGGGCTTTTCAGTCTTTGATTCCCCGCCTTCAGCAGAGCAGACTTTCGCTATCTGGCGGCCTGTTGATGAAACGCTCCGCTGTGCGGTACGTGTGTGCGGGAACGTGATGCGGCCACGGAGACGATTGGGGCGGGCCAAGAACAATTTTTGTGACGTTCATTGGGACTAGCCAGGCATCCGCTCGGATTCGAACCCAAAGCCGTTTCGCGTGCTGGATCGAAGTCAAAGAGCCTTGTGTAAGATTCGGGGAAGGCGGTCGTGTAAAAATCGTTTTGACCAGCACATGATCCGCTGGGTGACGACGGCAGGAGAGCTTGATGGCTGCTCTTTACGTTTTTTTGTGGGTGGTTCGTGCAACCGAGTACGCGTCGAGTAAAGAGGGCGCACATACGGGGAGTTTCCGACAATGAATCAGACAGTCTTGTCGTTGCTGGCATTTGTGCCATTGATCCTGGCCGGGGTGCTCCTGCTGGGTTTTCGGTGGCCCGCCAAGTTCGCCATGCCGGTGGTTTTCGTGACGACTGCAGGCATCAGCCTGTGGGCGTGGGAAATGACCTTCAATCGGGTGCTGGCGTCGAGTCTGCAGGGGCTCATCCTCACCGCTTCGATTCTGTGGATCATTTTCGGGGCGATTTTGCTGCTGAATACGCTCAAACATTCTGGCGGCATCACCGCCATCCGTTCGGGCTTCGCCAACATCACTCCCGACCGCCGGGTGCAGGCGTTGATCGTTGTATGGCTGTTCGGCTGCTTTATCGAGGGCTCCTCCGGTTTCGGTACGCCAGCGGCCGTTGCTGCACCGTTGTTGGTGGCGCTGGGCTTTCCGGCGTTGGCCGCCGTCGTGCTCGGCATGATGGTGCAGTCCACGCCGGTCTCGTTCGGGGCAGTGGGCACGCCCATGCTGGTAGGGGTTGGGGCGGGGCTTGATCGCGCTGGTCTGAGCGAGCAACTGATCACCCACGGCAGCACCTGGGAAATTTTCTTTCAAACCATCGTCAGTCGGGTTGCGATCACGCACGGCATCATCGGTATTCTGATGCCGTTGTTTTTGGTGATGGTCCTGACGCATTTCTTCGGCCGCAACAAATCGTGGCGTGAAGGCCTGGAGGTTGCACCGTTTGCGATTTTTACAGGGATCGCTTTTGTTGTGCCGTATGTGGCAGCGGGGGTTTTTCTTGGCCCCGAGTTTCCGTCCATCATCGGTGGTCTGGTGGGGCTGGCGATCGTTCTGTCTGCGGCGAAGAGAGGTTTCCTGATGCCGAAGACCACCTGGGACTTCGCTGATCCGAAGGAATGGCCGGTGGAATGGATGGGCAAGATCGAGATGAAACTCGAAGATGTTGCCGGCAAAACACCCATTTCGACTCGGATGGCATGGGTGCCGTATCTGTTGCTGGCGCTCATTCTCGTGGCTTCGCGCACCATTCCGGAATTCAAGGCCGTACTGACGGCGTGGAGTTTCGGCTGGTCGGACATTCTCGGTGAAGAGGGCGTCAGCGGTAGCATTGAGCCGTTGTTCCTGCCGGGGGGCATTCTCGTGATGGTCGTGCTGCTGACCTTCTTTCTCCATCGCATGCGCGTGGGAGAGCTTGCGGCAGCGGTCACTGAATCGAGCAAAACGTTGCTGGGCGCCGGTTTTGTGCTGATCTTTACCATCCCGATGGTGCGGATTCTGATCAACTCGGGCGTAAACGGTGCAGATCTGGTCTCCATGCCGGTCGCCATGGCGCAGTTCGTGGCGAGCAGCGTGGGTGACGTCTACCCGTTCTTCGCTGCGTCGGTCGGTGCGCTGGGCGCATTTATTGCCGGTTCCAATACGGTGTCGAACTTGATGCTGTCGCAGTTCCAGTTCAACACCGCGGAATTGCTGGGTTTGTCCGGCACGATGATGGTGGCGCTTCAGTCTGTCGGCGCGGCAGCGGGCAACATGATCGCAATCCATAACGTGGTGGCGGCTTCGGCGACCGTTGGTTTGCTGGGACGGGAAGGGGTGACCTTGCGCAAGACCATTTTGCCGACCTTGTACTACGTGATCGCTGCCGGGGCGATCGGCATGATTGCCATGTATGTGATGGGCGTGAGTGACGCGCTCGTGACGAGCGGCTGAAAACGGGTCGGATTCATGGATTCATGCAAAACGGGGTTCTTTGGAACCCCGTTTTTTATTCGGACTTGGCTGGTTGGCGAGTGATCCAGTCGAGCACGGCGCTCAGCCATTGGTGGTTCGTCGCCATGGTTGTGGGTAATCCGGCACGAATTGCGGCTTCGTCTTGAACGAATGGCAAGGGTTCGAGTTCGTCACCATAGGTTTCAAGGCGCGCGTCCAGGCTCTCCGGCGTGGTTTCAAGGTGAAATTGCAGCGCCATGACCCGTTCGCCGAACTGGAAGGCCTGGTTCGCACAGGCTTCGCTGCGTGCGATGCGCTGGGCGCCAGGTGGGAGGTCAAAGGTTTCGTCGTGCCAGTGAAGCACTTTCATGTTGGCGGGGAAACGAAAAACGTGCTCGTTTTCGGACGTGGGCACAATGTCGAACCAGCCCATTTCGCGGTGTTCGTTCGGGCTGATTTTTGCGCCCAACGCGGAGGCTATCAACTGGGCGCCGAAACAGATGCCGAGCACCGCTTTGTGTTGTTCGATGCAGGCGGAAAGAAAGCGTTTTTCGGCCGGAATCCAGTCATGAAACCATTCGTCCTGAACGCTCATCGGCCCGCTAAGCGCAATCACCAGATCGACCTCAGCCGGCGCGGGTAGCGGATCTCCGGCGAATACGCGTACGGTGCGGATTTGAGCGTTCCGCGCGCTCAGCCACGTGGCGATGTTGCCGGGGCCTTCGAATGGAACATGCTGAAGAATGCAGGCTTTCAGCATGCCTTTTTCCGCAGGTCTTCGTCCATATCCTCGACGGGATTGTCTGCGGCGGTGAGTGTGGCGGTGGCCGGTGCGCCGTGCTCGATGAGCTCATGGCGCACCAGCACGGCGCTGTTGCGTGGCACGATCGTGCGTTTGCAGGCCTGAAAATAGACTTTTGTGAAGGCTGCTCCGAACAGCAACAACAGCGAGGAGTAATACACCCACAACAGGATGACCACCACCGAACCGGCCGCGCCATACGTCGAGGCGGTGGCAGTGTGGGTGAGATATACCGCGATGCCGTAACGTCCGAGCGAGAACAGCACTGCGGTGACGAGCGCGCCGAGGAGAACGTCGCGCCAGGTCAAGACAATATCGGGCAAGACTTTGAAGATGGTGGCGAAGAGGGCGGTAATCACGGCCAGGGAGAGGACGAATTCAAAGCCTCCGAGGAGCGCCGAGACGGCCGGGACGACGTTTTCCGCCGCCCGCAACGCGGCTTGTAACGCAACGCCACCCGCCAGCGAGACGAGCAGGATGAAGCCGATCGCCAGCACCACCGTGAGAGAAAGCACCCGGCTGCGGATAAAACGCAGGATGCTGTTGTAGCTGGGTTTGGGCGAAACGCCCCAGATCACGTTGAGAGAGAACTGCATCTGGGCGAATACGGTCGAGGCCCCCACGATCAGTGCGCCGACACCCAGCAACGTTGGCAGCGGGCCGGATTCGGAGATGCGGGAATTGAAGACCGCTTGTTCAATCGCCGAGGCCGCGCCTGTGCCCATCACCTCGGACAGACGCGCGACGATCTGCCCTTGCGCGGCATCTTCGCCAAAGAAAAGTCCGATGACCGTCACCGCAATGATCACCGTCGGCGCGAGCGAGAACAGGGTGTAAAACGCGAGCGATCCGGCATAGCTGAACGCATTGCGCTCCAACCATAATTGGGTCGCGCCGCGCAATATATGCCACCAGAATAAAATGAAGTCGCGTGCTGGCCGGAAAAGATTCACGCTTTCGTCTCCATGAGGAATACGGACAAATAATGGTGCGTGGGCACCTTGTCAGACCTGTGCGTTCAGCCAGTCTGTTCGTTGCAAACGATACAATACATGCTCGCTCAGCGGGTGGTCGGGCGGTAAGCCGGGAAGGCGAAACGTGCCCGGCTGGCGCTGCATGCCCAGTCGCTGCATGACCGCTTCGGAGCGACGGTTGAGCCGTGCGGTGAACGATATGATTTCGTCGAGACCAATGCGTTCAAAGCCTGCTTTCAGCGCGCCGAACGCCGCTTCCGTCGCATACCCCTGACCCCAGAATGGGGGCGCGAGCCGCCAGCCGATTTCGACACACGGTGCAAACGGCAACTCCGCACTGGGCACGTGAAGCCCCACAAAGCCGATGAACGGCGCGCCGCCAATCTCTTCCACTGCCCACAGTCCCCAGCCGCGTTCGGCAATCAGGCTGCGAATGCGCCGCGCCACAGCGCGACTGTCCCCCGGGGGCATCACATCCGGCAAGAACTCCATCACCTTCGGGTTGCCGCTCATCGCGATGAAAGGCTTGATGTCGCCCGCGCGCCACTGGCGCAGTCGCAGACGTTGGGTGTTGAATTCGATCAGCGGGGTGCGTGGCGGCTCGCCTACCGCAATCACTTCAGAGGACACGGCTGTTAACATGATGTATTGCAGAGCCTCCAGCGGGGCAAAAGAGTGCTTCTGAGTGTGTCGGCATAGCTTGGCACGCTTATTTGTTATGCTTGTATTTTAACTGCGTAGAGTTCCGATCATGATCGTGTTCGGCATTGCTGGGTGGTCGGGATCGGGCAAGACGACCCTGATCGAAAAACTCATCCCGGAGTTTACCGCCCGCAAGCTGCGGGTCTCGGTCATCAAGCATGCGCACCACGGTTTCGATCTGGACCGTCCAGGCAAGGATTCGTGGCGACATCGAGAAGCCGGCGCAGCGCGCGTGCTGATGTTGTCGGGCAAACGCTGGGTTTTGATGAACGAATTGCGTGATGAGCCCGAACCCGGGCTGGACGAGCAGCTTCGTTTGCTTGCGCCGAGCGATGTGGTGCTGGTGGAAGGGTTCAAGGCTGCGCCGATCCCCAAAATCGAGGTCTGGCGCGAAGCCAACGGCAAGACACCGTTGTGGCCCGAGAACCCGAATGTGGTCGCCATTGCAACGGCTTGCACTATTGACTGTCCACATCCAGTACTGCCGCTCAATGATGCGCCGGTTATCGCACAATTCATCTTGGAGCATCCTTCCCGCCGATGAAATCAGATCTGCTTTCCTTTGACGATGCGCTGACTCAATTGCTGAGTTATGCCCGCCCGGTCACTGAAGTCGAGATGACCGATACCGTGGTCGCGTGTGGTCGCGTTCTCGCGTCCGATCTGCGTTCGCCCATTTCCATGCCCGACCTGGACATGTCGGCGATGGACGGTTACGCCGTGCGTGCCGCCGACATCACGCCCGGCATGAGCGTGACGGTCAGTCAGCGCATTCCGGCCGGAAGCGTCGGCCACGCGCTCGAAGCCGGTTCCGCCGCACGCATTTTCACCGGTGCGCCGCTTCCGGCGGGTGCGGATGCGGTGGTGATGCAGGAACTGTGCGAAGTGGAGGGCGAGCGGGTCACCATCAATCACCAACCCAAGGCGGGTGAATTCGTTCGTCGCGCGGGCAGTGAAGTGGAAAAGGGGGCGATTGTGCTGCCGGCCGGAACGCGCATTGGCCCGGCAGAATTGGGCTTGGCCTCGGCGGTCGGAGCCGCGCAACTGCCGGTGCTGCGGCGCGTGAAGGTGGCGCTGTTTTCAACCGGTTCCGAATTGATGATGCCGGGCGAAGAATTGCCGCCGGGCGGGGTGTACAACTCCAACCGCTATCAGTTGCGAGCCTTGCTCGAACAGCTCGGTTGCGAGGTGTTGGATCTGGGCATCGTGCCGGACAATTTCGAGGCGACGTGTGAAGCGTTGCGTACGGCGTCTGAAGGCCATGATCTGATCCTGACCAGCGGCGGCGTGTCGGTGGGCGAGGAAGACCATGTCAAACCTGCGGTAGAGGCTGAAGGTTCGATCCAGATGTGGAAGATCGCGATGAAACCGGGCAAGCCCCTGGCGTACGGCCGGGTGCATGCGGCAGCCTTCATCGGTTTGCCAGGCAACCCGGTCTCGAGCTTTGTTACTTTTTTGCTGATGGTCCGTCCCTTCCTGCTCGCGACGCAGGGGGCTGCGCGCCGCGAGCCGCGTGCGCTGACCTTGCCGGCAGATTTTGATTGGCCCAAGCCTGACCGGCGGCGCGAATTCCTGCGTGCGCGCATCGGAGAGCAGGGTGTCATCCTGCATGCGCATCAAGGTTCGGCGGCGCTGTCTTCAATCGTCTGGGCAGAAGGTCTGCTCGATGTGCCACCGGAGACCACGATTGTCCGTGGCGAGCCCGTGCGTTTCATTCCCTACGGGGAGTTG
>DATGNI010000111.1:0-8543 GCA_035306825.1 Azoarcus sp. | reverse complement strand
GAATGAATTGTTGCTTGCTTATGACGACCCTCTGGGCGTTACGGCGGCATTCAACCGTAATCTTCTGCTACGCATCAATCGGGAGTTGGGTGGAGATTTTGATCTTGATGGTTTCGACTATCGCGTCACCTGGAATGCCCAAGCCGCCCGCATTGAAGCCTGGCTGGTGAGCCGATGGGCACAACGCGTAAGCATCCCCGCCTCTGATCTGGTGCTTGATTTGGCCGAAAATGAACCGATTTGGGTTGAAAGCTCGCACAAACACACGCAAAAAAGCATGTTCGCGCTGTTGTCGGAAGCGGGATTCACAGAAGAATGTTGCTGGGAAAACCGTGAGGATGGTTTTGCGCTGGTGCTGGTGAGGCGCTGATCCGCATCACAGGCCGCCATTGCGGCAAGGAAACCGCGCCGCGGCCCTGTGTGTGGTTGGCCGTCCAGGACCCTTTTTTTCTGGGGCCTTTATCTATTTGCCATTGATATTCAGTTCAATGTCTTTGCCGGTTTTTTGACAGATGGAGTCCAGTAGTTTTCGCACACGTTCCATCGCCTCGGTGAGGGTTTGCTCGATGTTCTGGAAAACGATGCGCTCGACGCTATCCCCTCGCCCCGCCGCAAAATTTGCCACGATGTTGATGGCGGCATAGGGAAGGTTGATTTCCCGTGCGAGGGACGCTTCCGGCATCCCGGTCATGCCGACAACGTCGGCCCCGTCGCGTTCGAGACGATTGATTTCGGCCGCAGTTTCAAGGCGTGGCCCTTGTGTGGCGGCATAGACGGCGCCATCTATCATCGGCTCTCCTGCGTGCGCGGCGCAATCCAGAATGTGCTGACGTAAATTGGCGTTGTACGGATGCGTGAAATCGATGTGACGCACGGGTTCGTCGGTACGATCAAAGAAGGTGGCGCTGCGCCCCCATGTGTAGTCGATGATCTGGTGCGGCACGATCAATGTGCCGGGTTTCAGATCCTCGCGGATGCTGCCGACCGAAGCCACCGACAGGACTGCGCGGGCACCCGCTTCGCGCAACGCCCAGATGTTGGCGCGGTAATTTACGAGATGCGGCGGAATGGTATGGCCGAAACCGTGACGCGCGAGAAACATCACCGGTTCTTCGCACAGCTGACCGAATATGATGGGTCCGGACGGTATGCCATAAGGCGTACGCACGATTTCGCGGCGTACAACGTCGAGTGTGGAAAGTCGTGAAAGACCACTGCCACCGATAATTGCGAGCATTCAGTTCTCCATCAGGCGTTGCCGGATTATAAGCTTTCTCCAGCCCGATCGTTTGTCCCTGAGGGATTATCATTAGTGCGTGCTAGAATATTGGGTTTCCCCGCTCTTTCAGGGTTTTCCCATGTCCCGCGCCATCCGTAACATTGCAATTATTGCCCACGTCGATCACGGCAAGACCACTTTGGTCGACCAACTTCTGCGTCAGTCCGGCACCTTCCGTGAGAATCAGCAGGTCGCCACAAGAGTGATGGATTCGGGAGATATCGAGAAAGAGCGCGGTATTACCATCCTTTCGAAAAACTGCGCCATTCAGTACGAAAACACCCACATCAACATCGTCGATACTCCAGGACACGCGGATTTCGGGGGTGAAGTGGAACGCGTTCTGTCAATGGTCGACAGCGTGCTATTGCTCGTCGATGCGCAGGAAGGCCCGATGCCGCAAACTCGCTTTGTCACGCGCAAAGCACTGGCGTTGGGGCTCAAGCCGATCGTTGTGGTTAACAAAATCGACCGTCCGGGCGCACGTCCGGATTGGGTGGTCGACCAGACCTTCGATTTGTTCGACAAGCTAGGCGCGACCGAAGAACAGCTGGATTTCCCGGTGATTTATGCTTCCGGGCTGTCCGGCTTTGCGGTCGAACGTCTCGAGGACGAGCAAAAAGACATGCGCCCGTTGTTTGAAGCCGTCTTGAAATATGTTCCGCCGCCCCAGGTTGATACCGAAGGGCCGTTCCAATTGCAGGTGTGCTCGCTCGATTATTCGTCGTATATGGGACAACTGGGCATCGGGCGTATCAAACGCGGCAGCCTGCGTCCCAATCAGGAAGTCGTGGTGTTGTACGGCGATGAAAATCGAGGGAAAAGCAAGGTCAGCCAGATTCTGACCTTTTCGGGACTCGAGCGCTCCCCTTCGGAATATGCGGAAGCGGGTGACATCGTCTCGATTGCGGGTATTGATCAGGTCAACATCGGGGTGACCCTGTGCGCCCCGGAAAAACCCGAACCTCTTCCTCCCATCGCCATCGACGAGCCGACGCTGACGATGAATTTCATGGTGAATACTTCGCCTCTTGCGGGCCGTGAAGGGAAGTTCGTCACCAGTCGCCAGATTCGTGAGCGTCTCGAAAAGGAATTGCTCAAGAATGTGGCACTGCGCGTGAATTACACCAACGATTCCGACATCTTCGAAGTGTCGGGTCGTGGTGAGCTGCATTTGACCATCCTTCTCGAGAACATGCGTCGTGAAGGTTACGAGCTGGCTGTCAGCCGTCCGCGTGTGGTTTTCCGCGAGATCGACGGTCAGCGCTGTGAGCCGTACGAGATGCTGACCGTCGACGTCGAAGAGAACCATCAGGGCAGCGTGATGGAAGAACTTGGCCGTCGCCGTGGCGAGCTCCAGGACATGCTGCCGGATGGCAAAGGACGCGTGCGTCTTGAATATCGCATCCCCGCCCGAGGTCTGATCGGCTTTCAGGGAGAATTTCTGACAATGACGCGCGGTACCGGCGTGGTGAGTCATGTTTTCGATGATTATGCGCCGGTGGCTGGGGAGATGAGTGAGCGCCATAATGGCGTGCTGATTTCACAAAATGATGGCGAAGCGGTAGCGTTCGCATTGTGGAACCTGCAAGACCGTGGGCGCATGTTTGTCAGCCCGGGCGAGAAGCTTTACGAAGGCATGATCATTGGGATTCATACGCGCGACAATGATCTTGTCGTCAATCCGATCAAGGGAAAGCAGCTCACCAACGTGCGCGCTTCAGGCAAGGACGATGCGATCAACCTGACGCCGCCGATCCAGCTCACGCTCGAATCGGCCATCGAGTTCATTGCCGACGACGAAATTGCGGAAATCACGCCGAAGAGTATTCGTCTGCGCAAGCGCTTCCTCAAAGAGCACGAACGTAAACGCGCGTCAAAAACAGCGGCAGCTTGAGCGTTTTCCTTTCGAACATGAAAATGGCGCCTTTTTGGCGCCATTTTCATGGAAGTTCTCGTGCCCTGAAGGCAAGAGCTTTTTCAGTAGTGAAGAAGCCCTGACCGTGTTTTCTCTTGTTCGGTCAGAACCATACAGTTACCGGCTGGCGAGATATTCCGAGAATTCGTCTTTCACCTGTGGGTGTTGCAAGGCAAGTTCGACGGTCGCTTTGAGATAGCCGATCTTTGAGCCGCAGTCGTAGCGCGTGCCGTCGAATTCGTAGGACAACACCGCTTCTTTCTTCAGCATTGTGGCGATTGCGTCGGTCAGTTGTAATTCTCCACCCGCCCCCGGCTTGAGAGAACGCAGGTGGTCGAAAATGCGCGGGCTGAGGATGTAGCGCCCCACTACGGCCTGAGTGCTCGGCGCGTCTGCCGGATTCGGCTTTTCGATGATGCCCGAGACGCGCATGGTCTGACCGTTTTCGCCTTCGGTACTGACGATCCCGTATTGATTGGTGTTTTCGCGCGGGACTTCCATCGTGCCCAGCACCGAGCAGCGGTGATAATCGTAGACCTCGGTCATTTGCTGCATCACTGGCTTGCCGCCGGGATTGTCGAGCAGATCGTCAGCGAGAAGAACGGCAAAGGATTCATCCTCGCCAATGATGTGCGAAGCACACATCACTGCATGACCGAGACCGAGGGCTTCAGCCTGACGGATATAAATGCAGTTCACATGGGAGGGCACGGTGTTCCGCACCAGATCCAGCATTTCTTTCTTGCCCCGCGCTTCCAGTTCGGTTTCCAGCTCGTACGCCTTGTCGAAATGGTCTTCGATCGCGCGCTTGGTCCGACCGGTGATGAATATCAATTCGGTGATGCCGGCGGCGACGGCCTCCTCCACTGCATATTGAATGAGGGGCTTGTCTACCACGGGCAGCATTTCTTTCGGGCTCGCTTTGGTGGCAGGCAAAAAGCGCGTTCCCATACCGGCGACGGGGAAGACTGCTTTGGTGATTTTTTTCATGAATTTCCTTGTTCTGCTCGATTAGGTCTTGATGGCGGCCAAAGCGACTAACTCGGCTTCGTCGAGGATGGGGATGTCCAAACTTTCGGCTTTCGTAAGTTTGGACCCCGCATCGGCACCCGCAATCAGGTAATGCGTTTTTTTTGAAACAGATCCGGTGACCTTTCCGCCCTGCGATTCGATCAAGGCTTTGGCTTCGTCGCGTGTCATGTGCGGCAGCGTACCTGTGAGCACGAAGTTCTTGCCGACAAACGCGCCGGAAGCCTCTGCGACCGGTTCCTGCTCTGGCCAATACACGCCGGCATCGCGCAAAGCTTGAATGACGGTTCGGTTGTGTGGTTCAGCGAAAAATTCGGCAATGCTGCGCGCGACGATCGGGCCAATATCTGGAACGGTTTGCAGCGCATCCGTGGTGGCGGAAAGAATCGCGTCGAGTGAGCCGTAGTGGCGCGCGAGTTCTTTCGCTGTGGTTTCCCCGACGTTACGGATACCAAGCGCAAAGATAAAGCGCCCGAGTGTAGTCGAGCGACTTTTGTCGATCGCGCTCACGAGATTCTTGGCAGACTTCTCGCCCATGCGTTCAAGCGTGGCCAGTTCCGCGACGCTCAGGCCGTAGAGATCGGCCGGCGTTTTCAGACGTTCGCTGTCAACCAACTGGTTGATGATCTTTTCGCCCAGCCCATCGATGTCCATCGCCCGTCGCCCCGCAAAATGCTGCAACGCCTGTTTGCGCTGTGCACCGCAGAACAGCCCACCGGTGCAACGCGCGACGGCTTCGTCCTCGAGACGCACAACGTGCGCTCCGCACACCGGACAGGTCGGGTAGCGTGCAAGCAGATCAAAGCGCTCCAGCTCACGCGTGCGGCGTTCAACGACCGGCGCAACGACTTCGGGGATGACATCCCCTGCCCTGCGCACGATCACCCAATCGCCAATGCGTACATCCTTGCGATCAATTTCGCCCTGGTTGTGCAAGGTGGCGTTGGTGACCGTGACGCCGCCAACAAATACGGGTTTGAGTCGCGCCACCGGCGTTAATGCGCCGGTGCGACCGACCTGCACCTCGATGCCGAGCAACTCGGTTATTTCTTCCTGCGCAGGGTATTTGTGTGCCACCGCCCAGCGCGGCTCACGCGTAATGAAACCGAGCGCCTCTTGCTGCGCAAAGCTATCGACCTTGTAGACGATGCCGTCGATGTCATACGGCAGGCTGTCGCGCAATGTTGCGATCTTTGCATGGAAGGCAATCAGATCTTCCGGGCCCTCTGCCAGTGTCCGGTGCTGACACACCGGGAAGCCTTGAGTGGCCAGATAATCCAGCAGTCCGGCTTGGGTGGACGGTAGCTCTACCCCCGCATGGGCGCCGATGCCGTAGGCGAAAAAACACAATGGGCGACGCGCCGCGATGCCCGGATCAAGCTGACGGACGGTCCCGGCTGCGGTGTTTCTCGGATTGATGAAGGTTTTCTCGCCTGCGTTGCGTCGCCGTTCGTTGAGGCGTTCGAAATCGTCGCGCCGCATGTAGATTTCCCCCCGCACCTCCAGCACCGGGGCGGCGTCGGGCAGTTTCAGCGGAATCTGCCGGATGGTGCGGATGTTGTGTGTGACATCCTCTCCAGTGGCGCCGTTGCCGCGCGTGACCGCGCGGACGAGAATTCCGTTTTCATAGCGCAGATTGATGGCCAGACCATCGAATTTGAGCTCACCCAGATAACGTACCGGCGGCGCGTCAGCATCGAGTTTCAGCGCATTGCGTATGCGGGTGTCGAAATTCCTCACCCCCTGTGCGGTGGTGTCGGTTTCGGTACGGATCGACAGCATGGGAACAGCATGGCGCACCGGTGTCAGGGTTGCTGCGGGCGCCCCGCCGACGCGTACAGTGGGCGAATCGGCGGTAACGAGCTGCGGATGCTTCTGCTCCAGCTGCTGCAGTTCGCGATACAGACGATCGTATTCAGCATCCGGTACCGTCGGGGTGTTCAGTACGTAATAAGCGTGATCGTGCGCCCGGATTTCATCGCGCAGTCGTTCGATACATGCGGCGACTTCAGTTGTTTCCGAACCACTCATGCCGAAAACAACCTCGATGCGAGCGCTCCGCCTGACGGAATCTGGTGGGTGTGCATCTCCGTCTGGATTTTCTCGATCTGCCCACGAATCAGCGCGGCTGCCTCGACGCCGAACGGTTCCCGGTTGTCGTCGACGATATGCGCATTGAGCGCGTTGGAAAGCGTCGTGGCGACGTGCATCATTTCATCGAAAATCTCACCGCCCTTCTCTACCAGCGGCACATCCAGCACCAGCGTCACGCCATGTGTGGTCAGATCGCCCATGGTCTGGACATCAAACAGCACCGGCTCTTGGTTGACCAGGGTGAAACGCGTGCGTCCCTCTGCGTCGATGGCGTGGAAGCCGCCGTCGTCGGCCAGGCGCATGCCAGCGGCTTCGGCCAGCGTGCGCAGTTTCGGGCCGGTAAATGGCGCGCCGCTGGCAACGAGGTTGATGCCCACCTGGACATCAACGCTGGCGCACAAACGATCCATTTCCACGGCATTGGCGAGCGCTTTCGAGCGCAACGGGAAGTCCGCCGGCACGGCGAGGAACTGATCGGCCACGCGCTGCACGGCATTGGTGAATTGATGGAAGCCCTTGTCGTCGAGGGGGCCGCGGCGGTCAACCATCTGCATTGCAGCGCAAAACCAATGGTAGGCACCCGCGCTATGGGCGGACAGTTCGTGCCAGAGATTGTCGCCATCATCGAAGGCGAACCACCGCACCGGCTTGCTCAGATCCTGCAAAGGTTCCCGCTGGGCCGCCCACAGTCGGGGGGCGTCAAGCGGTTCAATGGATTCGATGCAGATCACGCAATCGACACGCGTATCGAGCACGGAAGGAATGCCGGGGCCGGTGTGTCGGCCCGAGGTGGATTTCTGTGGGGCGATCGCCGAATCGGTGGGTTCCGCCTCCTCCGGGCCGTCCGTTGCGGGCGTCTCATCCTGGCTGAAGCCCGGTTCGATGCGAGGCGCAGACGCAGTGTCGAGCAGGACGTCGGGATGGTCGCCCCGAAAGGCCTCTTCCGCACTTCGTCGGTGCTTGCGCTCTTGCCACTTGTTGTACGCGACGATACCGACTACCGCCGTCAGGCCAAGGACTATCAGGCCGATTTGCAAATCGCTATCCATCGTTGTTCCCATTATGCTGCCTGGCGCCATTCACCAAGCATATTCTTATTTCAGTACCCTGCATGTTCGCTCCGATGACTCAGGCTGGCACCGGCTCGGCCATACGCAGAGCTTCTTCCACATTCACCTCGACGATGCGCGAGACACCTTGCTCCTGCATCGTGACGCCGACGAGTTGTTCGGCAATCTCCATCGTGACTTTGTTGTGACTGATGAAGATGAACTGCGTTTGTGACGACATACGGCGCACCATGTTGCAATAGCGTTCGGTATTCGCATCGTCCAGCGGCGCATCCACTTCGTCAAGCATGCAGAACGGTGCGGGGTTGAGCTGGAACATGGAGAATACCAACGCAATAGCGGTCAGGGCCTTCTCGCCGCCGGATAAAAGGTGGATGGAACTGTTCTTTTTGCCCGGTGGCTGCGCCACGATGGACACGCCGGCATCCAGAATTTCTTCACCCTCAAGAACCAGTTCGGCATGCCCGCCGCCAAAAAGTTGCGGGAAAATCGTACCGAAGTGGTTATTCACCGCGTCGTAGGTTTGACGCAGTTGTTCGCGTGTTTCCCGGTCAATACGGCGAATGGCGTCTTCCAGGGTCGTGATCGCGCGCATCAGATCGTCGTATTGTTCGGACAAATAGTTACTACGCGCCTCGGCTGCGGAAAGCTCGTCCAGCGCTGCGAGATTGACCGCGCCGAGGCTGTTGATTTCGCGCGTCAAGCGCGCGACGTCGCGTGCCAGCGCGGCTTCCTTGACATCGTCGGCGTGCAGCAGCGACATCAGCGCCTCGATATCCGCTTTCACCTCGGTCAAACGGTCGGTGAATTGCTCGACGGACAGGTTCGCCGCTTGCACGGCAAGTCGTTGTTCGGCAATCCGTTCGCGCAGCGGTGCAGCAGAATGTTCGGTGGCAAGGCGTAATTCTTCGACTTCACGCAAATGCGTGGCAGCGGCTTCCTGTGCGGTGCGGCAGGTGGTGAGCGCGGCTTCACGCTGATTGCGCAGTTCCAGCGCTTCTTGCAATGCGGCTTCGCTGTGCGCAGGGGTGGTGGCGAGCAGCTCGGATTCGTTGGTGGCGATTTCGTTTGCCGCGCGGGCGTGCTGGGCGGTGGCAAGTTCGAGCGAACGGCGGGTGTCATCCAGCCGCGCCTGACATTCGCGCTGTGAAAA
>DATGNI010000110.1:0-23819 GCA_035306825.1 Azoarcus sp. | reverse complement strand
GGACGCGTTGTACTTCCGTACCTTGACCAATCTGGCCTGTGAGCTTGCCGCTCGCGCCGCACGGCCTGAATATGCAGAGTGTTTTTCAGGTGGGCGTCGCCTGCTTGCGATAGACAGCAGTTTCAGCGGCACGCGCGCTGGCTGGGTCGTTGCCGGCAACGTTGGGCAGTGGTTGCCGTGCCCGCTGCGAGGCGCCCCGGCTGTAGCTCTGCAGGCGCTGATGGCGGAGCGGTGATGTGGTGTACCGTCGTTTCCGGCGGTGGCGGCAGGCGCCCATACAGCTTCCGGCATGCATTTGCCGTGCGCGTAACGGAGGGGCTGACAACGCTTTAACGCAGCACGAGCAGCGGGGCAGACATGGTTCTGAGCAACGTCGTGGTGGTGCTGCCGATGATCAGGTGGCGAATGCGGGAATGGCCGTAGGCACCGATCACGACGAGACCCATGGCGTGTTCCTGGACATAATCGGCAAGGACTTTTTCCGGATCGCCTTCGTGGTTCGCGGTGGTGACGTCGAAGCCTTGCGCAGCAAGCGTGTCGCGCGCCCACGCCAGCGCGTCGCGGATTGCAGCGCCGGTGCCTGCAGCGACTACGTGTGCCGGCAACCCCGCCAGCAGCGGGCTGGCTGCGACACGTTCGACGGTCCGGCGTCCGGTCGGGCTGCCGTCGAACGCAATCATGAAATTTTCCGGCAATGTGTACTGTGCGGAAGTGGCCAGAATGGGCGGATGGATCGCGCGAATCACGCGTTCCAGGCGATGGTTCTGGACGGGCTGATCGTTGTCGATGGAGCCCACGTGCCGGCGACCGAGTACGGCCAGACGTAATTCGTCTTCGACTGCGCCCAGCGTCTCGACCAACGTGCCGTGACGCTGGAGACCTTCGGGGGCGGTGACGCCGAGTTCGGTGGCGCGGGAACGGGCCGCATCGATGAGCATGCGGCCGTGTTCTTGCGCGAGTTTGCCGCGCTCGGCATCGAGTTGGGAGAGTTTCTGCAGCAACTCTTCCTGCGCACCCAATTTGAGGTTTCCCGAAAAGTCGCTTACCGGAGCGACATCCTGATGACGATCGAGCACGTGGAGGAAGGTCAGCGGTGCGCCCATGCGTCTGGCTGCCCAGGTGGCGAATTCACACACCGTGGCGGAAGTTTCGGTGCCGTCGATACAACCGATCACTTTGCGGTTCATGCGTATTCCTCAATGACCATCCATCAGACGTTCGGTGGTGTCGGGTTTGTCATGCACGGCGAAACGCTCCACCAATGTTTTGCTTGCCTGGTCCATGCCGACCACCTCGACCTCGGTGCCTTCGCGGCGGAATTTGAGCACTACACGATCGAGTGCGTCGATTGCCGTCATGTCCCAGAAGTGCGCGTGCGAGACATCGATACGCACGCGTTCAATCACTTCCTTGAAATCGAAGCCGTTGTTGAACGCCTCGGCTGAAGCAAAGAATACCTGACCGGTAACGGTGTAATGACGCGTACGACCGTGGTCGTCCAACCGGCTGTTGACGCGCAGCACGCGACTGATTTTATGGGCAAAGAAAATGCCTGACAGCAACACGCCGACCAACACCCCTCGAGCAAGGTCGTGTGTGGCGACCACCACTACAACGGTGGCGAGCATCACTACGCTGGAGCTGGGCGGATGTTTGTGCAGATTGCGGATCGAGGCCCAGTCGAAGGTGCCGATCGATACCATGATCATTACCGCCACCAGTGCCGCCATCGGAATGCGTGCGACCCATTCGTCGACAAACACCACGAAAATCAGCAAAAACACCCCCGCCAACAACGTCGACAGCCGCCCGCGACCGCCGGATTTGATGTTGATCACGGACTGGCCGATCATCGCGCAGCCCGCCATGCCGCCGATGAAGCCGGTCGTGATGTTGGCGGCGCCCTGGCCGATGCATTCGCGACGTTTGTCACTTTGGGTGTCGGTGAGGTCATCGACAATGGTCGCGGTCATCATCGATTCGAGCAAACCGACGGCCATCAGCGTGATCGAGTAGGGAAAGATGATCGCCAGCGTTTCGAAGTTCAGTGGTACGTCCGGCAGCAGAAAAACCGGCAGACTGTCAGGCAGCTCGCCCATGTCGCCGACGGTGCGGATGTCGAGATCGAGCACGATCGCAAGAAGGGTCAGCACCACGATGGTGACCAGTGGTGACGGGATGCTGCGGGTGATGTAGGGGAAGAGGTAAATGATGCCCAGACCGCCCGCGGTCATCACATACACTTCCCACGTCACGTTCGTCAGTTCGGGCAACTGAGCCATGAAGATCAGGATAGCCAAGGCATTGACGAAACCGGTCACGACCGAACGCGACACAAAACGCATCAGCACATCGAGCCGCAACACTCCGGCGGCAATCTGCAAAATACCGGTCAGCACCGTCGCGGCGAGCAGGTATTCCAGACCGTGCTCCTTGACCAACGTCACCATGAGCAGCGCCATCGCGCCGGTGGCGGCCGAAATCATGCCCGGACGCCCACCGGTGAAGGCAATGACCACCGCCATCGAAAACGAAGCGTAGAGGCCGACCTTGGGGTCGACGCCGGCGATGATCGAGAATGCGATCGCCTCGGGAATGAGCGCCAATGCGACGACGAGACCGGATAGAACGTCGCCGCGAACATTGGAAAACCAGTCTTTATGGAGGGCGTAGAGCATTTGTTTTCTTTATCGTCAGCCGCGCTGTAGGACCGCCTATGCGCGGTGGGCAGAATGGATAAGCGCGATGAGAGCGAAGGCTGGAGGGAGACGTCTGACGTGAAATCAGACGTATTTACGAGATCGAGGAAGGGTTACAAGAGGAACTCCAGCGCGAACGCATAGAAACAAACGCACCTAGTTTACGCATGGCCTCCCCGCGAAGCAACGAGGCGAGGTATCAATTCAATTGATACTCATGTGGTGAAGCGCCGTTGAAATATGGCCGGCAGATTATGGGCAGCCAATGCAGCCGTCGGTCCGTGCGTTGAGGAAGGAGGCTTTGGAGGTGTCGGCGTCGGTCAGGTCGGCGCCACGCAGATCGGCACGGGTGAAAATGGTGCCCGAGAGATTGGCGCCAATGAGCGATGCGCCGCTGAGGTCGGCTGCGCGCAGATTGGTGCGCGTCAGGTTGGCCTCGTCCAGGATGGCGTTGTCGAGCCGGGCGTTGCTGAGATCGGCATTGGCAAGATTCGCGTTGGTCAGGTTGGCGCCTGCCATTCGCGCATTGCGCAATTCGGCATTGTTCATCGTGGCGTTGGTCATCGTGGCGCTGGCGAAATTCGCACCGGTCGCCTTGACCCGGCGCAGTGTGGCATTGCTCAGATCTGCGCCGGCGAGATTGGCGCTGACGAAATTGGCTTCGTCCAGATCGGCATCGGCCAAGTTGGCACTGGATAGATCCGAGCGTGTGAATTGCGAATTCGCGAGATTTACGCCGGAGAGTTCGGCCCCGTTGAGATTCATGTTTACGCAGAAGGTGCCGCGACGGATGTTGCAACCATCAATGTTGAGGCTTTGAGCCAGCACGGCTGTGGAGGCGAGAAACAGCAAGACGGAGGCGAGGGGCTTGATGAACATTGGGGATCCGTGTCGTAGGCAGGGACATGATAGACCGAAAATAGAGGCTTGCGCTGTCACGGCCAAGTGGCGCGGCCCTGCGAGTGTTGGTTTTGCCCCGAATGCGGGTCGTTCATTGCGCTGTTGAAAATGGAAAAAGCATACCGCGGCGGAGCGGATCCAGGATTCTCGCATCCGTCAGTTTTGCGGGGTGATGTCCTCCGTGCGACGGCGGATGATCGTGGGCGGTGGGTGAACGGAGCCGCCCGCAGGAGACGCGATGCGTCTGACGTACTGCGTCTCCGGGCATAGCTGGTCGGCTGCGAGTGGTGGCCTGGTCTTGGAACCTCAGTCGCGCAGCACGTAGGCGAGGATGTCGACGACCTGATCCGTCGTGGTTGCCCACGCCTGAGCGTCTGCGTCCACTTCTTTCAGCGGGTGGATGATGTCTTCGGCGTGAAGCGTGACATAAGGCTTGCCGAGCGCAGCACAGTAGCCCGCGTCGAAGGCGGCATTCCATTGCTTGTATTTGTCGCCGAAACGCACCACCACCATGTCGGCCTTTTCGATCAGCGTGCGGGTGCGGATGGCGTTGACGCGCGACGATTTGTGATCGCGCCAGTAGCCGGCGCTGTCCGGGCCGAGATGATCGCCGGCGGCGTCACTGGCGTCATGGTCGGTAACGGCGGAGGTGAACGTCACGTTCAGGCCGCGCGCTTTCGCGCCGCGCTGAATCTCGTCACGCCAATCGGTGTGGATTTCGCCGGATAGATAGACAACGAAAGACATTTTCATTTCCTGATTTGCTGGTCGGCCGGTTTGCCCGGAAAAGACCGGGATGTTAACAAATCAATGGCTTGGAGTGTACGGCGTCAGTCTTTGACGTCGCCGTCTACATAGAACCACTGGCCGCCCTCGCGCACGAAACGGCTGGTTTCGTGCAGGCGATGGGCGCGGCCGTGGATGCGGTAGCGGGCGACGAATTCGACGCACGCCCTGTCCGGCCCGGTCGATTCATGGCGCCGGATCGTCAGGCCGATCCAGCGTGTGGTGTCTTCGGCCAGATCCAGCCGTTCGGGTCGGGTGGAAGGGTGCCAGGTGCCGAGCAGATAGGCTTCGTTGCGCAGGACAAAAGCGGTGTAGCGAGAGCGCATCAACGTTTCCGCGTCGGATGCGGCGACACCCGCATGCAAACGCGCGCAGCAGGCGTTGAGGTGGCGGCCGCTGCCGCAAGGGCACGCCGAGGTGCCCTCGCGTTTTTTCACTAGCCTTTTGGTCCGAGTATCCACCATACGATTAGGCCCAATACGGGCAGGAGCAGCAAGATCAGGATCCACAAGAGCTTCTGAATGGTCCCCGTCGGGCTTTTCGCAACCTTGATGATTGCCCAGATGACGATGAGCAACCAGATCAAACCAAAAAAACCACCGATTTCGATTCCCATGGCGCAGCTCCCTCGCAGTGATTGGATAAACGGCTATCGTACGCTTGTGAAAAGTGAAATTACGTGTAGATATGTATTTATGACGCGAGTGTGAGGTGCGTTCAATGGTGCCGTAAAGAGAGTGGTGCGAGAATGTTTGCCCATTACAGCTGAGTGCAGGAACATCAATCTGAACGCGCATACAGTGTGGCAGGGTCCGGCTTTATGCCGTGACGAAATGGGTCGGAGTGGTTTCGGTTTCTCGAACATGGGGTGCGTGCCGGCTAATGGATGAATTCCTCCAACATCTGAAGGATTCCTTTCGGAATTTGCTACCCATCGTTGCGGTGGTGGCCCTTTTTCAGCTTGCGGTAATGCGGGAGGTGCCGGACGGCTTGGCCGAAATCGTGTTCGGCATGGGATTGGTGGTGGTCGGGCTGGCGCTGTTCTTGCAAGGATTGGAATTGAGCGTGTTTCCGGTGGCACGCAATCTGTCCGACGAATTTGCGCGGCGTGGTTCGCTGCCCTTGCTGATTTTTTTCGGCTTTTGTCTCGGATTTTCCGCAGTGATCGCCGAACCGGCGTTGATCGCGGTGGCGGAACAGGCGCAGTCGGCGTCCGGAGGACGCATTGATGCGCTCACGTTGCGGCTGCTTGTGGCGTTGTCGGTCGGGGCGGTGGTTGCGATCGGGGTGTTGCGCATTTTGCTTGGGCATACCGTGCATTTGTATATGATTGCCGGATGCCTGTTGGTGGGGGGCGTCACGTTTTTTGCCCCGGCCGAGATCGTAGGTCTTGCGTATGACTCCGGCGGGGTAACCACCAACGTCATCACCGCCCCGTTGATCGTTTCATTCGGTGTCGGCTTGGCAGCCTCGCTGCGCGGGCGCAACGCGCTGATGCATGGCTTCGGCTTGCTGGGCATGGTGGTGTTGATGCCCATGCTGATGGTGCAGCTGTACGGGATCTACGTTTATTCATTCGTGGACGAGATGGCCGTTGCGGTGAGTGTCGGGCCTGAACCGGCGGCGCCGGCACAAAACTGGCAAGTGCTTGGAATGGCGGGCGAGATCGCCCGTATGTTCCTCGATGTGTTGCCCATCGTGGCGGTCATTGTCGGTTTTCAGTACCTCGTGTTGCGGCGCCATCTTGCGCATGTTCGCCGCGTGGTCACCGGTTTCGTGATGGTGGTGCTCGGCTTGTATGCCTTCATGCTGGGCCTGGAACTGGGCCTGTTCCCGCTTGGCGAGCGTATGGCCGTGCAGCTTGCAGGGCTCGACACCATGGTGTTCATCTACCTGTTCGCGTTTCTGACGGGGCTTGCCGCGACGATGGCCGAACCCGCGTTGATTGCCGTTGGCGAACAGGCTGAAGAGGCTGCGCGCGGTCGGTTGCGCGCCAGCCATGTGCGACTGGCCGCTGCGTTGGGCATCGCCTGCGGCATCACGCTGGGTGCCCAGCGTATTGTCAGCGGCGGCGATTTCCACCTGTATTTCATCGGGATTTTCGCCGTTCTGATCTGTTTCACCTTGCTGGCGCCAAAATACATCGTGGCGTTGTCCTACGATGTGGGCGGGGCCGGCAGCACGGCCATCAACGTACCGCTGCTTACTGCTCTTGGCATGGGATTGGCGTCACAAATCGAGGGTCGCAGCACCTTGATTGACGGTTTCGGCCTGATCGCGTTCGCGACCATGTTGCCGGTGGCCACCGTTATGCTTTACGCCATCATTGCGGAGCGGTTCGCTCGCCCTGAAAAAGGAGAATCATCGTGAAATTTTCCGTGCTCGTTGCAATTCTTGCCGATGAACTGGAAGAACAAGCCATCGATGTGGCCAAGGAATCCGGTGCGGGGGGCGTGACCATTCTGGATGCCCGTGGTCTCGGCGCGAAAGAGAAGAAAACCTTTTTCGGACTGACCTACGAAGGCTCCCAGTCGGTATTGGTGTTCGTCCTGGAAAAAAGGCTGTCGCGGGCGGTGATGAAGAGTTTGACGCGTGAGTTAAACCTGGAAGCGGATAGTCGGGGCGTGGTGTTTACGCTTCCGCTTGAGCACATTGCCGGGATCGACATGGGGCAGATCACGCTGTTCGAGGAAAAACTCAAGGACGATATCTGAGGGGGCAAGCCCCGACAGGAGGCAATAATGCTGGTCAAGGACATCATGGTGCGCGGAGTGGTCACCATTTCCCCGCGGGCGACGGTTCGTGAAGCGATGCGACTCATGAAGAGCAAGGGCGTGAAGTCCCTGGCGGTGGAGAAACAGCATCCCCACGATGCGTTCGGGATCGTCACCTACAACAACATTCTCCAGACCATTGTCGCGGAGGAAGGCGACATCGACCTGTTGAACGTATATGACATCTATGCCAAGCCGGCGCTGACGATTTCGCGCGAGCTGGAAATCAAGCATGCGGCGCGAATGATGGTGGATTTCGATATTCGCCGCATTCTGGTGACCGCGGATAACGAGTTGATCGGCATCCTCACGATGAACGACATCGTGGGCGCGCTGACCGACATCGCGGACAACATAGGCTGAGGCGGAACAAGATGGGTCTTACCGGCAGCGATGGGCTGTGGTTCAATTGCAGCCCATGCTGACCGCCACCAACCTCGCCTGCCTGAAGGGAGACCGTTTGCTCTTCCGCGACCTGGATCTTGCGCTGACGCCAGGTCGCATGGTGCGTGTGGTTGGAGCCAACGGTGCAGGCAAGACCAGTTTGCTGCGAATTTTGTGCGGGCTAGCGCTACCGGAGTACGGCACGGTCGAATGGGACGGACGCAACATTTGCGCGAACCGCGACGTGTTTCATGCCGATTTGCTCTATCTGGGCCACTTGCCGGCCCTCGACGATTTGTTGACGCCCCTTGAAAATCTGCGTTTTGCGCTGGCCTGCGGGGGAGAGCAGGCGTCCGATGTGGCGTGTATCGAAGCGCTCGAACGCATTGGGCTGGGAGCGCAGCTTGATTTGCCGGCGCGCGTGCTGTCGCAAGGGCAGCGCCGCCGGGTGTCGCTGGCGCGCTTGTTTCTGTCGGCGTCGCGCCCGCTATGGGTGCTGGATGAACCGTTTACCGCGCTCGACGTGGCGGCGGTGGCTGAGCTTGTACAAACGCTCGAAGCCCACTGCGCGAGAGGCGGCTATGTAGTGCTGACCACGCATCAGGATGTTCCTTTTGCGCATCCGACCGAGGTCTTCGAGTTGGCGAAATACGCATGCTGAGCGGCACTTCCGGGATCTTTTTTGCGGTGCTGCGACGCGATTTGCTGCTGGCCTGGCGCGGGCGCGCGGATGTGTTGGTTACAATCGCGTTTTTTGTCGTCGTCGTGAGCCTGTTTCCGTTCGGCATTGGCGCCGAAGTGAATCAGTTGCGTGCGATCGGCCCGGGCGTGTTGTGGGTGGCCGCGTTATTGTCCACATTGCTCTCGTTGCATCGTCTGTTCGCGCGCGATCACGCTGACGGCACGTTGGAGCAGCTGCTGCTTTCTCCCGACCCGGCCGCCTTGTGGGTGATGGCCAAGATTGTTGCGCACTGGATCGTCACCGGCTTGCCTTTGGTGGTCGTCGCGCCGGCCCTCGCGCTGTGGTTTGATGTAGAGCAGGGCGTACTGGGCGTGTTGACCGTATCCTTGGCATTGGGAACACCCATTCTCGCTTTGATCGGTGCAATCGGTGCGGCGCTGACGCTGGGGTTGCGTGGTGGCGGCGTGCTGTTGGCGCTGTTGGTGTTGCCGTTGTATGTGCCGGTATTGATCTTTGGCGCGGGCGCGGTGGAAGCCGAGCTCGGCGGAATCGGGGCGAGTGCGCATTTGCTGTTGCTCGGCGGCGGTCTGCTCGGCGCGCTGGCGCTGGCGCCATGGGCGTGTGCAGCGGCGCTGAGGATCGCTGTGGAATGATGAGAGGTTGATGAGAAGTTTCGACGACAAGAAGCCGCGCGGAAAGAGTCTGTTGCGTTTCGCCGCGCCGCAAGTGTTTTATCCGCTCGCCGGTACGTTGGCGCCGTGGTTTGCTGCGGCGGCCGCGCTGCTTGCATTGCTCGGGCTGTATGTGGGGTTTTTTGTCGCACCCACCGACGCCCAGCAAGGTGAAGTCTATCGGGTGATTTTCATCCATGTACCGGCGGCGTGGATGTCGATGTTTATCTATCTGCTGATGGCCTTCTGGTCAGCGGTCGGACTGGTCATGAACACCCGGTTGTCTTTCATGATGGCGCGCGCGCTTGCCCCCACCGGCGCGATGTTCTGTTTCGTCGCGTTATGGACCGGCGCATTGTGGGGCAAGCCCACCTGGGGCACGTACTGGGTATGGGATGCGCGGCTGACTTCGCAGTTGTTGTTGATGTTCCTGTATCTCGGCTACATGGCCCTGACCGCGGCGATTGAAGACGGTCGTCGTGCGGATCGTGCCGGCGCAATCATCGCGTTGGTCGGCGCGGTAAACGTGCCGATCATCTATTTCTCCGTGATGTGGTGGAACACCCTGCATCAAGGTGCATCGGTGAGCCTGACCCAGGCGCCGACGATGGCCACGACGATGTTGGCCGGCATGTTGCTCATGGCCGTTGCGGCATGGGCGTATACTGTTGCCGCGGCATTTTGGCGTGTGCGTTCATTCATTCTCGAACGCGAGCGCCATACCGACTGGGTGGGTGCCGAGCTTGAACGACAGGAGAACCGTTGATGGAATGGGGTTCCTGGAACGCTTTCTGGAACATGGGCGGAGCTGCATGGTTCGTCTGGGGCAGTTACGGCGTGACCATTTTGTGCATTGTTACGGAACTGTTTCTGGTGTTTCGCCGTCGTAACGATACCGTGCGTCGGCTACTGAAGTTACGTCGTGCGGCTCCGACGAGAAACTCCATGTTCGGCGTACGCGAGGAGAATGTCTGAATGAAACGACGTAGCAAGCGCCTTTTGTTGCTTGGCGGCGCTGGAGCGCTTTTGGTTGGGGCGGTCGTGCTGGTGCTGACCGCCTTTCAGGAAAATCTGGTGTTTTTCCACACTCCGAGTGAAGTGGTCGCCGGCAAGGCGCCGCAGGGACGAGCCTTCCGCATCGGTGGAATGGTGGAAGAGCACTCCATCCGGCGCGCGGAAGACGGTTTGACCGTGCATTTTTCGATTACCGATATGGCCCAGGTGATTCCGGTCACGTACAAGGGGACGCTGCCCGATCTTTTTCAGGAAGGAAAGGGCGCGGTCGTGCAGGGCCAGCTTGACGAAAAAGGGCAGTTTCGCGCCAGTGAGGTTCTCGCGAAACACGATGAAAATTACATGCCGGTTGAAGCCCAATATGCGCTCGACTCCGCGCAGATGAACAAAGCTGCGGAAAGTGTGCAGCAATGATTGCAGAGCTTGGTCATTTCGCCCTCATCCTTGCGCTGATTCTCTCTCTGGTACAGGCCACCGTGCCGATGATCGGCGCACATCGCAACCGGCTCGCGCTGATGCGTGTCGGGAGTCCGGCGGCACAGGGGCAGTTTCTTCTCATCGTGCTGGCCTATGTCTGTTTGACGTGGGCCTTCATTCAAAGTGATTTCTCGGTTCGCCTGGCGGCCGCCAACTCGCACTCCGACACCCCGCTGATTTACAAGATCACCGGGGTGTGGGGAAACCATGAAGGCTCGCTGCTGCTGTGGGCCATGGCGCTGTCCGGCTGGACAGTGGCGGTCACCATATTCAGTCGCCATTTGCCGGAGGCTTTCATGGCGCGGGTGGTGGGCGTGCTCGGCTGGATCAGCGCGGGCTTCATTTCGTTCACGCTGTTTACGTCCAACCCGTTCGAACGTCTGTTGCCGGCCGCAGCGGAGGGGCGTGACCTCAATCCGCTGTTGCAGGATCCGGGGATGATCATCCACCCGCCGTTGCTTTACATGGGCTACGTCGGGTTTTCGGTGGCCTTTGCCTTTGCCATTGCGGCGCTGCTCACCGGGCGACTCGACACGGCGTGGGCGCGCTGGTCGCGACCGTGGACGACGATGGCGTGGGTCTTTCTTACGCTGGGTATCATGATCGGTTCGGGCTGGGCCTATTACGAGCTCGGCTGGGGCGGCTGGTGGTTCTGGGATCCGGTGGAGAACGCTTCCTTCATGCCGTGGTTGCTCGGCACGGCCCTGATTCATTCGCTGGCGGTCACCGAGAAACGCGGCGCATTCAAAAGCTGGACGATTCTGCTCGCAATCAGCACATTTTCGCTGTCGTTGCTGGGAACCTTCCTGGTGCGTTCGGGTGTGATCACCTCGGTGCATGCCTTTGCCACCGATCCGGCCCGCGGTTTGTACATTCTCGCCCTGTTTGTGTTTGTCATCGGCGTATCGCTGATCCTGTTTGCATGGCGTGCGCCGAAACTCTCCGAAGGGGGAAGCTTTCAGCTGATTTCACGAGAATCCGCCTTGTTGGGCAACAACGTTTTGTTTGTTGCGGCGTGTGCGGCGGTGTTGCTTGGCACGCTCTACCCGTTGTTTCTCGATGCATTGAATCTCGGCAAGATTTCGGTCGGCCCGCCGTACTTTGAAGCGGTTTTCGTGCCGCTGGTTGCGCCGATCGTGGTGTTGATGATGATCGGCCCATTGGTGCGCTGGAAGGGCGATGATGGGGCGCGTCTAGGCCGAATATTGTGGCTGTCTGCGGTGGCGAGCGTGTTCATCGGCGGTACAGTCGCCGTTCTCATCGATCATGTCACCTGGCGCACGGTGCTCGGCCTTGCGTTGTCGGCCTGGGTGCTGATTGGCAGCGCACAGTTGCTTCGTCGCCGTCTCGGAGAGCGTCGCGGAACGCCGGTGATGAATCGTTTGCGCGGTATTTCGGCGGCATGGTGGGGAATGTGGCTGGCCCATTTAGGCATCGGCATCTTCACCATCGGCGTGACCATGGTGGGCAGTCTGGAACAGGATCTCGACGTCAAGATGCACGACGGACAGGTCGCTGAACTGGCCGGCTACACCTTTGTCTTTCGCGGCGCGGTCGAGCGCGATGGCCCCAACTACGACGCCTGGCAAGGCCAGCTGGAGGTGTTGCGGGGAGAGCGTGTGGTGACCACATTGACACCGGAAAAACGCGTTTACCGCGCCCAGCAGATGCCCATGACAGAAGCGTCGATTGACGTGGGTCCGTTGCGGGATGTGTATGTTTCGCTCGGCGATCAGATCGAGGACGGCGCATGGATCGTCAGTCTGCATTACCGGCCATTCGTCAGCTGGATCTGGGCGGGTTGTGTGTTGATGGCGCTGGGCGGAATTTTTGCCGCCGCCGACCGACGCTACCGCAAGCTCGCCGCGCGTGATGCAGCCGTTGCGCAGACCATGCCGGCAGGATAAAAGCGCTTGAAGTCGGTAGCGGGTCGTTTGATCGAGAGGAAAAACAATGTGTATGAATGAGCTTTCCGCGATGCGCGGGGCGTGCAGGTCGAAATCCTGCGCTATGAACTGTCCGGAATCACCATGAAAGCCCGATTTCTCGTGCCGCTCGCGATTTTCGTCGCGCTGATCGGTTTTCTTGCGTATGGACTGACCCTCAATCCGCGTGAGGTGCCTTCACCTTTGGTTAACAAGCCGGCACCGGATTTTTCTCTGCCGCGCCTCGATGCGCCAGATGCGAATTTCCGTCTGGCCGAAATGCGTGGGCAGGTCTTTTTGCTCAACGTATGGGCTTCGTGGTGTGTGTCATGCCGCCAGGAGCACCCGCTGTTGATGCAGCTCAAGGCGCAAAACGTGGTGCCGATCATTGGTTTGAACTACAAGGATGAACGGGAGGACGCGCTCGCCGTGCTCAGAGAGGGTGGCGATCCGTATGTGCTGAACGCGGTGGATGCGGATGGTCGGGCCGGCATTGAATATGGCGTCTACGCCACGCCCGAAACGTTTCTCATCGATCGCACCGGCGTAATTCGCTACAAGCACATTGGCCCACTCAATCCTGAAACCCTGAACAAGGTGTTGTTGCCGATGGTTGCGGAGCTGTCTCGTGCGAGTTGAGCGTTTTCGTCATGGAGTGCTGGCGGCTGTGCTGGCGTTGGCCGTGTTTGTGCCGGCGTTCGCGGCGAGCGAGCGTGCTGAACCGGTCGCTGCGGACCCGGTGTTGGAAAGCCAGGTGCAGGGTTTGTCGCACAAGCTGCGTTGTCTCGTGTGCCAGAACGAAACCATCGCCACTTCACGCGCGCCCCTCGCCGTGGATTTGCGCGCCCAGGTGCGTGAGCAATTTGCGGCGGGAAAAAGCGAAGATGAGATCGTTGATTTCATGGTGAGTCGCTATGGCGATTTCGTGCTCTATCAGCCTCCGCTCAAGGCGAGCACGATGTTGTTGTGGTTCGGTCCGGGCCTGTTTGCCCTGATCGCTGCAGGGTGGTTGTTGTTGCGCCTGCGTCGCCGCGCCCAAGAAACGCCTCATTCCGAACTCTCACCCGCCGAGCGCGCCGAAGCGCGTCGCTTGCTCGGCGAGGATGAATCAGAGGAACCCCGCTTGTGACTGTTTTCGTGCTTTTGGCCGCGCTTCTGCTCGCGGCCACGCTTCTGTTCGTCTTGCCACCGCTGTTCGGTCGTGCAACCCGGCACACCGCTGATGACGAAAAACATCAGCAGGCTGAAGTGACGGTCGGCTTGCTGCGTGACCAGCTGGCCGAGTTGAAAGCCGAGCATGCTGCCGGACGCGTGGATGATGCGGAATTTGCGCATGCCCGTACCGAGCTGGAAGAGCGCGTATTGGCCGAAGGCCGGGTGCTGGAAAAGGGCATTGATCGCCGTCCGGCGAAATTCTGGGCGTTGGGGCTGGCGCTCATCGTGCCGCTCATGGCGGCGCTGACGTACGTTTCAATTGGCGAGCCGGACGCGCTCGATCCGACCACGCATGTGGGGCAAGCCCCGGGAGGGCAGCAATTTACCCCGGAGCAAATATCTGAAATGGTGGGTGGTCTGGTCGACAAGCTGGAAGAAGACCCCACGGACGAGCGAGGCTGGGCGATGCTCGCACGGGCCTACAACGTGTTGGGCCAGTTCGACACGGCACAACAGACCTGGGCGCGCATCGGCGCAGACATCCCCGCCAACGCAATGCTGATGGCCGACTGGGCGGATTTGCTCGTCGCGGCGCAAGAAGGCGATTTCACGGGCGAGCCGACCCGTCTCATCACGCGCGCGCTGGAGCTCGAACCGGATAACTTCAAGGCGCTCGCACTTGCGGGTGCGGCGGCATTTGAAGCGGGCGAGTATGCCGCTGCATCCCAGCACTGGGAGGGGATTCTCGCCCAGGTGCCGAGGGAAGATCCTGCCTACGCAGCCGTGGTGGATAGCATCAACGAAGCGCGTCAGCGAGGTGGCATGACGCCGTTGGTGGGAGAAGACGTTGCTCCGGCAGAAAACGCTGCGCCGGCGGGGTCCGAAGCGCTGCGCATTGTTGGCCACGTGGCGATTGGGGAAGGGCTGTCCGATGACCTGCCGGAACAGGCCACGGTATTCGTGTTCGCGCGTCCGGTAGAGGGCGGCATGCCGTTTGCTGCGTTGCGTATTCCCGCAGGCGAGTTGCCAGTCAATTTCAATTTCGCCGCCGCGCAACGGATGAATCCTGCGCCGTTGCCGGATGAAGTCGAGCTTGTTGCGCGCATGTCCATGGCCGGTGCGGTCAGTGCGCAGGCGGGCGACATTGAATCCGCTCCGCTGATTGTGTCTCCAGATGAAAGCGGCGTCGAACTCCTCCTGGATCGCAGGCTCGAATGATACGTTGAGGGAATCCCCCTCTTTTGGAAGGAGCGTTACAGATGAACGTTCGTCTTGTTCTGATGCTTGGTCTCGCTTCCCTTGCCGCAACGGCGAGTGCCCAGACGATTCAGCTTGAATGTGGCGGGGTGGGCCTGGATGATTCGGAGCGCCGGCTCGCTGAACAGCCCCACCATGCGCTCACCGTCATCATGGCAACCACCACCGGCTCCTATATTTCCGGAGTGCAGCTGGCGGTGGAAGCGCCACTTGCCGACAAGGCTGCGGAAAATTCCATGTGTGGCCCGGTGGGCCAGGTGGATGTCACGGAGGCGGGACGCTATCGCGTCAGCGCCAGTTACGGCGACGAAACTCGCGAGCAATGGGTGGAGCTGACGCCGGGTGGCGGCAAACGGCTGGTGATGACGTGGCCGGATTGAACGGCGCTCAATCGCGATATTCAAACGCCACGCGTTTGACGTTGCACAGCAGCTCATAGGCGATCGTGCCGGCCGATTGCGCAATACGGTTGATCGGCACGGTCTTGCCCCACAGCTCGACGATGCTGCCGGGGCCGGCATCGGGCAGATCGGTCAGGTCGACCGTCAGCAGGTCCATCGACACGCGTCCGGCAAGGGGCGCGAGATGGCCATCCACGGCCACTGGCGTACCATCCTGCGCGCTGCGCGGATAGCCGTCCGCGTAGCCCAGCGCGACCAGGCCGATGCGGCTCGGACGCAGCGTGCGAAAACGCGCGCCATAGCCCACTGCCGCGCCGGTCGGTACTTCGCGCACGGACAATATCGTGCTTTCCAGCGTCATGACGGCATGCAGGTCGTTCGGCTCGCCCGGCATGGGGTCTGCGCCATAGAGCAGAATGCCCGCGCGGCCCCATTCCCCGCGGGCTGCGGGCCAACCGAGAATGCCGGGCGAATTGGCGATGCTGTGCGGAGCGTCCAGCCCCGCGACCGCAGTCTGGAAGCGGGTGATCTGCTCTGTAGTGCTTGCCGGGGCGGCATCGGGTTCGTCCGCGCGCGCCAGATGGGTCATCAAGGTGATCGTGCCGACCTTGGGATTGTCCCGCAGACGTTGCCATACGGCAGGCAAGCTCTCGACGTCGAAACCCGCGCGATTCATGCCGCTGTTGATCTTCAGCCAGACGTCCACAGGCCGTGGCAGATCAGCCGCATCCAGCATTTCGAGTTGTCCCGCATGATGAACCACCGGCCATAGATCGAAGGCGGATGCGCGGATCAGTTCATCCGGGGTGAATGGCCCATCGAGCACGACGATGGGCGCGATGATGCCCGCCTCACGCAATTGCATGGCCTCTTCCGTCAGCGCCACGCCGAAGCCGTCGGCATGGGGCGCGAGCGCGTGTGCACAGCGCACCGCGCCGTGACCGTAGGCGTTGGCCTTGAGAATGGCAAGCGTGCGTGCGCCGTGGCGCGCCTGAGCGAGCAGGTAGTTGTGACGCAGGGCGTTGAGGTCGATCAGGGCGCGAGAAGGTCTCATCGTAGGGGGAACCGGCGGTTATTCGGCCGCAGGCTGTGCGCCAAGGAAGGCCAGCATTGCGTTGTAGGCGTCCGGGCTGCCGCCGAGCAAAGTGTGGTGGGCGCCGGGGACGGTGACGAAGCTTGCGCCGTCGATGCCGTTGGCGAGATTCATGGCGTATTCGATCGGCGCCTGACCGTCGCGCTCGCCGGCGATCACCAATGTCGGCGCGGTGATCCGGTCGAGACGCTCGAAGCAATCGTGCTGCGCGCGGGCCGCGAGCTGTCGGCGTATCCCTTCTTCGCGGCCGGGTTCATCGGCGCGACGCGCCGCGAGCAGCATGCGTTCGCGGATAAGGCGCGCCGCTTCGCGCGGGTTGTCTGCCTGCCATTGTGCCGTGAAGGTGTTGTCCATCACCTCCAGCCCGCGCCGGGCCCGGGTTTCCGGGTCAAGATCGAGAAATTCGTGAATCGGATACGACGAGCCTCCGGCACCGCCTGAAGCCGTGCCGGCCAGTACCAGTTTGCGCACTTTGGCGGGATAGCGAATCGCCAGTTCCTGCGCCACCATGCCGCCAAAAGAAAAGCCCACTACGTGAGCGGAATCGAAGCCTAGCGCATCCAGGATGCCGGCGGCGTCGTCAGCGTAGTCAGCCATCGTGTAGTCGGTTTCGGGCCGGGCACTTTGGCCCATGCCGCGCTGGTCGAACAGGATGACTTCGAAATGCTTCGCCAGTGGTCCATCGAGCGGATTGGGGCGGTCGCGCAAATCCCAGCCGGTGCCGCCGAGAAACAATACCGGCTCCCCGCTTCCACAGGTTTCCACTGCGAAATCAAGGTTGTTGGCTTTTACAAACTGCATCGTAAAACTCCGGGAATAGAGATCAGGGTTAACCGTAATGTTACGGTCTGAAAGGGTGTCTCGAAAGCGTCAATCTCAGTCGTGGCGGGCGTTATTGCCAAAAAAAGCTTGTGCGAACGGGATGCCTTGTGCAGACTGTGGTTGCCGGAAATTCAGCCGGGGGGTCGGCTTTCAGGCGCATGGCGATTTGTCGGCAAAAAATGAGAACAGACCCCCGGGGTTACGGCCGGATTGCGGAAGAGGCATGGATGTCGCTGAATAGATGTGAGTGTGATGCGTGCCTCTTGCGGAGCAGTTTTTTTAGTCATTCATTCAACTCGATCGAGGATAAGCATGAATAAAGGTGAATTCGTCGAAGCCCTGGCTGACCGCCTGGATGTTTCCCGCGCACAGGCTGATCGTTCCCTGTCTGCCGTGCTGGACCTGATTACCGAGCGCATGGTGGCCGGTGACAAGGTTGCCTTCACTGGTTTCGGTTCTTTTGAAGTTTCGGCGCGCGCCGCGCGCACCGGCCGTAACCCGCAGACTGGTGCGGCGATCGAGATCGCTGCTTCCAAGGTTCCGAAATTCACCGCCGGCGCTTCTCTCAAGAATAGCGTCAACGGAAAGTAATTCGAGCAAAAAGCGGTAGCAAAAGGCCCTGCCATCCGGCAGGGCCTTTTGCATGTGAACAGCGAAGGCCGCGGGCCGCACGCTGTTATACGTCGCCGTCGCGCGCCTTGCGTGCGCCTTCGACCTCCAACGGACGCAGCGCCGCGGCCAAACGGTCGAGTACGCCATTGACGAAGCGATGACCATCGGTGCCGCCATATTCCTTGGCGAGTTCAATGGCTTCGTTGATGATCACGCGGTAGGGGGTGTCGAGATTGTTCTTCAGTTCATGGGTGGCGATCAGCACGATCGAATGTTCCACCGGCGACAGCTCGCTGATCGTGCGTCGGACAAAGGGCGAAAAATCGGCTCGCAATTCCTCCGCCTGGGCCAGAACGCCCCGCAAGGTACGGACAAAGAACTCCTGATCGGCTTTGTCGAAGCCTCCGACCTGGGACACATGGTCTTCGATCATGGCGACCGAATTGTCGGACAGCAGCCATTGGTAAATGCCCTGCAGGGCGAACTCGCGTGCGCGACGTCGCGCAGCCTTTCCTTTCATCTCAAAGCCTTCAACAGGTTGGCCATTTCAACGGCGCATGCTGCGCAGTCTTCGCCTTTTTCGCGCATGCGCGAGAGGGCCTGGTCTTCATTTTCAGTGGTCAGCACACCGTTGGCGATCGGTATGTTGGCGTCGAGACCGACACGGGTGACGCCCGCGGCCATCTCGTTTGAGACGATCTCGAAATGATAGGTTTCGCCGCGGATGATCGCGCCGAGCGCAATGAGCGCATCGAAGCGGCCGCTTTTTGCCATTGTCTGGAGTACCAGCGGGATTTCCAGTGCGCCGGGCACGCTGACGACCTGTCGATCTTCGGGCGCAACGCCCAGTTCGGCGAGCCGGTCGAGACAGGCGGACAGCAGGCCGTCGCAGATATTTTGATTGAAACGGCCAGTGACGATCCCGACACGCAGGTTTTTGCCGTCGAGGCTGTTTTCGGTTTCGGAGTGATGGTCGGTGCGACGCATGGTTTTTTTCAGTGTGGGCGCAGCATGCGCGGTTGAGGTTAATCCAGCTCGACGAAGCCGGTAATTTCGAGGCCGAAACCGGCCATGCTGGGGATCTTTTGCGGGCTGGCCATCAAACGCATGCGGCCTACGCCCAGGTCGCGCAGAATCTGTGCGCCTACGCCGAACAGGCGTGGGTCCCAACGTTGACCGTGAGCGACCTTGCCACGCAGGCAGGCGAGCAGATCGTGGCCGCTTTGGGCGTGGTACAGCATGACCGCTACGCCGGCAGGCGCCGCGGCGATGCGCGTGAGCGCCTCGTTGATCGGGAAACTGTGGGTGGTGCCTGTGGCATCGAGAAAGTCGACGACCGAAATCGGCGCATGCACGCGTACCAGCGTTTCCTGTTCGGCCGTGATGTTGCCGTGACTGAGCGCGAAATGAACGTCACCCGAGCTGCGGTCCTCGAAGGCCGTCAGACGGAAGGTGCCTTGCGGCGTCGTGACTTCTTTTTCCTCTATGCGCTCGACCAGCCGTTCGGTGGCTGCGCGGTATTCGATCAGATCGCGAATCGCGCCGATTTTCAGGCCATGCTCCTGACCGAAATCGATGAGATCCGGCAAGCGTGCCATCGTGCCGTCGTCTTTGAGAATCTCGCAGATGACCGCAGCCGGTTCCAGGCCCGCCAGCTCGGCCAGATCGCTGCCCGCTTCAGTATGGCCGGCGCGGATCAGCACGCCGCCGCGTTGTGCGCGCAGCGGAAAAATGTGGCCGGGCTGGACGATGTCTTTAGGCTGGGCGTGGCGCGCCGCTGCCGCCTGTACCGTGCGGGCGCGATCATGCGCTGAAATGCCGGTCGTCACGCCTTCGGCGGCCTCGATCGAGGTCGTGAATGCGGTTGAATACTGCGAGCGGTTGTCGCGCACCATCAACTCGAGCCCAAGCTGGCGGCAACGTTCTTCGGTCAAGGTCAGACAAATCAGGCCGCGACCGTAACGCGCCATGAAGTTGATCGCTTCCGGCGTGACGTGCTCGGCGGCAAGTACCAGATCTCCCTCATTCTCGCGGTCTTCTTCGTCGACCAGAATCACCATTCGGCCCGCGCGGATATCCTCGATGATTTCGGTAATCGGCGACAGTGCGCTCATGCTTCTTCTTCCTTGTTCCAGTTCTGCAGGCGTTCGACGTAGCGTGCGATCAGATCGATTTCCAAATTCACACGGCTGTTTGCCGCGAGGTGTTTCAGGTTGGTCACGGCCACGGTGTGGGGGATCAGATTGATCGAAAACTCTCGGCCTTCGACCCAGTTTACCGTCAGGCTTACGCCGTTCACGGTAATGGACCCCTTTTTCGCGATATAGCCGGGCAATTCGCCCGGAGCGCGGATCACCAGTTCGTGACTCTCGCCGATGGGTTCGAAGCGTACCACTTCGCCGATGCCATCCACGTGCCCGCTGACCAGGTGTCCACCCAGTCGGTCCGCCAGACGCAATGCTTTTTCGAGATTGACCTCGTTGCCCAGCGTATCCAGACCGACGGTGCAGTGAAGCGTTTCGCGCGATACATCGAAACTCATGCGGCTCCCGTCGATCGCGACCACCGTCAGGCAGACCCCGCTGTTGGCGATGCTGTCGCCAATGAGGACGTCGGAGAGGTCGAGCGTGGGCGCGTCTACCACCAGGCGGATGCCATCAGCGAGCGGGATGACTTCGACGATACGGCCTTGAGCGGCCACGATTCCGGAAAACATGAAGGGGGACTTGGTCAGAACAAGGCCGTGATTGTAAAGGAAAACAGGGGTTTGGCCGAGGGGGAGCGGTGAGGGCAGCCGCGTGTCCGGCGAACAATGGGGCGATACGGTTGAATTGCCGCCTGGAACAACAGGCGGCAAAGATCCGGCTCACCGCTTGCGCGGGCTCCCTGCAGTGCGTCGGCAGGGTTCGAACCGACGAATGACGCGCCGACAGACTGCAGTTTCTATCGTAGGCCGGTGCGCCATGAAACGGGCGACAGATCAGGTTCCCGCGGGCGCAGTGCCTCATCGAGAATTTCTGCAAAGGGTTGGGCACGCATGAATCCGACGACCCGCAGCCCGTCGATTTCCTCCCCCTCGGGCGTGAAGAAAATGATGCCGGGCGGACCAAACAGGCCGAAACGCGCGAGCAGTGCCTTGGCGTTCTCATCGTTGGAGGTGACGTCCACCTGCAGCAGCAACAGCCTCTCCATGCGCGCTGCAACGTCGGGATCGGTGAAGGTGCGGCGTTCCATTTCCTTGCACGATACGCACCAGTCGGCATAGAAATCGAGCATGACGGGACGGTCGGTATTGGCGAGACGGGCGTCGAGCTGGGCCGGAGTGGTAACGATTTCGAAACGCGGCGCGGTTGCAGCGACGCTTTCTCCGCCGCCGCGCAGACCGGCGAGGGGTTGCAGCGGATCACGTGAGCCGGCAAGCAGACCGATAATGATGGCAGCGCCAACAATCAGCAGCATCACGCCAGTGCCCTTCCAGAATCGGCACCAGCCGGAAGCCGTGGGGGGCAACGTCTCCAGTGCGTTCAGGAAGATGCCCGAGAACAGCAACAGCATCCCCCATGCAAGCATGACCGCAGCGGCCGGAATGACCGGTGACACCAGCCAGATCGCCACGGCGAGAAAGAGTACGCCAAACGCTTTTTTCACGGCATCCATCCACGGGCCGCTGCGGGGCAATAGCGACCGCGTGCCGATGCCGACGGCGATCAAGGGGGCGCCCATGCCCAAAGCCATTGCGAACAGGGCCATGCCGCCGAGCGCGGCATCGCCACTTTGCGCGATGTAAAGCAGGGCGCCGGCAAGCGGAGCCGCCACGCACGGACCGACGATCAACGCTGAGAGCGCTCCCATGACGGCCACGCTGCCAAGGCGGCCGCCCGTGCGATGGCTGAAACGCTGGGACAGTTTGTTCTGCAGCGCGGGAGGGAGTTGCAGTTCGTAGAAACCGAACATGGACAGCGCGAGCAAGACAAAAATCAGCGCAAAGCCGCCGAGCACCCATACGTTTTGCAACGCCGCCGACAGCAGCGTGCCGGACAGGCCGGCGGCGACGCCGGCCAACGCGTAGGTGACTGCCATGCCGAGCACGAAAACGAGCGACAGCACGCCGGCGCGAACGTGACTGACCTCTTGACCCTGGCCGACGATGATGCCGGACAGGATCGGAATCATCGGGAAGGTGCAGGGCGTGAAGGCCAGCAGCAGGCCGAAGCCGAAGAAGCTGACGAGCACCAAGGCGAGCGATGAGTCGGCGAGCAGGCGTGCGATGCGACCGCTTTCGTCTCCACCGGAGGAGGGCGAGGTTTGCGCGCGCTCAGAAAAATCCTTGCCCGGCGAGCTCGGATCCAGTGAAACCGTGACGGTTTTCTTTTCCGGCGGGTAGCAGATCCCCCCGTCCCAGCAGCCTTGATATTTGAGGACGAACTCCACGGCGCGTGCGCCGGAGGGCGCCTCGAACGGCAGTAGAATCGGAAGCGTGCCGCGATGAATGACGGTTTTGCCGAAGAATTCATCTTCATACGTCTGGCCGGGCGGGCGTTCGGCTGTTTCGAGCTTCAGGCCTTCTGTGGCCGATTCGAAACCGAGTTTGTCATCGTAGAGGTAATAGCCCTTGCGGAGATCGAAAAGAATCTCGAAGGTGTTGCTGTCGAGTGCCCGTACCGTAAAGGGAAAGGCTTCTTCGGGCGGTACCGGGTCGGCCACTGCGGGAGACGTGAAGCAGAGCAGCGCAAGACAGAGAAGCAGGAAACGGGCAGAGAAAGACATGACTCGGAGTATGGGTATCCAGCAGGCCAGCATGGGACTGTGTCGTCCCGGAAACGTTCAATTGCCCGAGGTTTCCTGCGCCACCCAATCAAGGTAGGCTGGAAGACCGCAACTCACTGGAAAGGCGAGGATTTCCGGTGTGTCGAAAGGGTGGTGCCGGGTGATTGTACGCGCTACCTCGGCGTAGCGTGTGGAGGTGGTCTTGATCCACAGCGGAATTTCCGTGGCGTCCTCGATCTTGTTTTCCCAGCGATAGACCGAGCGGCAGGGGGCCAGCACATTCACGCACGCAGCGAGTCGCTGATCGACCAGGCACCGCGCGATCGCATCCGCCGTTTCAGGGTCGGGAGCGTTTGTCAGTACGAGCAACGTTTCGGACATGGCAATGAAAGGTAGAGAGGGTGCCCTGTATTATCACGCAAAAACGTCACTTCCTGATGTGACGTCCGGTCATGCCGTGAGTATCATCAGGAAGTTTCGCTTTGGGCCGCTGGCCCGCCTTCCGGAAGGAGAAAACTGGCGTGCATGATCTGTTGTGGCTCGTCGTCGGCATGTTGTCGGCCTATATCCTCTGGCAATTGGGCCGCTATGTCACCTTGCGCCGCCGACCGACCGCCGACCCCATGCTCACATCCGTGTCCCCTTCGTTTCAGAATGCGCTCGAGACGAGCGCGTTGCGCCGTGAACTGGACGAGTTGCGCGAAACGATTGCGCAACAACAGGCTGCGCAGGATCATTTGTCCCGAAGTGTGGAGGGTTTGCGCGAACAGATCGGTGCGCTCGCCACCCCTCGTGCCGCGCGAGAGTATGAAGAAGCGCTGATTTGCGCCCGACGTGGTTTGGGCGTGGAAACCATTGCGGAACGTTGCGGGATCTCGGTGGCTGAGGCTGAACTTGTGCGCTCCCTTTCCGGGCAGCGGGAAATGCGTGATGACGCGTCGAGCTGAAGCTTCCGCCGCGCTGTTCCGTGCCGCACTGGCCGCGCTAGTGTTGGCGTTGGTGGTGTTGTTCCACGAGCGTATCGAGCTTGTGTTCGAACGCAATGCCCCGATGTCGGACCGTTCTGGCGACGTGGGAGTGATTGCGCTGCCGGAACGGTCCGCACAGCAAACGTCCCCGGAATTTCCTGAGACCGAAGCCGGCAGGGAGTCCGCGATTGTGCCGATACCGCTGGCGGCGGGCGACGTTGCATCGGGGACAGATGCGGAACCTGAACATGAAGCCGAGACCGCTCTTGAAGAGGGGAGGCGTGCGACGCGGGAGGATCCGGCGGCCGCGGCTACGAATGCGCGGGCAACGGCCCCGATAACGGAAATTGCGCAACCGTTCCCCCTTGAAGCGGCCCCGGATGCGGGCCCAGAGGCTGACCGCCAGTCAATTCTCGACAACCGCCTGTCGGC
>DATGNI010000109.1:0-5409 GCA_035306825.1 Azoarcus sp. | reverse complement strand
TCGATTGGGTCTGTGGCGGGGGGTCTATTGAGAGTAAGTACCTGCCGAGCAGCTGCCGAACAGCCGCCGGTAATGAGGAGGAAGAAGCAGGCTCCGATGAGGGAGGGGACTGAGTAACGCCTTAGGGGTCGACGCAATAGTCCTGATCTACCCGTATCGATGTAGTTGTGCAAACACCCCGCTAAGCGGGGTGTTTTTGTATTGCTGTCCAGATTCCTTGGCGCTCCATCGTGTCAGGCTCGCTGACTCCTTGGTATGACCCGGCCTCGTTCTCTGCTCCTGATCTTTCTGGTTGGATTTTTTACGCTGCTGTTCTATTGGCCGGGGTTGTCAGAGCGCTATGTGTTGGATGATTTCCCTAACATCGCGCACAACGAGGGCTTCAGATCGGAGAGCTGAATTCTGCGGAGTTGCTGAGAGCGGCGTTTTTCAGCGGACCTGACCCACTTTCCCGCCCCTTGAGCATACTCAGTTTTGCTGTTGAGCAGCATAGGTTCGGACTGAATCCATTCCCGATGAAACTGATGAATGTGTTGCTCCACATCGTCAACGTGAGGCTGGTTTTCTTTCTGCTTATGTTGCTCGGCCTGCTGGCCTATGTGCATGGGCGTAGCCTTATTGACGCTGAGCCGGCCTTATTATACTGGCGGCTCGGTGCCGGGCGAAGCCTTCCGACAACATGTTCTTGCTGAGGTCCGCGGTATTGCGCTGGAGGAAAAACGTGTACGGCTGGTGAAGGTAATTGCGCAGCAGCCGTGTGCTGATGGAGTGAAGCTGCAGATGGGTGAAACGGTTGAGAGTGTGTTGCGTGACGGTTTTGAAGGCAGAGGAAAAGACAATCGTCGCCGCAGAAGCCAAGCCAAGAGTGATGATGAAGTCTTGGCGGTTGCTGAATCCGAAGTGTTGATAGAGCCAGGCCAGAATTCGATTGGTTTCGATGGCTTCGGGCTGGCTGATGGCTACCAGAAACGGAACGATGGAAATCACCCCGGCCGTTTCTATGCTGGCCATTACCGCCACCAGAAACAGCATGAATGTCGCCTTGCGCCGCTCGGGCGGTGAGAGAATTTCCCAAAGCTGTTTAAGGGTGGTGAGCATTGGAGGTGCGAGTGGTCATACACATTAAAGCAACCAAATGAGTGTATCCAATCTATTCAGCATGGACCACGCAGAAGCCCGGATCATGACCGGCATTCGCTCAGGTGTTGCGGTTTCGCCCGTTTTGATCCGTTATAGTGAGAATTGCCGGCGGCATTCTTCGGGAGCGAGGTTGCCGTGGTCGGCCTGGTTGCGTGGGCAGGGCGCTGTTTTCAGCCTAGGCCGACGGGTTGAATGGCCGGCGTGGGCAGTGTGCCGAAATGCTTGATTTCTTATTGTTTTTACAGGAGTGGTGTCATGACGGATGCGAAGAAAAACGCAGCTCGCGGCTCAACAACGGGGGCGGGGGCGCCTGCGCAGAGCGACCGTAATTCTTTGACGATTGGCCCGAACGGTCCCATTGTGTTGCATGACGTGCACTTTCTGGAGCAGATGGCGCACTTCAACCGCGAGAAAGTGCCGGAGCGCCAGCCGCATGCCAAGGGCGCGGGGGCGTTCGGGGTGTTCGAAACTACTGCCGATGTTTCTGCCTATACCAAGGCTGCACTGTTTCAGCAGGGCTGTAAGACCGAAATGCTCGCGCGCTTTTCAACGGTGGCGGGGGAGTCGGGCAGTCCGGATACGTGGCGCGATGTGCGCGGTTTCTCGCTCAAGTTCTATACGGACGAGGGCAACTACGATCTGGTGGGCAACAACACGCCGATTTTCTTCGTGCGCGATCCAATGAAGTTTCCGCATTTCATCCGCAGCCAGAAACGTTTGCCGGATTCCGGTTTGCGTGACAACCACATGCAGTGGGATTTCTGGACGAACAACCCGGAAAGCGCTCACCAGGTAACGTACCTGATGGGCGAGCGCGGTCTGCCCCGCACCTGGCGCAACATGAACGGTTATGGGTCGCACACTTTCATGTGGATCAATGCGGCAGGAGAGCGGTTTTGGGTGAAATATCATTTTCACACCCATCAGGGCATGAAGTTTTTCTCCAATGCCGAGGCCGCGGAAATGGCCGGTCAGGATGCTGAATTCCACCGCCGGGATTTGTTTGATTCCATTGCCAAGGGCGACTATCCGAGCTGGACGATGTCGGTGCAGATCATGCCGTATGACGAGGCCAAGACGTATCGTTACAACCCCTTTGATCTCACCAAGACCTGGTCGCACAAGGATTACCCTCTGATCGAAGTCGGCAAGATGACGCTGAACCGGAACCCGGAAAACTTCTTCGCGCAGATCGAACAGGCGGCGTTTTCTCCGGGCAACGTTGTGCCGGGCATTGGCCTTTCGCCGGACAAGATGCTGCTGGGGCGCGCTTTTGCGTATAACGATGCGCAACGCAACCGGATTGGCACCAACTTCCACCAATTGCCTGTCAACAAGCCCAAAGTGCCTGTAAACACCTACATGTTCGACGGGCAAATGGCGTATGAGCACAGCGGCAATCAAGCGGTGTATGTGCCCAACTCCGAAGGCCGTAGCTGGGCCGACGAGACCGGCAAGGTGGAAGATGGTTGGGAGAGCGACGGCGAAATGGTGCGCAGCGCGTATGAACTGCATGCCGACGACGATGACTTCGGCCAGCCCGGCATTCTTGTGCGCGAGGTTTTCAACGACGAACAGCGTAGCCAGCTGGTCGAAACCGTAGCCGGTGCGCTGTTGGCAGGCGTACGCAGCCCGGTGCTTGAGCGCGCCTTCGAATATTGGAAAAACATTGATCCGGACGTGGGCCGACGCATCGAAGAAAAAGTGCGTGCAGCCTCGTAAGCGTCATTCCAGGCTGACGGCGCGTCTGTGCCGGGCGAGAGCCGCCAACAACTCGTTGGAGGACTCTCGCCCGGTGTTCCATGGCGGTTGCGTAACAGGCCGACATCTCCGGGCGTTTGCAACAGTATTGGATGCGCAGCGTTGAGGCTGCGGCAACGGCGTGGGCGTTCTTGCCGGCTGTCGAATGCCGAAAACCCGGGGCATAATCGCCCGATGGTGATTCCTGTTTCATTGACCTTTGATGCTGCCGGTTGGCTGACGGCGGGTGCGCGGCACTGCCCTTCACCCAATTTTGACGACCGTCCGCCGGGCGTCGAGATTGAGTTGATTGTGGTGCACAACATCAGCCTGCCGCCCAACGAATTCGGCGGGTTGGGGGTGGAGCAACTGTTCACCAATCGACTCGATCCGGCGGAGTATCCGTATTACGCGTCCATCGCCGGTTTGCGGGTGTCAGCGCATTTTTTCATTCGTCGCGACGGCGAATTGATTCAGTTCGTGGCCGCCGAAAAACGAGCCTGGCACGCAGGCGCTTCAAGTTGGCGCGGGCGAAAACGGTGTAACGATTTTTCGCTTGGAATTGAGCTGGAAGGGTGCGATACGCAACCGTTTGAAGCGGTGCAATACGAACGGTTGCGCGCGCTGGTGGCTGCGCTGAAAGCCCGTTATCCGGTGCGAGAGATCGTTGGGCATTCGGATATTGCGCCAGGGCGCAAGACCGATCCGGGCGTGTGTTTCGACTGGAATGAACTGAATGGCGTGCGCTAGATTCTAGTTCGTTCATTCTAGTTTATTGACAATGTTCAAGAAAATCAGTATCGTACAGAACGATTTTTATTCGCGCGGCTATCAGAGCCGCGTTTCTTTGTCCTATACGGTGCGGCGCAGGGGCTGATTTCTGCGCAGTCAGGCTGACCATTCGCACCGCGACGATTCGTTGTTTGTCAGGCGACGGATCATCACTGAGGTAATCGGGGGCCGTCTTGTTCGCAAGGCGAGAGGGCGTTGCAATATTTGGCAACGACCGCCGATTGCGGAGGGGAGGCGTCATGATCTACGCAACTCGTTTGGCCAGGCTGATGAAATCAATTGCCTGGAAGCTGTACCAGGAAAAACCCAGCGTTGTGATGTTGGGGGTTACCGCAGCCGCCTTGTTGGGCGGCGGACTGTATATCGACACGCATGCGCGCGACGCGCAAAACGTTGTGGCGTCCTACGAACAGCGCCTCGCCAGAATGGCGTTTGAAGAAGAGGTGGCGCTGGCGCAACAACAGGTGGATCTGGCGCGAGCGGAAGCTGAAGCCGCACGCCTGGCGCATGAAGCCGAAGCCCGGCTCACCGCCGAAATGGAGCTCGTGCGAGAGTGGGTGGCGCAAAAATACCGCGTTTCCGATGAAGTGCTCGAACCGGCGTTTTCTGAAGCCCAGACGCGGGCGCTTGAAGCGGAGCTTGATCCGCTGTTGCTGGTGGCCATCATGGCGGTGGAATCCAGCTTCAACCACCGGGCACAAAGCCATGCGGGTGCGCTGGGTTTGATGCAGGTGATTCCACGCTGGCATATGGACAAGATCGGCGATGGCAAGGATCACCGGATACTTTTCGATCCGCGTTTCAATGTTCAGGTCGGCACGCTGGTGCTCCGTGAAGGACTGAGCCGTTACGGTTCGCTGGAAGCAGCGCTGCAGTATTACAACGGCTCTCGTAACGATCCCGAAAAACGCTATACCAAACGCGTGATGTCGGTGAAGAGCCAGTTGCAGGCTGTGCTGAAGCAGAGCACCGCCGGCTGAATCGTACAAAACTGTTTGCTGAACGGCCCCTCTTTGCAGAGCGGGCCGTTTTTTGTGGACGACGACGTCTCATGCGGAAAGCACTTTTTGGATACGTTCCACGGCTTCGAGCAAGCGAGGCGTGCGGGTGGTGTAGGCAAAGCGCAGGTGACGGCTGGCATTATGGTGGCCGAAATCGAGACCGGGCGTGGTGGCGACGAAAGCCTGTTCGATGAGTTGTCGCGCAAGGGTGTTGCTGTCTTCGGCCAGCGAGGCGATTTCTGCGTAGAGATAGAACGCACCTTCAGGTTCGGCGTTGATCGAGAAGCCGATGTCACGCAAGGCGGGAAGCAGTGCATTGCGACGCGCGGAAAATTCGGCGCGACGCTGTTCGAGAATTTCCAGTGTTGCGGGCGAAAACGCGGCGAGCGCGGCGTGTTGAGCGGGCGTTGAGGGCGAGATAAAGAAGTGCTGGGCGAGCTTTTCAAGTTCGCGAACGTATTCGCGCGGTGCCACGAGCCAGCCAAGACGCCAGCCTGTCATGCCGAAGTATTTCGAGAAACTGTTGACCACGAACAGGCCGTCAGGCGCGCAACTGGCGAGCGCGGTATGCGGTGGGGCGCCGTATTCAAGGCCCTGGTAGATTTCGTCGACGATGAGCAATCCGTTGCGCTCGCGAACGGTGGTCGATAAGGCTTTGAGCGTGGCCGCGTCCAGGACGGTGCCGGTGGGATTGGAAGGCGTGGCGACGAGCAGACCGAGCACGTCTTCATGCCAG
>DATGNI010000108.1:0-21270 GCA_035306825.1 Azoarcus sp. | reverse complement strand
TGCGCAGGCCGGGCATACGTTGGATGGCTTCGCACGTCAGGTCGCGATTGATACGCAGATACGCCAGCACCGCTTGGCGCCAATCGTTGCCGTCGCGGTAGGCAGCCTCGGTTGCGACCAGGCCGAGTACGTTTGGCGTGGGGACAATGCCGCGCATTGCGTGTTTGAAACGGCGGCGCAGGGCGGCGTCGGGAATAATCGCGAAGGCGCAGTACAGGGCCGGGATGTTCCAGGTCTTGGACGGCGCCATGAATGTGATCGTACGCCGCGCGGCGGTGGGTGAAAGTGCAGCGAGCGGGCGATGCGGGCGGTGTTCGTCGAGGACCAGACCGCAGTGAATTTCATCGGAGCAGATCGTCAGGTCATGCTGTTCGGCAAGTCTGACGATCCACGCCAGTTCGTCCTCGTCGAACACGCGTCCGACGGGATTGTGTGGATGGCACAGTAGAAACAGTCGGGTGTGCGCATCGATGGCCTCCTCAACTGCGGCGCGGTTCCATTCCCAACGTCCGTGGTGTTCTTCAAGCGGCACCGTCACCAGTTCGCAATCATTGTTGGCGGGCGTGGAAAGAAAGGGTGGGTAGACCGGAGTGGCGGTAAACACCTTCGAGCCCGCCGGTGCAACCGCGCGGCACGCGAGATTGAGACCTGTCACGACTCCTGGCAACCATACCAGCCAGTCGGGATCGATGCGCCAGTCGTGGTCACGCTCGATGCCGTCAATGACGGCATCGGTGAGTGAAGGCCAAGGGTGGGTGTAACCGAATACGCCATGCTGGACGCGTCGTTGCAAGGCGGAAAGAACCTCTTGGGGTGCTGCGAAATCCATGTCGGCTACCCACAACGGGAGGATGTCGCGGCCCGCGTAGCGGCCCCATTTGTCCCCCGTTACGGAACGGCGGTCTATGATGCGATCAAAATTGGCCATCAGGGCATTCCCGTCTTGCTTCAAAAGTGAGGTTGTTCGAGGATATACAAAAATGCGGCGCACCAGACGCCGTGAGTGAGGAGGAGATCATTGTGCAACCCATGACAGCCCATCCCGATGGGATTCTCGCGATTGATGCGGGCTATAGCCGTGAAGGCTTGGCGGCGATTCATATTGTGATTCATCGCGGCCGTGCGGCCATTATTGATTCCGGTACACCCGAATCCGTGCCGCGCATCCTCGCCGCGCTTCAGGCGGCCGGCGTTACGCCGGACTGCGTCGATTGGGTCATGTTGACCCATATTCATCTCGATCATGCGGCCGGCGCGGGCCGATTGATGCAGGAATTGCCGTCGGCAAAGTTGCTGGTGCATCCGCGCGGCGTACGCCACATGGCCGATCCGTCCCGGTTGTGGAGTGCAAACGCGGAAGTGTACGGTTCGGACAAGGTGCTGGCCTTGTACGGTGCGCCCGTGAGTGTGCGTGCCTCGCGCATCGTGGCAGCCGAGGACGGGATGACGGTGTCGCTCGCCGGACGTGAGTTTCGCGTCCTCGATACGCCGGGCCACACCCGCCATCATATCGCGCTGTACGACGAGTTTTCGCGTTCGTGCTTTGTCGGCGACCTGTTTGGCGTGTCGTACCGTGAACTCGATTCTGAGGGACAGGTGTTTGTCTTTCCATCCACGATGCCGTCAGAGTTCGACCCTGAAGCATTGCACGAATCGATCGACCGCGTCGTCGCCCTGAAATTGGAGGCGGTGTATCTGGGGCATTTCAGTCGCCTCGTGGGGGTGGAGCGTGCCGCGTCGCATCTGCATCGCCTCATCGATGCGCAAATCGCGATTGCTCGCGCGGCGCGTGGCCAGCGGCTCGCTCGCCACGTCGAGATTCTCGCGGGTCTGGAACAGTTGGTGCGCGATGAGCTGGAACGCCAGAACATCGAGATGCCGGCCGATGATGCGCTCGAACTGTTGCGTATGGATCTGGGTATGAATGCTCTCGGGTTGGACGTATGGCTCGATCGGCAAGTGGAGTCGGCGGCTGCATGAACGCTCCGGACGCGCTGCCTGCTTTTTCGAACATGGATCGCGAACGTCGTTTCGGTGGCATTGCGCGGTTATATGGAGAAGCCGCGCTGGAGACGCTGAAGGACGCGCGCGTTTGCGTGGTCGGCATCGGCGGCGTCGGTTCGTGGACGGCGGAGACGCTCGCGCGCAGCGGCGTTGGGCGCTTACGGTTGGTTGATCTCGATCACGTTTCTGAATCCAATATCAACCGTCAGATCCACGCGCTCGAACCGACGCTTGGTCAGGCCAAGGTGCAAGCGATGCGCGAACGCATTGGCCAGATCGATGCGGCGATCGAGCTGGATGGGATAGAGGATTTTCTCACTGCCGACAATGCCAAAGAGATGCTTGCTGATTGCGACGTGGTTGTCGATGCAGTCGATGACGTGCGCGCCAAGCTTGCGATGGTGCTGTTTTGTCGGGATGCAGGCGTCGAACTGGTGGTGTGTGGTGGCGCGGGCGGAAAAGTGGATCCAACGCGCATTCATGTTGAAGATCTTGCGCGCACGAAGCAAGATCCGTTGCTTGCCAGTTTGCGCCGTCGGTTGCGCGCGGAACATGGCTATTCGCGCGATCCGAAACGCAAGTTCGGTATTGCCACGGTGTATTCCGATGAGCCCTTGTGCCGTCCGCAGGCGGCATGTGGGGCCTCTGCGCCGCAAGGGTTGGCCTGTGCGGGGTATGGTTCAAGTATGGCGGTCACGGCCAGTTTCGGACTGTCCGCTGCGGCATACGTGATCGATGCGCTGGTGGGGAGAAAAGCGCAATGAAGGCTGCGGTGGTTCTGCTTGGTCATGGCGCCCGCGATCCGCAATGGGCGCGGCCGATGGAACGCGCGCGCGAGATTGTGCAAAAAGAGGCGCCAGAGCTGGGCGTCGAATTGGCCTATCTCGAATTCATGTCGCCCCTGTTGGGCGAAGCCATCGATCGCCTTGTCGCGGACGGGGCGCAACGCATCACGGTGGTGCCGATGTTCCTCGCTCAGGGAGGGCATGTGAAAAAAGATGTGCCAGAGCTTGTTGCCGCGGCGCGCGCGCGCCACGCAAGGTGCACAATCGAGCTGGCGCAGGCGGTGGGTGAGGCGGAAACCGTGATTGCAGCGATGGCGGCGCATGCTTGTGCAAGCGCCCGGTTGGACGGGGCGGCCTGAACGCGTATTGCATCAGGCGCGATGCGGGAAACATGCAGCCCCGCAGGACGTTCCCTGTCCGCAGGCTCTGTTCGGCCATTGCGTGCCGCGAACCTGATTTCCTCTCGCCTTCTTGCGACTTCTTTTTTTAGCGTCCGCCCCGGACGATTAACCTGAGCGCGACCATCGCGATCGCCACGAAGCAGACGACCGCCCAGTTTGCGATCGACAGTCCCAAAAAACTCCAATCGACCGCCGAACAATCACCCGCGCCGCGGAAGATCATCGGCAGGGCTTCGGCCAGTCCGAAGCTGTCGAGCATGTACTCCAAACCCGGTCCGCATTCGGCCAGCGACGGGGGGTTGAGCTGTAACCATGACTGACGCCCGGCGATCGCAATGCCGAGCAGCGCGAAGATCAGCGTCAAACTTCCCCACATGATGCTTCCGATGCGGCGCGGACCGTGCAACGCCGCAGCAAGAGCGAGCAGGGCGACCATGCTGAAGGCATAGCGTTGCGCAATGCACAGAGGACACGGCTCGAGTCCGACGCTGTGCTGCAGATACAGCCCGAAGCCGAGTAAAGCGGAACAGACAACAAACAGTGCGGCGAAGGTTGTACGGGTGCGCGAGGAGGTCATGGCGGATGAGCTGAGGAGGGTGAGGCTGGAATGGTACGTCATCAGCCGGTTTTTTTCGGTGATCGGGGCGCTGCAAGATTCGTTTCGGAATCTTGTTGTTCGCTTAACAGATCGATAAAGGCGCGGGTTCGTGCGGGCATCAGATGACGGCCGGGGAAAACGGCCCACCCCTCGCCGCCGGGTGAGCGCCATTCGGGCAGAATATGAACGAGGCGACCCGTTTGCACCGCCTGTGAAGCGTAATGATGCGGGAGCAATGTGATCCCGTTACCAGCGCAAGCCAGACCCACCAGCACGCCCGGTGAGTTCGCCGTGACGCGTACGCGGGGGCGTATCTCGATCTGGTTCTGTCCGTCCGTCAGTCGCCAGGGGTGAGCCGTGGCGTCACGTCCTACAAGACAGAGGGCGTCACGCTCGGTTAATTCTTCTGGTGAGCGAGGGTGTCGATGCTGGACGAGATAATCGGGTGAGGCGAACAGGTTCAATGGGGCTGAGCTGATTGAACGCGCGGCAAGGCTGGCGTCGTCAGGCAGATCACCAAAGCGCACGGCGAGATCAAAGTTTTCACCGATCAGGTCGACCCGGCGAGGCGACAGGTCGAGGTCAAGTGCGACGTCCGGGTTCTGATTGAGATAAGGCGCCAGGACGTCGTCCAGCATCAAATGAGCAAAGTCGGTCGGCATCGAGACACGTAGCCGGCCGGTGGGTTGAGCGTGGCGGTGTTCGGCAAAGGCGCTGGCGGCGTGGACGTGCTCGGCGATCTGACGCGCGTGTTCGAGCATGCTGTGACCGAATTCGGTGAGCGTCAACTTGCGCGTGGTACGCAGCAGCAGACGTTCTCCGAGTTGTTTTTCGAGGCGTGCGAGACGGCGTGAGACGGTGGATTTTGGCAAGCCGAGTCGCTGAGCAGCGTGCGTCAGGCTGCCGGCGTCGACAATACGAGCGAAGATAAGCAGATCGTACGGATCAATGGGTATTTTTGGTTCCATATGTGGAACGATGATATCCGCTAAATGCACTTAATGGGCAGGATGCCCCTCGGTACCATGATCAGTATCCAACTTCTGTACCAGGAGATCACATGAAAATTCTACAAGTGAATGCCAGCGTGCGAGTCGATGGCTCGCAATCTACCCGGCTTGCGAACCGCATTGTTGAACGTTTGACGGAACAACATGCCAACGCCAGTGTAGTCACTCGCAATCTTGCTGTAACGCCTCATCCGGCGCTCGACGGCAGGGCGTTACAGGCGTTGTTTGCGGCCGCAGATGAACGTACGCCGGAACAGGCCGCGCGTGTTGCACTGGATGACGCGCTGATTGAGGAGGTCAAGGCCGCAGATACGATCGTGTTGGGTGTGCCGATGTACAACCTTCACATTCCCTCTCAACTCAAGAACTGGTTCGATGCCATCGCGCGTGCGAAGGTCACTTTTGAATACACGGAAAACGGTCCCAAAGGCTTGCTGCAGGGCAAGACGGCCTACATTGCGGCAACGCGTGGTGGCGTCTATCGCGACACGCCGATCGATACGCAGGTGCCGTATCTGAAGACCATGCTCGGTTTTCTTGGAATCACGGATGTGCGTGTGGTTTATGTAGAGGGTTTGGCAATGGGTGAGGAGGCTGCTGAGCGCGCCTTTGTGCAGGCTGAGGCTGACCTGGGAAGGGCGGTGGCCGCCTGACCTGAAGCGTGTGAACACACAAGGAGAGCAGCATGACGCAGAAGAAACAGGGTATTGGAGCAAAGGTCAGACGAGTGGTGTTTGGCGCGGAGAAGGGCGATGCGGAAATTGCGCCCTTGGTCGCCACCGGAAAAGCGCTGCGTGAGGAGCGCGTCACCCGACCGCGTGAGGTTGAGGGCGTTTTTAGCGGGATAGCCACCTCCGATGGGGCGGGCGTGAAGCTTACGCGCGTGCTCACGCATGAATTGCAGGAGCGGCTCGACCCCTTCCTGATGCTCGACGCCTTCCACAATGATGATCCGGACGATTACATTGCCGGCTTTCCGGATCATCCGCATCGCGGTTTTGAAACCGTCACCTATATGATCGCTGGCCGGTTGCGCCACCGTGACAGCGCGGGCAACGAGGGCCTGTTGGAAAATGGCGGTGTGCAATGGATGACTGCTGGCCGGGGGTTGGTGCATTCGGAGATGCCCGAGCAGGAGGAGGGCCAGATGGAAGGTTTCCAGCTCTGGCTCAACCTGCCTGCGCGCGACAAGATGACGGCGCCTGGATACCGGGACCTGAAGGGAGAGGATATACCGGTGTTCACAACGGCCCACGGCGCAGTCGTGAAACTCATTGCGGGTGAAAGTCATGGCGCGGTCGGCGGGATGGTGCGCGAGGTGACCGAGCCGTTGTATGCCGATATCGAGCTGACGTCCGGTAGCCATTTTGAGCACGCGTTGCCGGCGGCGTTCAATGCCTTTGTATATGTGTATCGCGGCGCGGCAGTGATTGGCGGAAAGCAGGTGAAAGCCGGTCGAATGGCGATTCTGGAAAATGGCCCGACGTTCGACGGCATCCGTATCGAGACGGGCGATGAAGCTGCGCGGGCGCTGTTAATCGCCGGTCGGCCGCTGAATGAGCCGATTGTGCAGCATGGCCCGTTCGTGATGAACACGAAAGAGGAAATCCGGGCGGCGATCGAGGATTTCCACGCGGGGAAATTCCACGCGGGTTGATGTTGGTACGGCGAGGGGTTTTGCCGGCGCCCGATTCATCGGGTGGTTACGGTGTATCAATGACCGCTGCGGCGAAATTGCATGGCCGCATCGCGCAGTAAAACCGCGCTTCTGCAGAAACCGTTTTACGCTTTTGCCAGCTCGATCAACGTTTTCGTCTGATCCAGTACGGGTTGGGGAATTTCGATCCGTCCTGCCAGCATGTCGCCAATCAGCGCGGCGTTTTCATCTATGCCGGGTGCGTCCGGCAGATTTTCCAGTGGCGGCGCGCCGCCCGCCTCGGCAGCGCAGGCTTCGTATGAAGTGCCATGCACGAAAGCTTCCAGACGCGGCCGCCGCCGCGGGTTGGCGAACGCTTCGCCTTCGGTGCCGCGCAGCAACATTGCGTGACCGCCGTCAGCGGTGAGGAAGGCGTTCATTCGCTCAAGGTATTCCGGGTGCGTGACAGACACCACACGCACGCTGCGACCCGGACAGGGATCGAGCAGTTTCGCCAGCGTGTGGCCGCTGCCGCGCACGCCGAAACGCAAACGTAACGCGAGCAAGCGATCAAGCCCCGGAAGCAGGGTGGTGAGTGGCAAGCAGGCGATGCGTGAGGTGGCGAGCTGCGCGTTGGCTTCTGCAATGCTCGCAGCCGGTTGCAGATCGAGTGCGGCGAGGAGCGCACACGGCTTGCTGCGATTGTCGAAATCGTGTCGCCCTTGAATCAGCACCGGTACGCCCTCGCGCGCGATCAAATGCGCGAGCAGCGGCATCAGATTGGCCTGACGACGTGCGCCGTTGTAGGTCGGGAGCACCACGCAGCGCGGACCGTCGGGCACTGTAACGTGGGCGGTGCGGGCATCCATCGCGCGTTTGAAACCCAACAGTTCGTCGAGGGATTCGCTTTTCACCCGCAAAGCGATGACGATGGCGCCAAGTTCCAGATCCGGCACCGTGCCGTCCAGCATGGCACCGAACAACTGTTCGGCCGTCTCCCTGTCAAGAGAGCGTGCGCCCTTGGCGCCACGGCCGATTTCCTTGATGATTCGTGGGAAGTCCATAATGCGATTATCCCTTGTGGGGCTTGAGTTGTGTGTACATTCAGCTGCCCGGGGGTGTTCGGGGTGTTTTTTTACGGAGGAAGATCGATGAACGTGGGATTCATCGGGCTTGGCCTGATGGGGCGTCCGATGGCGCTCAACCTGATCAAGGCCGGACACACTCTGCGTGTGTGGGCCCGCCGCGCCGAAGCGATGCAGCCGTTGCTGGAAGCGGGCGCAACGGCCTGCACCTCCGCCGCGGACGTTGCTTCCGCTGCGGAGGTGGTGATCACGCTGGTGAGCGATGGGCCTGATGTGGAACAGGTCATGCTGGGTGAAGGCGGCATTGTTGAAGGGGCGCACGAAGGGCTGATTTGCGTGGACATGAGCACGGTCTCGCCCGAAATCACGGAGTCGATCGCGGCGCGTTTGCGCGAGCATGGCGTCTCCATGCTCGATGCGCCGGTCTCTGGCGGCGAAACGGGGGCAATCAATGCCTCGCTGACGATCATGGTCGGCGGCGATGCGGAGGTGTTCAAACGTGTCCGGCCGCTGTTTGAAGCGATGGGCACGACGATCTCGCTCATGGGTGGCAACGGTGCGGGCCAGGTCGCCAAGGCCTGCAACCAGATCATTACGGGCGTGGGCATTGCGGCGGTGGCGGAAGCACTCAATTTTGCGCGTAAAAGCAATGTGGATGCCGGTGCGGTGCGAGAGGTGTTGATGGGCGGTCTGGCCGCTTCGCGAATTCTTGAAGTGCATGGCGGCCGCATGGTGCGGCGTGATTTCGAACCCGGTTTCAAAGCATGGATGCACCAGAAGGACATGCGCATTGTGTTGGAGGAAGCGCACCGACTCGGCCTGCAATTGCCCACCGCCGCGGCGGCAGCGCAGCTCTATAACGCGATGGTTGGAAGCGAGCAGGGTGAAAAGGATTCGGTGGCCATGCTCAAACTGTTCGAACGCATGAGTGGGGGAGAGGCGTGATGCGCGTGGGATTCATCGGTTTGGGCGCAATGGGACGCCCGATGGCACAGCACGTAATGCGCGGTGGGCATTCGCTGGGCGTATGGGCCCGAAAACCGGAAGCCGCCGCTTCGCTGAAGGAGCAAGGTGCGACGGTGTATGACAGCCCGGCCGCGCTTGCCGCTGCAAGCGACGTGGTAATCACGATCATCACCAACAGCCGCGATGTCGAACAGGTCGCTTTCGGTCCGGAAGGCTTGGCGCATGGTTTTGCCGCGGGCGCAGTGCACCTGGACATGAGCACCATTGCACCCGATGCGGCACGCGATTTTGCGCGTCGTTATAAAGAGCAGGGCGTCGAATGGATCGATGCACCGGTGTCCGGTGGCGAACAGGCGGCGATGGCCAGGACGTTGGCGATCATGGCGGGTGGCTCGGAAGCGGTGTTCGAGCGCATGCGGCCATTGCTTGCATGCATGGGCAGCACCATTGTACGGATCGGGGAGGCCGGTGCGGGGCAGGTGGCCAAGGCGTGTAACCAGATGGTCATGGTGTGCACGTTGCAGGCGTGTGCAGAAGCGATGCATCTGGGGCGTGCCCACAATGTCGACCTGACGGCGTTACACGCCGCACTGATGGGTGGATCGGCCGGCTCGCGCGTGCTCGAGGTGATGGGAGAGCGCATGGTCCAACGCGATTTTGATGCCGGCATCCAGGCGCGCCTGCACCACAAGGATTTTGGCATCCTGCTCGGTGAAGCGGGCAAAATCGGCGCGCCATTGCCCATTGCGACGCAAACCTGGCAACAGCTCAACGCGCTCATGAGCCAGGGTTGGGGGATGGACGACACTTCCAGCCTGTTGAAAGTGCTGGAGAAGACGACGTCGAATTCTGTCTGACAAAACCACGGGCTTTTCCCGCCCACGCTGTAGTGGTGCGATCCAGAAGGGCTTGCTTTGGGTGCGATGAATCCAGAATAATGACGTAAACCTGAGCTCGTGCGTTCTGACCTTGATGTCCATCGCTGCTCCGCCTTTTTGAAAGCGGGGCAGCGATGGCTAAAAGGATATGGAGCGATGGCTTGGGCGTGGTTTTCTGTATTTTCTGAGGACGACCTCACCCACTGTGGGCTGTGTATTCAGGACGACCTGATCCTTTGGAGAGGAACGGGAATGTCTTGGATGTATTTGCTCACCGCAGGTGTTCTGGAAGTCATCTGGGCCTATTCGATGAAGCAATCCTTGGGCTTCACCCGGCTGACCCCGTCACTGGTTACCTTGGCCGCAATGGGGGCGAGCTTCTGGCTTCTGGCCCTTGCCATGCGCAGTCTTCCGCTTGGACTCGCTTACTCAATCTGGGTCGGGATTGGCGCAATCGGCGCGTTTCTGGTTGGAATCGCCTGGCTGGGTGAGCCCGCGAATGCGCTGCGCCTGGTTGCTGCCGCGCTCATTGTCGCGGGCTTGATTTTGATGGCCCTGTCCAGTTCCTGAAACGGCTTTCGTCCAGTCTGGTCAGGCTTCTGTGTGGAGGCTGCCGGTGTAGCCCAGTGCGCGTGAAATCTCTGCGGCGGTGTTGCGTACCAGCGTTGCCCGTTCGCGTTTGAAACGTTCCGAAGGCGTGGAGAGTGACAGGCCCGCGACGAGTTCCCCGCTGTCATCGCGGATGCCGGCGGCAATACAGCGCACGCCGCTTTCGACTTCATCCAGATCGAAGGCAACCCCGAGATGGCGTGTTTCAGCCAGTTCCCGCTCCAGCCTGGAAAGATCGGTGATTGAAGCCGGCGTGCTGCCAGGCAGTTGGGTGCGCTGTGCGTATTCACGCACTTTCTGCGCACCGTCTTCAATGAGGAACAACTTGCCCGAAGCTGAAGTGTGAAGCGGAGCGCGCGCGCCGACAATGTGTACGACCCGCACCGATGAGCGGCCGCTGGACGTGCGATCCACATAGATCATGTCGTCGCCGTCACGCACACCGAGATTGACGCTCTCACCGGTTTCCGCGTGCAATTTGAGCATGAACGGCATCGCAGTGTCGCGCAGGGAGATGCGTGATTTGACGATGTTGCCCAATTCGAGCAAGCGAATGCCCAGACGGTAGGTGCCGCCCTCTCCGCGCTCGACAAAACCACTGGTGGTCATTGCGCCAAGAATGCGATGCGCGGTAGAGGGGTGCAAGCCGCTTTCTTGCGCAATGTGCTTGAGCGGGACCGGATCCATGTGCCCGGCGAGAACGTTGAGCAGAGTCATCATCCGCTCTACGACCTGGATCGGATTCTTGTTATCGGTAGAGGGGGTGGTCACGTGAGGCAAAACGTACGTCATGATGGGCAAATGAGTGTAACGTCACGCCAGCGTTTCGCCTAGTGAAACGAGAGAGGCGAGTCCCGCAACAATGCAGAGACGCCGGGTCGGGCCTGACGATTGTAATATGCTCGAGAAAATGTCATAGGTAGGCGACGGCGGGAGTCATCGGGAGAAAAACATGAGCATTCGCATCGTAAACCTCGAAGGGGAGTCGATCGCCGTTGGTTTTCGTGCGCCCTCGGTGGAGCATGAGTGGATCGAGTATCCGCAGACCCAACCGGAAGAGATTGTTGAACGTTTGACGGGAGCGGCCGTTGCCGTCGTGAACAAGATTTGCATCACTGCGGAATGCCTTGATCAATTGCCGCAACTGCGTTTCATCGCGGTGGCCGCGACGGGGACGGATAACGTGGATCTCGCGGCGTGCAAGGCGCGCGGCATTGTCGTGTCGAACGTGCGCGGGTACGCCATCCATACCGTGCCTGAGCATGCAATGCTGTTGATTCTGGCGTTGCGTCGCAGCCTGCTTCAATACGTCGAGGATGTCCGCGCCGGACGCTGGGGCGAAAGCACCAATTTTTGTCTTTTCGGCCATCCGGTAGGGGACTTGCATGGGGCCAAGGTTGGAATTTTCGGGCGTGGAAGTCTCGGCGAGGGCGTGGCAAAGCTGGCGAGCGCTTTTGGTGCGGAGATCATCTATGCCGAACACCGTGGTGCGGAGACGTTGCGCGATGGTTACACGGTGTTTGAAAAAGTGTTGCGCGAAGTCGACGTGGTGTCATTGCATTGCCCGCTCACCGACGCCACACACGGCATGATCGGCAAAGCCGAACTGGAGATGATGAAACCGAGCGCGGTGCTGGTGAATACCTCACGCGGAGGGCTGATCAAAGAACAGGACCTGGCCGATGCTTTGCGGGCAGGTGTGATCGCGGGCGCTGCCGTGGATGTGCTCTCCCAGGAGCCGCCTGTGGACGGTAACCCATTGCTTGGGAACGACATTCCAAATTTGATCGTGACGCCTCACATGGCTTGGGCATCGCATCAGGGAATGCGCGGCATAACGGAGCAGGTGGCCGCCAATATCGAGGCGTTCGTGGCTGGAAAACCGCGTAACCGGGTGGCGTGATCCACTCGGGCCCACCAGATCAAGGCCCCTTCAGGGGCCTTTTTCGCACCGAATTGACCGGGGTCATGCTTTGCGTGGGAGAGGCTTGACCGTGATAGGGTTTGTTGCGTTATTTTAATGCCCGGTCATTTTTTTGTAAGTGGAAACCCTAACGTTCCGCCCGGGATGCAGAGGTGGGAACAGGGTCCTGTACCGGCGAGTGGCGGATAGGGTTTTAAAATTCGGGAAGTGATTGCATACACTGCTGGCCGCCGTTGGAGACATGGCGATGCAGGGTGCTTCGCAAGAGGACGACAGGAACTAAAAAAATGAGTCTTGCCCTGATCGTGATGCTGCCCTTCTTGGGAGCAGCGTTGCCGGCCTTGATGATTCGTACCGGGCGCAATGCCTGTGCGGTGTCGACCGCCACTGTGACGCTGCTGGCCTTTGCGTTGTTGTTGGCGCATGCACCAGCGGTTTTTCGCGGTGAAGTCGTACACGCGAGCTGGGAGTGGTTGCCGACGCTGGGCCTCAACGTCAATTTCTTTCTCGACGGCCTCGGTTTTCTGTTTGCCGGCTTGATCCTTGGCATCGGCCTGCTGATCATTGCCTACGCGCGCTTCTACCTCGCGAAAGAAGATCCGATGGGTAATTTCTATACCTATCTGTTGCTCTTCCAGGGCGCGATGGTCGGCATTGTGTTGTCCGACAACATCCTGTTGTTGCTGATTTTCTGGGAGCTGACCAGTCTTTCGTCATTCTTGCTGATCGGCTATTGGAAGCATCTTCCGGATGGTCGCCAAGGGGCGCGCATGGCGCTGGCGATTACCTGTGGGGGCGGGCTTGCGATGATCGCGGGGATGCTGATTCTCGGCAATATCGTAGGCTCCTATGATCTTTCCGTGATTCTCCAGCACGGCGCTGAAATTCAGGCCTCGCCCCTGTATGTGCCGGCTTTGCTCCTGATTCTTGCGGGCTGTTTCACCAAGAGTGCGCAGTTCCCGTTTCATTTCTGGTTGCCGCACGCCATGGCGGCACCGACGCCCGTGTCGGCCTATCTGCATTCGGCCACCATGGTGAAAGCGGGCATTTTCCTGCTGGCGCGCATGTGGCCGGTGCTGGCCGGCACGGACTGGTGGTTCTACCTGGTTGCGACGACGGGTTTGGTGACCATGGTTCTTGCTGCGGGCATTGCGCTGTTCAAGGATGATCTCAAGGGATTGCTCGCGTTCTCTACCGTCAGCCATCTCGGCCTCATCACCATGCTGTTTGGTTTTGGCACGCCGCTGGCGGCGGTCGCGGGGGTGTTTCACATCATCAACCATGCCACCTTCAAGGCGGCGCTGTTCATGAACGCCGGCATCATTGACCACGAAACCGGGACGCGCGACATCAAGCGCCTAGGGGGATTGTTGGTGTTGATGCCGCTGTCGGGCACTCTGGCGATGATCGCCGCCGCATCGATGGCGGGAATCCCGTTGTTCAACGGCTTCCTGTCGAAGGAAATGATGCTCGACGAAGCCTGGAAAATGAGTTGGTTGGGCCAGGGGTGGATTGTTCCGTTGTTCGCGACCTTGGGCGCGCTGTTCTCGGTGGCGTATTCGTTCCGCTACATCGTGCACGTCTATTTCGGTCCGAAACGTGCAGATTATCCGAGCCATCCGCATGATCCGCCGTTGGGCATGTCGTTGCCGCCGCTGATTCTCGTTGTGCTGGTGGTGGCGATCGGCCTGTTCCCCGAGACCGTTGCGGGACCGTTGGTGCGCACCACCGTCGGAGCGATGATTGGCGGTCCGGTGCCGGACTTCCATCTTGCGCTTTGGCATGGCTTTACGCCTGCGCTGTTCATGTCAATCGTTGCAGTGGTTGCGGGGCTGTTTGCGCTGCGGCATTACGCGTCGGTGCGCGCGAAATGGCAGGCTGGCCCGCATCCGGATGCCCGATCCATGTTCCAGACGAGCATTTTGGCGCTGGTGGCCTTCTCCGAACGCGTGACGCACGGTTGGCACAATGGTTCGTTGCAGCGTTACGTGGCGTTCATCATCGGCACCGCTGTCGTGGTGGGGTTCGTGGCTTTTTTCGGCGCGGAAAACGAAATGGGCACGCGGGCGGCGACACCCCTGTCCTCGGTGGCTTTTGTCAGCTGGTTTCTGCTCGTGGGGTGCTGTCTGGCCGTGGTGTGCCTGCATCATCACCGTCTGTTGGCGCTGGTCACGGTCGGGGTGGTCGGTCTGTTCGTTTCGGTTGGCTTTATCTACCTGTCAGCGCCGGACCTGGCGTTGACACAGCTTTCGGTTGAGGTGGTTACGGTCATCCTGATTCTGCTCGCACTGCGCTTTCTGCCCAAGGAGGCAGCGCGTGAAAGCAGCAAGGGACGCAAGCTGCGCGACGGGGTGCTCGCGGGGCTTTCCGGTCTGGGTCTGGCCGGTCTCAACTGGTTGGCGATGACGCGCGAAAACGACAGTCTGTCGGCCTATTATCTGGACCAGTCCGTTCCGGGCGGTGGCGGCACCAACGTGGTGAACGTCATCCTGGTCGATTTCCGTGGTTTCGACACGTTCGGGGAAATTGTGGTGCTGGGTATTGCCGCGCTGACGATTTACGCGCTGCTCGATGGCCTGACGCGTGGTGAGTTGGGGGGCAAGGTCGCCAACTGGTTGCCGGATATGCCGTTGGCTGCGGACCGCCATCCAATGATGATGGTCATCGTGACGCGTATCATGCTGCCGTTGGCACTGATGGTTTCTGCCTATATTTTCCTGCGTGGTCACAATCAGCCGGGCGGGGGTTTCGTCTCCGGTCTGGTGGCGTCGGTTGCGCTGATCATGCAGTACATGGCGAGCGGACATAGCTGGGCGACGCAGCGCATGCGCATCGATTATCACGCCTGCGTCGGGGCTGGCATATTGGTTGCGGCGATGACGGGGATTGCCGCAATGGTGGTGGGCTACCCCTTCCTTACCAGTGCCTTTACGTACCTGCATTGGCCCATCGTTGGAAAATTCGAGGTGGCCAGCGCGATCGTTTTCGATATTGGTGTATTCCTCACCGTATTGGGTGCAATGATGCTTACGCTGGCCAACGTGGCGCGTGTTGGTCGTCGAGCCGGAAGGCTTCCGGCTAATACCGGGCCGATGGATGTCGATCCATCGCGTGACGTTGCCTTCGGCGCGAAGGAGATTTGAAGTGGAATTTCTTGTTTCCAGTGCAGTGGGGGTGATGGCTGCCTCCGGAATTTATCTGATATTGCGCGCCCGCACGTTCAGTGTGGTACTTGGCCTGACGATGCTGAGTTACGCAGTGAACGTTTTTCTGTTCTCGATGGGGCGACTCGCGGTCAACAGGCCCGCGGTCATTGCGGAACAAGCGCTTGGCTATAGTGATCCGCTGCCGCAGGCGCTTGTGCTGACGGCAATCGTGATCGGTTTTGGCATGACCGCGGTGGTGGTGGTGATGGCGTTGCGGGCGTATCTCGAAAGCGATACCGATCACGTGGACATTCAAGTCATCCCTCAGAAAAGGGGTGAACAATGAATCATTGGGTTCTCCTCCCTGTTCTGCTCCCGGCGCTCATTGCACCGCTGATCGTCATCGCGACGCGTTTCGATATTGTATTGACCCGTGTTTTCTCGGTTCTGTCGCTCGTGCTGCTGGTCATCATTTCCGCGATTTTGGTTGGACAGGCGTTTGATGGCTCGATAACGAGTTATGAACTCGGGAATTGGGCGGCGCCCTTCGGCATTGTGCTGGTGCTCGACCGATTGTCCGCGATCCTGGTGTTGCTTACCTCGGTTGTCGGTTTGTTCGTGTTGTTGTACGCGCTCAATGGTTGGGATCGACGCGGCCAGCATTTTCATGCTCTTTATCAGTTCCAGCTGATGGGTATCAATGGGGCGTTCCTGACCGGCGACCTGTTCAACCTTTTCGTGTTTTTTGAAGTGTTGCTGATCGCCTCTTACGGGCTGATGGTGCATGGCGGCGGTGCGTTGCGCGTCAAGGCCGGTGTGCAGTATGTCGTTGCCAACATTGTCGGTGCTGGCCTGTTTCTGTTCGCGGTGGGGCTGATCTATGGCGTCACCGGAACGTTGAACATGGCGGATATCGCGATGGCGGTGAAAGAAATTCCGGCCAGCGATCAGGCGTTGCTGCAAACCGGCGGTTTGTTGCTGTTGATCGTTTTTGCGATGAAGGCGGCCCTGGTGCCCGTACAGTTCTGGCTGCCCGGAACCTATACCAACGCTCCGGCGCCAGTGGCAGCGTTGTTCGCGGTAATGACCAAGGTCGGCGCCTACGCCATCATCCGCGTATTCACCCTGATTTTCGGCGGTGAAGCGGGTGAATCTTCGTGGCTGGCTGCGCCCTGGTTGTTGCCCTCCGCCATGGTGACTCTGGCCATTGGTGCAATCGGGGTGCTGGCGGCGCGCAGCCTTGGCCAGATGGTCAGCTTCGCGGTGGTGGCTTCAATGGGTACGCTATTGATTGCGGTGGGTGTGTTTTCTCCTTCAGCGATGGCAGCTGCCCTGTACTACATGCTGCACTCCACCTTGGCGGCTGCCGCATTGTTCCTGATTGCTGATCTGGTCACCGAGCGTCGCGCCAGACATGCGGATATTCTGTCGGTCGCTCCGCGCTTCATGCAGGCGGGGCTGGTTTCAGCGCTCTTTTTTATTGCGGCGATCGCGATGGTGGGGATGCCACCGCTTTCCGGGTTTGTTGGCAAACTGCTGATTCTCGACGGACTGCGCGCCGAACCTGGGGCAATGTGGATCTGGGCGTTGATATTGGTTTCTTCCCTGCTGCTCATCGTCGGTTTTTCCCGCGCCGGCAGCATTTTGTTCTGGAAGAGTGCAGCGCAAGAAGGGAGAGTGCTCGCCCGGCTTCGCCCGCGGGCGGTGCCCTTCGTCGCCACGGGTGGGCTGCTTGCTTCGATTGTATTGCTGACGGTTTTCGCCGGTCCCGTGATGGTGTTTCTTGAGGCGACCGCCTTGCAAATCTTTAATCCTGGTGACTATCAGTCCGCCGTATTGCTTGGTGAGAGCGGAGGAACGCACTGATGCAGGCTCGACAACAACAACGGACTTTTCTGCAACGCTGGTTGCCGCATCCGCTTCTGACTGCCGGGTTGTTGCTGGTGTGGATGTTGCTGCTCAATTCGTTCAGCATCGGCGGCTTTGTGGTGGGTCTGATTTTGGCTCTTTGGATATCGCGTATCACGTCGCAGTTTTGGCCGGATCGGGCGCGCATCCGCTCCTGGCCCAGGGTTTTTGAGTTCATGTTGATCGTGTCGTGGGACGTGATCGTGTCGAACGTCATTGTGGCCCGCTTGATTCTGTCCCGTTCGGTGGATGGGCTGAATACCTGTTGGGTTACGGTACCGCTTGACCTCACCGCGCCCGAGGCCATCACCATCCTGGCGGGAACCATCACGATGACGCCAGGCACCGTGAGTGCGGATCTTTCGGCAGATGGTCGCAGTCTGCTCGTACATTGTTTGAATGCGCCCGATGCCGAAGAGGCCGTGATGGGTATGAAGAATCGTTACGAAGCCCGTCTGCAGGAGATTTTCGCATGATGGCCTATGCTCTGATGTTTGGTTTCATAGCCGTTTCGATCGCGCTGCTGCTCAATCTGTACCGGTTGGCGGTTGGCCCCTCGCTGATGGACCGCGTGCTTGCTGTCGACACGATGGTCATCAACGTCATCGCCCTGATCACCCTGTATGGTTTGTACTACGGCACGACGGTGTATTTTGAAGCCGCATTGTTGTTCGCGATGTTCGGTTTTATCTCCACGGTTGCCTATTGCCGCTTTGTCCTGCGCGGCGATGTCATCGAATAAAAGGAATGGACATGAGTTTTCTGGCGGAATTGTTCATCTCAATGCTGGTTGTGATCGGCGGCTTTTTTCTGCTTGTCGGCTCATTGGGTTTGGCCCGGCTTCCCGAATTGATGAGTCGTTTGCATGCGCCGACCAAGGCCACGTCGCTGGGGATTGGCTGCGCGCTACTGGCCTCCGTGGTGTATTTTCTCATTGAGCAGTCTTTTTCGATCCATGAAATATTGATCACTTTCTTCCTCTTCCTGACGGCACCGGTCACGGCGCATTTCATCTCGAAGGCGTATCTGCATCAGCATCGGGAGCGTGCCGACGCGCTGCCCGATACAGGCCGGGATTGCGGGTGGAGCACCTTCGATCATGTTTCCGCACAGAAAGCCTCCGCTGCCAATAAACGTGGCTGACCTCCCGCCTCGACGGCGACAAGTCGTAGCTCCGACCGAAACCGCATCCGTGCCGAATAAAACGCCAGGCGTGCGCTTGTCGAAAGTCATGGCGTCGCGCGGCTTGTGTTCGCGCCGTGAAGCGGACGCCTACATTGAGCGTGGCTGGGTGTTTGTGGACGGTGAGCGGGTCAGCGAGCTGGGCACGCGCATCGATCCGGATGCGGACATTCATCTGGCGGATGAGGCAAAACAGCGTCAATCCGACCGCGTCACCATCCTGTTGCACAAGCCCATCGGCTATGTTTCCGCCCAGGCGGAGGATGGTCATACACCTGCTGTGGCATTGATTTCAGCCGAAACCCGGCATGGTCAGGACGGCATCCCTTTCCGCCCCTCGTGTCTGCGTGGTTTGGCGCCGGCGGGACGGTTGGACATTGATTCCACGGGCTTGCTGGTGCTGACTCAGGATGGCCGCATCGCGCGTCACCTGATTGGCGAGAACTCCTCTGTCGAGAAGGAGTATGTGGTGCGGGTAAAGGGCGAACTCATCGATGGCGGGCTGGAGTTGCTTCAGCACGGACTCGAGCTCGATGGGCACACGTTGCGTCGGGCACACGTTGAATGGATGCGCGAAGACACGTTGCGTTTCCGGCTGCGCGAAGGACGCAAGCGTCAGGTCCGTCGTATGTGCGAGCTGGTGGGCCTCAAGGTCGTTGCGCTCAAACGTATTCGCATCGGCCATGTTTTGTTGGGGGATCTGCCGCCCGGAAAATGGCGCTATCTGCGTTCGGACGAGTTTTTCTGACCCCGTTTCGAGGCATGGCGTTGCTGCGCACGGCCCTGTGAGCGGTTTCGGGATATAAAGCATGGTGTCTTTCACGCGCTCTGCGTGCGCTCTGTTTGCGACAGTTTTTCGGCCCCGGATTTTGAAATTTGCCCTGTTGGGTATTTCGATTGAATAAAAATACAAGTAAGCTCGATTTTGCGTCGGGCCAGCATTGAGTTCGACGCCATGGCGGACTGACTGGAAAATGAGTTGAAAAAATGCCGTCGTGATGTTGCAGATGCGCACGGCGACAGAGCAAAAGCATAAGGGTCACCGTTACGGCGGATCCGAAGCGGGAGGAACGGGCATGCTTCGAGATGTACTCCGCAAGGAGGCGTCGTGCTGAGCGCCATTGTTGCGATTGCGCTTTCTGCACTGCCGGCACCTTGGCTCGCGCGCGCCATCGGCGAGCGCGCCGGCTGGTTGCTGGCGATCGCGCCGTTTGGTGCATTCCTGTGGTTTGTCTCCTGTATCCCGGCGGTGGCGGGTGGCGCGGTTCTGACTGAAACATTGGCGTGGGTACCGGCGCTCGATGTTGCGGTGGCGATGCGGCTTGACGGGCTTTCGCTGCTGTTTGCCTTGCTGGTCACCGGTATTGGCACGTTGATCGTGTTGTATTCCGGTGCCTACCTGTGCGGCCATCACCATCTCGGACGCTTCTACGCCTACTTGCTGCTTTTCATGACGGCCATGTTGGGGTTGGTGCTGGCCGACGACCTCATCGTGATGTTCGTGTTCTGGGAACTGACCAGTGTCACGTCCTATCTCTTGATCACCTTTCAGCATGACAGCCGAGTCTCACGCCGCGCGGCGTTGCAGGCACTGTTGATCACCGGCGGCGGCGGGCTGGCATTGCTTGCCGGGCTGCTGTTGTTGGGCGACGCGGGTCACAGCTGGACGTTTTCAGGTCTGGACGGGGCGGCGATTGAGGCGCACCCGACGTTCTACGCGATCATGGTGTTGGTGTTGCTGGGGTGTTTCACGAAATCCGCGCAGGTGCCGTTTCACCTGTGGTTGCCCAACGCCATGAATGCGCCGACACCGGTGTCGGCTTACCTCCACTCCGCGACGATGGTGAAGGCTGGCGTCTACCTGATGGCGCGCCTTAACCCGGTGATGAGCGGGGACGGGGGCTGGAGCATGATTCTGGTGCTCTTCGGCGCGGTGACGGCCATTGTTGGGGCCGTGCTGGCGTTCCGCCAAACGGATCTCAAACGTCTGCTGGCGTACACCACGGTGACCGTGCTGGGTCAGTTGACGATGTTGATCGGCACCAATACCACCTATGGATTGCAGGCTTTTGTCCTGTATTTGCTGGCGCACTCTCTGTACAAGGGGGCGTTGTTCATGGCCGTGGGGGCCATCGACCACGCCACGGGCACGCGCCAGCTGTCGAAGTTGGGCGGTTTGATCCGTTACATGCCGCTGACCGGCGCGGCAGTAGCGCTGGCGGCTTTGTCGAATGCGGGTTTGCCACCATTTTTTGGTTTTATCGCCAAGGAGTTCAAGTACGCGGGTTTGATTGAGATGGGCATGATCGGCTGGCTTGTGGTGCTGGCCATGATCGTGACCAATGCGCTGTTGTTGGCGGCCGCAGGACTCGTTTTTATCCGCAGTTTCCTGGGGCGGGAGGGACTGTATCCACGGCATCCGCACGAGGCATCGTTGCCAATGTGGCTGGGGCCGGCGCTGTTGGCGATCGGTGGCTTCGTGCTTGGAGTGTGGAGTGACTGGTCGGAGATCTGGCTCGTCAACGCGGCGGTTCAAGCGGTCGCGCGCGATCCAGTGGAGGTACATCTCTATCTGTGGGGGGGCATCACTCCGGCGGTGCTGGTGAGCGTGCTCACCGTTGCATTGGGTGTGCTGTTCTATAGCTATCGCCATCTTGTACGGCGTCACGTCGCGCGCTGGCGCGTGTTCTGGAACGTCAGTGGAGATCTGATCTGGGATCGTCTGCTCAAGCGCGTTTTTGTGTTCGCCTCGAGCATTGCCACGAACTTTCAACATGGTTCGTTGCGTCTGCACATGACGATGATTAGTCTGGTCTTTACGGCGATCGTGGCCGTTACGCTGCTCGTCAACGACGAAGGTCTGTTTTCTGGCGGGGCCTACTCGGCACTCAGTCTGCCGGCAATGATAGGGTGTGCGGTGGCGCTGTGTGGCGCTGCTGCGGCTGCAGTCATGCGGGCGCGCCTCGCCTTGGTCACCGCACTGGGGGCGAGTGGGCTCGGTGTGGCGCTGGTGTATTTGTCGGTGAGTGCGCCGGATGTCGCCATCACGCAATTGATGGTCGAAACCTTGAGTGTGGTGTTTTTGGCCTTTGTTTTCCGCTCGATGCCGCGTATTCCCGGCGTGGGAGCGCGCCACCG
>DATGNI010000107.1:0-14890 GCA_035306825.1 Azoarcus sp. | reverse complement strand
GGACGCAAGCGGCCGAAATGGAACCATTCGGCAACGTTCAGTTCGGGCCAGACAAGTTGAGCGGCAATGATGACGCCTACACTCATCCCGACAATGCCCCAGATGATTGTCATCAGGGCAAACTGGCGCACCACCTTGTAGTTGTATGTCGCCTGGGATTGCACTTGGATTACTCCTCTCGTTTACTAGATTCCAACGGACGCTTTGCAGTCACCCGCACTGGAGGATATGCACGCCCACCCTTCCGCCATTGAACGGATGAGCGTTAAAAACGGAAAGCGGTAAAATACATCTTGGTCCTGCTTAGTACTGCTTGCGGCTCGCCCTACTGACGCAAAAACGGGGCACTCTTTGGCACCCCAGGCACTGCTTGGTAGGTTGCAAACCTACGATCGCCAAACGGACCGCCCTGCATCATGTCGTTACAGGCTGCGATTCGTCTTGATCCGGATCAACTACTCTTCATCCCGCTTGTCGAAGGCGGCTTCGCGTTTTTCACGAGCCGCGAGTTCTTCCATCTCGCGCGGCGGGTCCTGATCGTCAACCAGGAGCCGGAAGCCCGGCCCTTCCAGGTCATCGAACTGGCCGCTACGCAGCGCCATATAGAATAACACGCCGATCACGAAGACGAGAATGACTGACAACGGAATCAGTATGAAAAGTCCGTAATCCATATCACTTTACTCATACGACTAAGGGCGTAGTTTATCGTAACGTTGCAAACGTAGGGCATTCAACACTACCAACAACGAGCTCAAGGCCATTCCCAGCCCCGCCATCCACGGCGTGACCAGCCCCGCCATTGCCAGCGGAACCGACGTGAAATTGTAGGCAAACGACCACCACAGGTTCTGTCGCACCACGCGCAAGGTACGGCGCGTGAGCGTGATGCCATCCGACAGGCGGTCGAGTCGCTCCGACAACAACACGATGTCCGCCTGATTGCGCGCCAACTCGGTGCCGCCCCCCATCGCAATCGACACATGTGCCTGCGCCAGCACCGGCGCATCATTCACGCCATCCCCGATCATCGCAACCACCGTGCCAGTCTGCTGTTGAAGTTCGGCCACTTTTTTCTGCTTGTCTTCCGGCGTCATGCCGGCATGGGTTTCATCGATCCCCAGCCGCTGCGCCACAGCATCTACCGCGTCGGACGCATCCCCGGAGATGATCGCCATGGGCACGCCGTCGCGGGCCAGCCGTTCCGTCAACACCGCGGCATCTTCGCGCGGCACATCCGCAAGTACGAAAAAGGCCTTCCAGCCCGCCTCGTCACCTAAACCCACCACCGTACCGCCGCCCGCATCCGGCAGCTTCGGCGCCTCGCCAGCCAGTTCGGCAACAAAACTCGGCCGCCCCAGACGCACACGCCGGCCCTCATACACGCCCTCTACGCCTTGTCCGGTCACCGCCTGGAGTCTGGTCAGATCCGGCAATTTCCGTTCACCGTGCTCGTGCAAAAAGGCTGCCGCAATTGCATGCTCGGAACCCTGCTCAAGCGCTGCGGCAAGCTCGCACGCGGCTCGCTCATCGCCCTGGACGACATGCACCTCGACCAGACGCATGCGGCCATGCGTCAAGGTGCCGGTTTTGTCGAACACGAAACGATTCGCCGTGGCCAAGCCTTCGATGGCATGACCCCGGGTTACCAGCACCCCCATCCGCGCCAGCGTATCGGTGGCGACTGTCAGCGCCGTCGGCGTCGCCAGAGAAAGCGCGCACGGGCACGCCACCACCAGCACCGACACAAAAATCCACAAAGCCCGGTCCGGATCAATGAATTGCCAGATCACCAGCGTCAATACCGATGCAACCAGCAATGCCACGATGAATACGCGCGCCACGCGATCGGCCAACAGCGCCAATCCCGGGCGCTCACCCGAGGCGCGATCGATCAAGCGTCGGATCGCCGCCAGCCGCGTGGCTTCGCCGACCTTGCTCACCGCGATAACGAGCGGACTCGAAATATTGATGCTGCCGCCAATCACCTCGGCGCCCGCCTCCTTCGGCACCGGCCGACTCTCGCCGGTCAGCAACGCCTCGTTGGCACCGCTCGAGCCCTCAAGAACCCTGCCATCTACCGGAATCACCTCGCCCGGACGCACGCGCACGCGCTCGCCCGCGGCGAGTTGCGACACGGGCACCCGCTCACCCTGGCCGTCGGCATCCAGTCGTTCGGCAAAAGCGGGCAACACCTTGCCCAGCTCTTCGACTCCGCGCACCGCTTTCTGGCGCGCCAGCATTTCCAGATAACGCCCGCACAGCAGCAGAAACACGAACATCGTGACCGATTCGAAATACACCTCCGGGCCATCGGTGAGCGTAGCCCACACACTGGCGAGGAAGGCGCTGCCAACGCCAAGCGCTACCGGCACATCCATGCCGAGCGCGCGCAGACGAATGTCACGCCACGCACGGGTGAAAAACGGGGCAGCCGAATACAGCACCACCGGCACGGTCAAAATCAGACTCGCCCAGCGCATCAACAAATCCGCGTCGCGGTCGAGCCCGCCCTCTCCGGCGATATAGGCCGGATAGGCATACATCATGACTTGCATCATGCCGAGTCCGGCCACCGCCACACGCCACAGCATCGAGCGTCGCTCACGGTGAGCCACCTGTTCAACGCGCTCGGCATCGAAGGGGTAGGCACGGTAGCCGATCGATTGAATCGCGGCGAGAATTGCAGAAAGTTGCGTCACGCGCGTATCCCAGCGCACGCGCGCGCGCCGCGTGGTGTAATTCACCTCCATCAAGGACACGCCAGGCTGCGCCGCAACATGCCGCTCGTTGAGCCACACGCACGCAGAACAGGTAATGCCTTCGAGGAGCAGCGACGCCTCGCGCTCATGCTCACCCACCGGCCGGACAAAATCCTGCTGATATTCGGGATGATCGAATAAACCCAGGTCCTGCAACTCAGCCGGCAACGCCTCGCGCACCGGCTCAGGCATTGCATCGCGGTGGCGGTAATAATCAGTCAGGCCATTGTCGACGATGGCCGAAGCCACGGCCTCACAACCGAGGCAGCACATCGGTTGGTCAACGCCGTCAATGCACACATGACAATCAATATCCGGCGGCACCGGCAAGCCGCAGTGATAGCAGGCCTGCTCTTCGGATGCCGCAGGCGCGGCGGACAGACTGGATTCGACAACACTCATACAGAGAAGCGCAGGGACGCCGAAAAGCTCCGGCAAAGCCTTGTCTTTTAACACAAAACCGATCCTCTTCGCCTTGCGCGACGTCAATACTCTTAACGTCACCAAGGCGACCGACGGGGCTTTACGGCGCGCTGAAACACCGCCCCATCACGGCTGCAGCCGCTCGCAGAAGCTGTTTGGCGCGCCGCGGGCGCCGCCACCCTTCCCGTGCCAATCGGCGTTTCGAACCATTCGGACTGAACTTTACTCCCAGACGGCCGTTATCCAGTACATGGCGCATGTCGCGCATCTGGAGAACCACGATGAAGTTCCTTCTCGCCCCCGGAATCGCCTTGTGCGGCCGCCTTGGTCACGGCCAGAAATACGGATTGATCACGCTGTTCCTGCTGGTTCCGCTGACGACGTCTCTGCTTGAGCTGTTCAGTGTCGTGGAAACGCCATGGACGGCAGCCATCAGCCTCGTCGGCACGCTTGTCGCGGTGTATCTGATGCTCTCCGTCGCCACCATGCATGCACAGATGACGCAATCTCTCTCCGTCGCTATTGCGCGTTTCTCCAAAGGCGATCTGTCCGCCCGGGTGGCGCTCGATGGACGCGATGAAATGGCGCGGATGGCGCGCTCATTCAACGACATGGGCAAAGAGATCAAACGCATGATCGCCCGCGTTTCGGGGCACGCAGAAGAAGTCTCCGGCGCCGCCGGCCAGCTATCGACCCGCAGTGGCGAGGTACGCACCGCAAGCCACCAGACCGAAGAAGCCGCCACCAGCGTCGCGGCGGCAATGCAGCAAATGACCACCAGCATCGCGCAGGTCTCGAATCACGCGGCCGAAACCGAGCAATCCGCCGAGGCATCCTGCAATCTGTCCGAAGAGGGTGAGCGGATCGTGCGCGAGGCGTCCAGCGAGATGCAACGCATTGCCGAGGCCTTCGGTCATTCCACTGAACAGGTTGGCGAACTGGGTGAGCGCACCGACGAGATCGGCAAAATCATTCAGGTCATCCGCGAAATCGCCGAACAAACCAACCTGCTCGCGCTCAATGCGGCCATCGAGGCCGCGCGTGCAGGCGAACAGGGCCGCGGCTTTGCGGTGGTCGCTGACGAGGTACGTACGCTCGCCGAGCGCACGGCCAACGCCACCGCTGAAATCAGCGGCATGATCACGATGATCCAGGACAGCGCCCGATCGGTCGTCACCGGCATGAAAGCGGGCGTCGGCCAGGTGGCGCAGGGCGTCGAACTGGCTTCGCGCGCCGGTGACGCACTGGCCGAAATCAACCGTGGCGCGCATCATGCACGCTCGATGGTGCGCGACATCGCCAACGCCGTAAAAGAACAAAGCACCGTCAGCGGTGAGGTTTCGGAGAGCATCGAACGCATCGCCTCCATGGTGCACAGTGGCAGCGTAGGCATTGATCACATGTCCACTGAAGCGGACCAACTCGACGCCGTCTCCGCCAGTCTCAAGGAAGCGATCCGTCACTTTTCTGGCGGCACCGCAGCGGAAGCCGCCCAACTCGTCGATCGTGCGGCTGCGCTCTTTCACAACCGCGGCGAAAACGCCGCATTTGAATCTTTCAATGATCCGCACGGTGATTTCGTGCAGCGCGATCTGTACATCTTTGTCTACGACTTCAACGGCACCGTGCGCGCGCACGGTGGCAACACGCAATTGATCGGCCGAAACATGCACGATGCGCGCGATGCCAGCGGCAAGTACTTCGTGCAGGATCGGATCCGGATCGCGCAAGAGACCGGCAGCGGCTGGCAGGACTATATGTTCAGAAACCCCGAAACCAACGAAGACGAAGCCAAGACGTCATTCATCCGCCGCGTGGATGATTACATCATCGGCTGCGGGGTCTACAAATAGCCGTCCCAAACGGCGGCACCATGCGGCATGCTTGCGAAGCAGAATCGTGCTGCTTCGCCCTGCGCGTGCAGATGCGAACCTTTTGAATTTGCCATTGTCCTATCGCGCTTGATGCGCAAAATAGGACCGTCTCATGTACTGCCCCCGTTTCGCTCGCAATGGCTTCGCCGTGTTTGCTGCACTTTTCATCGGCTTCATACCCAAGCCCACCCTGGCCCTGGAGGCCCCCTCCAGCCGTACGCCCGCACTCGATGTCGATTATGTTCCGACACCAATGCCCACCGTGCGACGCATGCTCGAAATGGCCGATGTCGGGCCGGAGGATCACCTCGTCGATCTCGGCTCGGGTGACGGCCGCATACTGGTCACGGCAACACGCGACCACGACGTGCGCACCGCCACCGGCGTCGAACTCGATCCTTGGCTGGTGGAGTTCGCCGCCCGCCAAGCGGCTGAAGCCGGCGTAGCCGACCGCATAGAATTCATTCAGGGCGACCTGTTTGAAACCGACTTTGCTCACGCCGATGTCGTCACCATGTACCTGTTGCCGCAACTCAATCTGCAACTCCGCCCCTATTTGCTTTCAGAGCTCTCACCGGGCACCCGGATCGTGTCGAATTCCTTCGACATGGGTGAATGGCAGCCCGATAAGCAAGACGAGCTGTTTACCAAACCGATTTATCTGTGGGTCGTTCCCGCGCAGGTCGAGGGCCGTTGGCATGTGAGGCTCAACCAGGACGAACCTCCGATCGAACTGACTCTGGAGCAGGATTTCCAGCATCTCGAAGGGCGCGCCCTGCACGACAACGCCGCACTGGACGTACATGATTTGGAACTGAATGGACGCGATATTCGTTTCCGTTTAGGCGATGATCTGTTTGAAGGCCATATTGAAGGCCACCGCATACAATCCACAGGTGCCTTGCAGTGGTCCGCCACGAGAGAGCACTGAGCGCCAACACCGGAGTTCTGGCCGCCGCCGCGTCATCCGACCGCGCGGCAGCCCATCCAACGACTTTTCCCCGTCGGGCCTGTTCCCTTCAAGGAGTGCTTCATGACTACACGTGACACTACGCGCACCACCCCTTCGCGCAAACCCGCCGCGCCCAAAACCAAAACCACCTCCGCCAGCACCACCAAAAAACCTGCACCCCGCACAAACGCTGCAAAAAAACCAACCGCGACGCGTCAGAAAACGTCCTCAACCACCACGCCCAAACCCTCTTCGAACACCACAAAAAAACCTGCTGCTACGCGCAAAACGACCACCCCCACCGTCCCTCCCGGCGCCACCCCTCCCCCGGCGACTCAAGCGGAAGCCGTCTCGCCCATGATTCCCGCGCCAACCCCGCGCAAGAGCAAGATCGTGCGCGACTCCTTCTCTTTGCCCAAGGCCGAACATAAAAACATCAAGAAATTACGCGCCACACTGAAAAAATCTGGCCGCAAAACCAGCAAATCCGAAGTGCTTCGCGCTGCCTTGGACCTTCTTCTCTCACATGACACAGCGGACATCATCACCCGCCTGGACGCCCTGCCAAAAGTCGTCAAAGGTCGTGGCAAAAAGTCCTCCAAAAGCACGAAGAAGAAAAAGTGATCCACCCGCGAAGAGGGCCGGGCCGGCTGCTCGAATGACCGAACTGCGGGCCCGGTTACCCCAAAAACCCGCAGCAAGAACTTCCCGGTCCGCCCGCTTCGAACAGCCCGTTCAGTGGCGCGTGCACTCTCCATTCTCCAAAGCGACGCGAATCTAAAAAAAGTGAACCAGGGCGGGGTCGCCTCCCCTCCACGCGACCGGAACGAACAAAAACGCAGCCAATCGACCTCAACTGTTCCATATATGGAACTTTGTTAATCAAAAGGGGTGATTTTCTCCGCTGAAAAATTGAATAGACTGGCAGCAACTGTTCCAACAACGCACAAGCCATGACCCAACGCTACACCCGCACCGCTATATTGCTGCACTGGCTGATCGCTCTGGGCCTGATCGGTACGTTTGCCCTGGGCTTCTATATGCATGATCTGCCGTTGTCGCCCAACAAATTGAAATTGTATGCCTGGCATAAATGGGCGGGCATGAGTCTGCTCGTGCTGGCAGTGATTCGGCTGGCATGGCGAATGACGCACCCGGCCCCCGACCTCCCCTCGAGCATGGGAGCCAGAGCCCGCTTTTCCGCCCACGCGGGGCATTGGTTTCTGTATGCGCTGATGCTGGCGATCCCCCTGAGCGGTTGGCTCATGAGTTCGGCACAGGGTTTTCAGGTGGTGTGGTTCGGCGTGCTGCCTCTGCCCGATCTGCTGGCAAAAGACCCCGCGCTGGGTGAGTTGCTGAATGATGTGCACACAGTGCTCAATTACACCCTGCTGGTCACCGTCATCGGCCACGCAGGTGCAGCGCTGCAACACCACTTCATTCAAAAAGATTCGGTACTGACGCGCATGCTCCCCTTAAGGAGAAAAGCGTGAGCGCGCACCGTACCGACCCCTTTAATTTCAAGGAAAAACCATGAGACTTTCTTCTGTTTCTAGCTTCGTACTGGCGGCTGCATTGGGCGTGGGTATGCTCAGCAACGCGGCTGCCGCTGAATACACATCGCTGGACGCGCAGGCCAGCCGCATCACGTTTGGCTACAGCCAGATGAACGTGAACCTGGATGGCTACTTCGAACAAATGCAGGCCACCGATTTCAGCTTCGACCCCGCCAGTCCCGAAGAGGCCAGGGCCGTCATTGAAATCCCGCTGTCGAGCATCGACGCCGGCTATGAGGAAGCCAACGCCGAACTCGAGAAAGAGGAATGGCTGCACCCAACGGAACACCCGCTGGCCACGTTCACGTCCAGCGAGGTAAAAGCCCTGGAGGACGGCAGCTACCAGGTGACCGGCGACCTGTCGATCAAGGGCTACACGAAAACCGTAACCGCGCCTTTCACCTTCCGAGAAGAAGGCGACACGGGAATCTTTGAAGGCCAATTCACCTTCCAACGCGCCGATTTCGGCGTAGGAGAAGGTCAATGGAAGGATTTCAGCATCGTCGCCAATGACATTCAGCTTCGCTTTCACATCGTCGCCAAGCCATAAGCCGCGACTACATTCCACCCTTTTTATTTACTGAAAACACAGGACACATCATGAAAAAAACACTCATCGCTGCCGCATTCGCTTCTCTTTTTGTCGGCCAGGCAATGGCCGCCCCGCAGACCTACGTGGTGGAGCCCAGCCACACCTTCCCGCGTTTCTCATACGATCACTGGGGAATGTCCAAGCAGATCCTGCGCTTCAACACCACCACCGGCACGGTCGTTCTCGACGCTGAAGCGGAACAGGCGCATGTCGATATCACCGTTGACATGACCTCCATCGATACGGGTTTCGCGCTGTTTGACGAACATATTCAGAATGAGGACTTCCTCGACACCGCTCAATACCCGGAAGCCCGCTACACCTCCACCAAAGTGATTTTTGAAGAGGGCGTGCCGGTCAGCATTGAAGGCGAGCTGACGATCAAGGATGTCACCAAACCGGTGACGTTGACCGTGACTTCCTTCTTCAACGACGCGCATCCGATGCTGGAGAAGGATGCCATCGGCGCCAACGCAACGGCGGTGATCAAGCGCAGCGATTTCAACGCTGGGAAATATGCACCCAACGTAGGCGACGAAGTCACGCTGGACATCGCGATTGAAGCGATTGCTCAGTAAAAGGCAGCCGACACCGCCCTGGCCGCCCGCTCCGTATCTCCATTAGCGACGCGGCCAGCAAACAACATCCCCGCCCCCGGCGCCCCGACCAAAGGAATCGACATGGGTCTTCTCGTAGATGGAAAATGGCACGACCAATGGTATGACACCGCCAGCACCGGTGGACGATTCGTGCGCAGTGACGCACAGTTTCGCAACTGGGTCACACCCGACGGCAGCGCTGGCCCGAGCGGCACAGAAGGATTCAAGGCCGAAGCCGGCCGTTACCACCTGTACGTCTCACTGGCCTGCCCATGGGCGAACCGCACACTGATCCTGCGCGCGCTGAAAGGGCTGGAAGACATCATCAGCGTATCCGTTGTTCATCCCTACATGGGCGAAAACGGCTGGACATTCCAACCCGGGCCGGGCGTAATTGCTGACCCCGTTGGACAAGCCGAATACCTCTATCAGGTTTATCTGCGCGCCCAACCCGACTACAGCGGCCGCGTAACCGTCCCGGTACTTTGGGACCTGCACCGCAATACCATCGTCAGCAATGAATCTTCCGAAATCATCCGCATGCTCAATTCCGCGTTCGATGGGATTGGCGCGCGAGAAGGCGATTATTCCCCCACGGAACTGTTGCCGGAGATCGACGCCCTCAACGCCGAGATTTACGACGCCATCAACAACGGTGTGTACAAGGTAGGCTTCGCCACGTCCCAGGAAGCGTATGAACAAGAATTCAACAAGCTTTTTGCCTACCTGGACAAACTCGAAGCAAGGCTGGCGCAACAACGATATCTGCTGGGTGACCGCATCACCGAAGCCGACTGGCGGCTGTTTACCACCCTCATCCGCTTCGACGCGGTGTATCACGGGCACTTCAAGTGCAATCTGAAACGCCTGATCGATTACCCAAACCTGTGGGACTACACGCGCGAACTTTATCAATGGCCCGGCGTCGCCAGCACGGTCAACTTTGATCACATCAAACAGCACTATTACCAAAGTCACCACACCATCAACCCCAACGGCATCGTCCCTTCCGGTCCCGCGCTCGACCTCAACCGAGCCCCCGGACGCACGGCGTTACAAGCACGCTCCGACGTCTGAACCCCTTCTGCAGTGCCGACGCCTGTCCTCCAGCGCGTCCGGCGCGCTCGCCCAGCCTCCACCAGCTCCCGCGAAGACGCACCCGCGCTCCGGCGCTGCGGCTGACGTTGATTTCAGACCATCGGAATACTAGGTTATAGAAACGTCAGCGATGTTCTGACGTCCATCATTTTTGAACGTATGGGATGGACGGGACGGTTTCGTGACAACCTGAAGCGGAATCACCAGACAACATGTAGCCCTTCCCTCTGTTAAGCGAACGGCGTACTCTAAGGACGCTCATTTGCATGCGCTGCAAATTCGCCACAGCAGCGGCGCGCAGCATCGCAGAATACGGCCACTGACAGGAGGCACCATGCAAGCAGACACTTTGTCTCGCATTTTGAAAGGCACAAGCTGGGTGGTGCTGGCCCTCATGCTGCTTGCGATCGCCTACGCTTCAGCGATCGCGATCAAATACTGGGCCGGCATCGGCGTGTAGGGTGCTGACATGAACAAACGCCAAACCCGAATATTCGCCGTTGCCTCCACGGCGCTCGCTGCGCTTCTCTTCCTGATACTGACTGTCGACAGTCACCGCCAGTTCCCCACCCTGACCAACTCCCAGAACATCACCGAGGAAGTGGTGCGCGGGCAAAACGTCTGGCACGACTACAACTGCATCAACTGTCACACGATTTTTGGCGAAGGCGCCTATTACGCGCCGGACCTCACCAAGATCACCCAATTGCGGGGAGAGCCGTATCTCACCGCGTTCATGAAAGACCCCTCCCAGTTCTACGATGAAGAACGGCACCGGCGCCTGATGCCAAACCTTGGCATGAGCGACGAGGAAATTTCCGACGTCATCGCCTTCATGGATTGGGTCAGCAAGGTAGATAACCAGGGGTGGCCCCCACGGCCCATCCTGGTGGCGGGCAGCGCCATTCCCGGCGCCGATCTGAGCATGACGCAACAACAAGGCAGTGAGCCCGGCCAGGCCCCCGGCTCACGCCCGGTTTCGGCGGAAAGTTCCCCCATCGCCCAAGGAGAGGCCCTCTTCCGCAACGCCACCCCGACCTGTCAGGCCTGTCACAGCATCGCCCCCGGCGTACATCTGGCGGGCCCTTCACTCGCCGGCCTGGAAAGCTTCTTCGAAGAAATTCAGGCTTCGGGCGAATATCAGGGTGAAGCCACCACCGCCGAAGAATTCATTCGTGAGTCGATCGTGGAACCCAGCGTATATCTGCATCCGGGCGCCATGTATTCCGCAAACGGAACTTCATTCATGCCGACGAACTACGGCCAGGACCTGTCCGAAGAGCAGATCGATCAGCTCGTCGCCTACCTGATGACGCTCAAATAAAAGGGGCCTGACATGCGTTACAGAACCCAATCCGTCGCCTACTGGTACTTTGCTCTTGCAATGATTCTGTTCGGCCTGCAACTGGTGTTCGGCCTGCTGTCTGCAGCCAAGTACCTGGGGCCGGACCCATTGCTCAACACGCTCCCCTTCGACGTCACAAAAACCATCCACACCAACCTGTTGATCGTGTGGGTGCTGACGGGTTTCATGGGGGCCACGTACTGGATCGTCAGCGACGAATCGCGCACCGAACTCTATAGCGCGAAACTGGCCTACATCCAGTTGATCATCTGGGCCATCATGGGCGTCACGGCCGTCATCGGCTATCTGTTCGGCTACGGCACAGGCAATAAACTGCTTGAACAACCCTTGCCGCACAAACTGGCCATCGTAGTGTGCATGTTGATTTTCCTTTTCAACATCGGCATGACCATCAAGCGATCCGGGCGCTTTACCACCACCGAAGGCGTCCTGTTATTGGGGCTGGGCAGCTCGGCAGTCCTTTATCTTCCGGCGCTGTTGCATTACGAAAACTACGTGGTGTCCATCTACTATCGCTGGTGGACCATCCATCTATGGGTGGAGGGCGTATGGGAGATGATTCAGGGTTCCTTCCTGGCCTACCTGCTCATCCGTCTGTCAGGCGCCGACCGCGAAGTGCTGGAAAAATGGCTGTATGTGATCGTCGGCCTGGTCTTCATCGCTGGCATTCTGGGCACCGCACACCATTATTACTGGGTGGGCGTACCCGCCTACTGGCTCCCGTTGGGCGGTTTCTTCAGCGCACTTGAACCGGTCGCGCTGGTGGGCATGGCGATGTATGCCTACTTTTCGATCCGTCGCAGCGGCATTCGTCACCCCAATATGCTCGCCCTGCACTGGACGGTTGGCAGCGCGCTATTTACGCTTTTCGGCGCCGGTTTGCTGGGCCTGGCCCACACTTTCCCGTCCATCAACAAGTGGACGCACGGCACGCTTATCACCGCCATGCATGGCCACGCCGCATTCTATGGCGCGTACGCCATGATCATCATGGCGGTCATCAGCTACGCCCTGCCGACCATGACGAAAAACCGCAATGTGGAAGGCAGCGCCATCGGATACTGGGCCTTCTGGCTGCAGATGGCAGGCATGTTCGGCATGACGCTGTCCTTTGCCACCGCAGGCATCGGCCAGGTGTATCTGGAACGCGTCCTGGGCATCGGCTATCTGGACGTGCAGCTGAAGATCCAGGTCCACTTTGTCATGCTGGTCATCACGGCCTCCATCTTTGCCATCGGGGTGATGCTCTTCATCTATGATTTCTTCCGGCAGGCACCTCGTTTCGAGCCCGTCGATGAAAACGAGCTTTTTCCCGATGCGGAAATTCCTCCAGGCCCGAGCCGTCGCAACACCCCCGATCCTGCAATCGCGAAAATGGAAGGCTGAATGAACAAACTGGCTGAATCGCAAAGCCTGGGACGCGATGCAGACCCCGCGCAGCCCTGCAATGACGGGCTGCGCGTTCCGCCAGAAAAAGAACCGTTCTATCTGCCCACCCACGACGAAATCGACCTTTTCGAACACTGTCATCAAGACCGTCTGGCGGTGATGCTCAAAGGGCCAACCGGTTGCGGCAAGACTCGTTTCGTGGAGTACATGGCCTGGAAGCTGCAGCGTCCGCTGGTCACGGTTTCTTGTCACGACGATTTGAGCGCCAGTGATCTCATCGGCCGTTACCTGATTCGTCACGACAGCGTTCAATGGCAGGATGGACCGCTAACCACCGCCGTCCGCATGGGCGCCATCTGCTATCTGGATGAAATTGTCGAAGCCCGCCAGGACACCATCGTGGTATTGCATTCGCTGACCGACCACCGGCGCATTCTAAGCATCGACAAAACCGGCGAGGTGTTGGAGGCGGCGCCCGGCTTTCAGATGGTGATCTCCTACAACCCGGGCTATCAGCGCATGATGAAAGATCTGAAGCCCAGTACCCGGCAACGATTCGTGGCATTGGATTTCGACTTTCCAACACCCGAGCGCGAAGTCGGTATCGTGATGCGCGAAGGCGGCATCAGCCAGCGCGACGCCGAAACACTGGTGGCTCTGGTCCATAAACTGCGCGGCTTCCAGGACCGGGGTTTGGCCGAGGCGCCCAGCACCCGACTGTTGGTGGCCACAGCCCAACTCATGCAGCGCGGCGTCGATATCAAGCGTGCCTGTCAGGTGGCCTTGATTTCTCCCCTTTCCGACGACGCCGGTCTGCTGGACGCCATGAACGACCTGCTCGACCTCAGCTTCGTTTAAGCGCGACCGAAGAGGCATCACATGGCAGAAGCCGAAGACGTCCTCACCGACGTAGCCCGCCATGCCACCATTCACGTCCGTCGTCTGTGGCTGAAACATCGCGGCAAAGACGAAGGCCCCCGCCCCGTCTGCCTGCCTGAAGTCCGCCAGCGCATCGATTTGCTGATTCACGCCGTGTACGGTTTTACGCTGCCGCTGCGCGTCGCCCATATTCCCGCGCCGCCCACTTTGCTCACGCGGATGTTCCGACGACACGATGTCCGTCAATCCGCGCTCGCAATTCCGTGCACGGACGGTCATTCCTTGTGGTTGCCAATGGAGCTGCCCGGAGATCGGCACGCCCGTCAGGCCGCGTTCGAACTCTTCCGCACCATCGCGTTGCAACAAGCCAGCCGTGTAGTGCGAGGGAGCGCCGCACACGTCAACGCAGCAGCAACATGCCCGCGGACGCTTGCGTTGTATACCGCACTGGAAGCCCAGGCAAGCGACGCACACCTGATACAGGAACTCCCGGGCATGGCCGCCTCCGTGCATCGTTTGCGGCAATCGGCCCTGAAATTGCGTCCGGCCGTCAACGCTCTTCCTCCAGCCTGCCGGTTTGTGGAAGCGTTGATTCAGCACATTCTTGCTGTCGAGGTCGGACACACGGTTCCCGGTCTGCCCTGGCCGTCATCTCCTGACCCTCTGGCGTCGCTGGAAGCGGCCGCCGACCTGCTGCGTCGGCATCCCAGCGGTGCAGACATTAAGCTTCCACACACACACGCGCTGTTCAAGGATTTCTGGACCGGCGAGATTCTTCCTATGCCGCCCGAAAGCACGTATCCAGCCGGCGCGGCAGACGAATCCGGCGCGCCGGATTCCGAACCGCCTGCACGCAGCGCTCATATGCCGCGCAGCCCCAAGGAGCGCAAAGCCGAAGAGGACGAGGACAGAAAGGAAGACGGCACCTGGATGATCCCTACTTCCGATCCCTTGGAAAAGGCCGAAGATCCGATGGGCACCCAACGCCCGACCGATCGTGATGAGGAAACCGCCAGCGAAGAGTTTGCGGATGCCCTGTCCGAACTGCCTGAAGCACGCTTGGTCATCACACCCACGCCCGCCAAGGAAGTCTTGCTGTCCGACGACACGCCCGACCGGCAAAGTCTCGCGCGCAGCGAAGCGGTGGAAGAAACCACCCCCAAAATCCACTACCCCGAATGGGATTATCGTATCAACGGCTACCATCACCCGGGCGCCACCGTACATCTACTGCCCCCTCAGTACGGCCCCGAAGCGTGGGTAGAAAAAACGCTGGCCCGACACCGCGGCATGCTGGATACCATCCGCCGTCGCTTTGAAATGCTGCGCGCAGACCGGGTATGGCATCGTCGTCAGCTCGATGGCGACGAAATCGATCTCGACGCCTATACCGAAGCCCG
>DATGNI010000106.1:0-3135 GCA_035306825.1 Azoarcus sp. | reverse complement strand
CGGGTGACGACCGATTGGACGAGGATTTCGGGGGCGGAGGCGCCGGCGGTGAGGCCGATGCGACGTTTGCCGTCGAGCCAGGCGGGGTCGATGTCGTCTGCGCGGTCAATCAGCCAGGCCGGCACGCCGCGGGTGGCGGCGACTTCGCGCAGCCGGTTGGAGTTGGAGCTGTTGGGCGAACCGACGACCAGTACTGCATCGACTTCGCGACTGAGTGCGCGCACCGCGTCCTGACGGTTCTGCGTGGCATAGCAGATATCGTCTTTGCGAGGTCCCTGGATGTTGGGGAAGCGTTCGCGCAACGCGGCAATGATGGCCGCGGCGTCGTCGATCGAGAGCGTGGTCTGAGTGACGAAAGAAAGAAAATCCGGGGTGGTGACTTCGAGCTTTGCAACGTCCTCGACCGATTCAACGAGATGGATGCCGCCGTCGATCTGACCCATGGTGCCTTCGACTTCGGGGTGCCCACGATGCCCGATCATGACGATTTCGCGATTCTGCGCGTGCATGCGGGAGACTTCGTTGTGCACTTTGGTGACGAGCGGGCACGTTGCGTCGAACACCTTCAGACCGCGTTTCGTCGCCTCATCGCGCACGGCTTGCGATACGCCGTGGGCGCTGAAAATGACGGTTGCGCCGGCGGGCACTTCATCCAGCTCCTCGACGAAAACCGCGCCTTTGTTGCGTAGATCGTCGACGACAAACTTGTTGTGCACGACTTCATGACGCACGTAGATGGGTGCGCCGATCTGTACCAGGGCGCGTTCGACGATTTCAATTGCACGCTCGACTCCCGCGCAGAAACCGCGCGGATTGGCGAGCAGAATTTCGTGTTTAATCATATTCGTGTCCAAACTTACAGTACCCCGATGATGCGGACGTCAAAACGCACGCATTTCCCCGCAAGCGGGTGATTGAAGTCGATCGTGACGGCGTCATCTGCGGCGTGGGTGGCTACGCCGGAATAGCGTGATCCGTCCGGGGCGGTGAATTCCAGTACGCTGGGGATTTCGATTTCGGCCTCTGGCAGGTGCTTGCGTTGCACGCGCTCAATGAGTTCTGCGCGATGGGGGCCGAAAGCGTCTTCAGGAGCGAGATCGAAGCCCGTTTCAACGCCGGCTTCCAGTCCGGTGAGCAGCTGTTCGAGTTGCGGCAGCAGCTCGTCTGCGCCCAGTTGCAGCGTGGCCGGAGTTCCTTCAAAGGTGCTGACCATCGGGCGCCCGTCGGCCAGTCCGATGCGGTAATGCAAGGTGACGAGACTGTTGGGGCCAATACGCGTGCTCATGATTCTTTCCCGGAAGTCTGAGGCTGAGGGCGAAATTGCGCCCATAACATCAGCGCCACGCCGATGGTGATCGCCGAATCGGCGAGGTTGAACGCCGGCCAGCCGTAGCGGCCGACGTGAAAGTACAGGAAATCGACCACTGCGCCATGCGCGAAACGGTCGATCACGTTGCCGAGCGCGCCGCCGATAATCAGGCTGAACGCCAGCGGCAGCATGGTCTCGTCCTGATGGCGACGCAGCATTACGGCCAGCCAGGCGCAGACCACGAGTGCGAGGATGGTGAAAAACCAGCGTTGCCAACCTGGCTGGTCGGCGAGAAAACTGAACGCCGCCCCTGGGTTATAGACCAGTACAAGCTGGAAAAAATCCGTCAGGGGAATGGCGTCGCCGTAATTCAGAGAGAGAAGCACCAGCCATTTCGTGGCCTGATCGGCCGCGACGATGAGCGCGGCCAGCGCGAACCATCCGACCAGACGCGTATTCATCGAGCGGTGCCCTCCTGTGCGGCGACGCAAACCGGCACGCGGCGCATTCGAAAGTTTTCCGAACGGCGGCTGCATACCACGAGGCGGATTGAGCTAAGTGGAAACATGAGGTTAGGCGTGCGTGCGTTTTTCGGGCGCATCGTTGAGGTTGCCGTGACAACGCTTGCACAGTTCCGGATGTTCCGCGATGGAGCCGACTTCCTCGCAATAGTGCCAACAGCGCTCGCACTTGGTGTGCGGCGAGGGTTTGGCTTCAATGCTTTGTTCGCTTTCGGTTTCGACGCGTTCCAGCGTGACGTCGGAGGTGATCATCACAAAGCGCAGATCCTGGCCAAGACTGGCGAGGGCGTCGTACCGTTCGCCGGCGGCGCGAATCGTGACCGTTGCCTGCAGCGAAGAGCCGATGTCACCGGCAGCGCGCAGATCCTCGAGCACTTTCTGCACTTCGGCGCGCGCGTTGCGGATCAACTCCCAACGCGCCAGCACGGTGTCAGCGTCGTCGATGGCGGGGATTTCGTGCCAGGTGTGCAGCATGACGCTGTCGTCCGGGCCGTCTCCGGTAAGTGCGTGGATCTCTTCTGCGGTGAACGACAGAATCGGCGCCATCAGACGGGTGATTGCGCGTGTGATATGCCACAGCGCGGTCTGTGCCGAACGGCGTTCGAGTGAATCCGGGCGCGTGGTGTACAGGCGATCCTTGAGCACATCGAGGTAGAACGCGCCGAGATCTTCCGAAGCGTAGATCTGCAACGCCTGGATGATGCGGTGGAATTCGAAGCTGTCGTACGCGGTGGTGATTTGCTGTTGCAGATCGGCAAGATGTGCGAGCGCGTAGCGGTCGACGTCGAGCAATTCGTCCATCGGGACGGCATCGGTGAGAGGGTCGAAATCCGCCGTGTTGGCGAGCAGAAAACGTAAGGTGTTCCGCAGGCGACGATAGATTTCGACGACGCGCGAGAGAATTTCCTTCGAGATGGTCAATTCGCCGGAGTAATCCGTGGCGGCCACCCACAGACGAAGGACTTCGGCGCCGAGCGAATCGGAGACTTCCTGCGGCGCCACCACGTTGCCCTTGGATTTGGACATTTTCTTGCCCTGTCCGTCGACCACGAAGCCGTGCGTCAACAGGGCCTTGTAGGGTGCCTGACCGTCCAGCGCACAACCCGTCAGCAGCGAGGAATGGAACCAGCCACGGTGCTGGTCGGAGCCTTCCAGGTAAAGATCGGCGGGCCATTCGGCGTGTGCCGCATGGGAGCCTCGCAGCACGCTCCAATGGGTGGTGCCGGAATCGAACCACACGTCGAGCGTGTCGCGCATTTTTTCGTATTGATCGGCGTCGTCGCCAAGCAGTTCGGCCGGATCCAG
>DATGNI010000105.1:0-13125 GCA_035306825.1 Azoarcus sp. | reverse complement strand
TGCCGCTCAGTCGTCGGAGATGAAGGACGATTCACGGCATACAGCCACAATCCCACCACTGCCAGCAGCACCAATGCCGCCACCCCGAACATGGCCCACCACAAGGTGTTGGCTTCCCTCGCGGAAGGTCCCGCCGGGTCGAGAATGGATAAAGGTCCTTCGCATCCGGTCAACAACAGGCAGAAGCCGGGCAGCGTCCAGACTGCTATTCTGATAATCAGTGATGTCATCCAGCCAACCCACGAATGCCTGGTGCGCGAAGGAGTCTCATGGCCACTGAACCCATACTCAGCAAAATGTCGATTCGCGGTCATCCCCTTCATCCCATGCTGATTCACTTTCCAGTGGCGGCGTTGTTGGGGGTGGTCGCGACGGACATGGCTTTTATTTTCAGTGGCGACACATTCTGGGCCCGTGCAAGCCTTTGGCTGGTCGGTGTCGGTGCCATCGGAGGCTGGATCTCCGGCCTGGTAGGGCTGGTGGATCTGGCCATTGTTCCGCGTATTCGCCGTCTGATTGCCGCCTGGTGCCACGCCACGCTGGCTGTGATGTTGTTGTCTTTGGCAACGCTCAACTGGTTGTTGCGTTTCGAAAACGGCATCACCCAGATTCTGCCCTGGGGAATTTATCTGTCTTTGCTCTCCGCGTTGCTGACGAGCATCACTGGTCTGTTGGGCGGTCAATTGGTATACGAATATGCGGTAGGGGTGCATACCGAGGAAACCGCCTCTTGAACCCTTGCCCAGCATTAAAACAGGGCTGGTTTGGCCAGCACCAGCCATACGATGATTGCGATCAGAACCAGACTGATTGCACTCAGACTCCGGCCCCAGAAAGGCAGCCATCGACTGCCTGAGGCCTTTTCGTTTGCCTGTTCCATTCGCAGAATGAACCAGCCTACAAGCGCGTGACAAACCACCAGGCCAACCACCACGGTGAGCTTGGCGAACAACCAGCTCTCCGTGGTGCGTTTCAAAATGAAAAGAAACGTGCCGGACAGAATCGCGATCAACGCCAACGGACTGGCCAGATGCGTAAATACAAACCGTTCGAGCGTCATCCAGCAACTGAAAATCCGTTCGCGTTGCACGCCCCGAACCAAGGAACCGGTTGCCAGCAGCGGAAGATACAACAGCGCTGCGCTCCACAACACCAACGCTGTAATGTGCAACACCAGCATCCCCACCACCATCATGTTCTCCCGGCTTCAAATACCATGGCAGCGCTGGTCGCCGCGCTTCGATCATGATTCTTCGCCATTCCGAAGGGCTACCTCAACATGGCTGACTTTTCCTGAGAATTCAAACCGTTCAGCCCGGAATACTCGATAGACTTCGCGCCCTTTCCGTGTTCAATGGTTCGGGCACAGTACGGTCAGAAATGTTCTGAACCAGACAATAAAACAGGATGGAATGGACAGACTAATTCATGCCATGACAGCGTGGAATGGAAGGGCGCTGCGGTTGTGTTGCAGAGTGCTACAACCGGCAGGGCATTGCTCCATGCCCACATACAGGTAGGCGGTGATGACCCAATGATTTCTGCGTCATTCGAGCCGTAAAATATAGAGCTTGATGGTGTTTTCATGCCCCACGTCAATGGTAGAGGTCGGCGGTGCGAGTGCGGCATTGCCTCGGAGTCATGCCGCCGATGCCAGTAGTCAGACGAACACTCGAAAATCCTGTCAAAGAGCAGGTGAGCAGGGCGAAAAAATGGGCCGGGCCGTGAGTACGCTTCGACTCATCCAGCCCGGCCCATAGGAGCGTATGAAACGTGAACGCTTCAAGCCTTGAGCTTCGCGGCAATGCGCGCAACGTGTTCACCCTGACTGCGGGCAATACCCAATTCGCGCTCATCCGGCTGGCGCGAACCGTCGCCTCCGGCAATGGTCGATGCGCCATACGGCGTGCCGCCACCGCCTTGGGAAATATCAAACAGCGCCGGGGTGATATAGCCGATCGGCACGATGACCATGCCGTGGTGCGCCAGCGTGGTCCAGGTAGAGGTGATCGTCATTTCCTGGCCGCCGCCCGTGCCCGTGGAAGTGAACACACTGGCCACTTTCCCGACCAGACTGCCGTCGGCCCACAGGCTGCCGGTCTGGTCTAAAAAGGTACGCATTTGCCCCGCCATGTTGCCAAAGCGGGTTGGCGTGCCGACGATGATCGCGTCGTATTCCGCCAGCTCTTTCGGGTTGGCCTCGCTCGCTTTTTGATCGACCTTGCCACCGGCAGACTTGAACGCTTCGGCGTCCATGGTTTCCGGCACGCGTTTCACCGTCACGTCCACTCCAGAAACGCTCCGAGCGCCTTCGGCCACTGCATACGCCATTGTTTCGATATGACCGTACATGGAATAGTAAACAATCAGAATTTTAGTCATTTCCTTGCATCCTCTTTTGGTGACTTTGATTGTGTTCGCACGTCTTGTCATGCAGGCACTCAGGCCATCAAACACTGCTGCCGGGAATTTTCCGCTGAAGGTTTGAGAAAACAGACAGCAGGGCTTTCGAGGTTTACCTGGTCGTAGCTGCGGGCAACCGAACTGTCAAATGACAGACGGGTATTACCCTCTTAGCGATTTGCGCTCTCCAGCCTGGCAAGCGCTTCTTCGGGGAGTGACAATTCCACGGCATCCAGCATTTCATCCAACTGGAGCAGGCTGGTGGCGCTGGCGATGGGTGCCGTGACTGCGGGGCGGCTCAAGAGCCAGGCGAGGGCGACTTGAGCCGGTTTGATCGCGAGTTCATCAGCGATGGAGAGCAGCTCCTGCAGTAGATTCTGTCCGCGCTGATCGAAATATTTCTTCAGAAACTCTGCCCGGGCATTGCCTTTCAGATCCTCGATCGATGTGTATTTTCCGGTCAGAAACCCGCTTGCCAGTGAAAAATAGCTCACCACGCCCAGTTCGTGTTCCTTGGCCACGCCCGCAAGTCCGGCCTCGAAATCTTCCCGGTCATAGAGGTTGTAAAGAGGCTGTATGAGCTCATAGCGGGGCAGACCCTGCTCCTGAGAAACGTTCAGGGCCTGACGGAGCCGTTCTGCAGAATAGTTGGAGGCTCCGATGGCCCGCACCTTGCCCGCTTCGATGAGTTTGGCGAAAGCGCCCAAGGTTTCTTCCAGCGGCACCTCCTCATCATCGATATGCGCGAAATAGACGTCCAGGTAGTCCGTGCGCAAACGTTTCAGGGAATCGTTCACCGCAGCCTCGATATTCGTTGCTGAAAGACCCTTGCGGGGCGTCCACAATCCGACCTTGGTCATCAGAACAACATCTTCACGCCGACCACGCCGAGCGAGCCAATTGCCCAGCACGGTTTCTGATTCACCGCCATGGAGGTCCGGTGCCCAGGCCGAATAGACATCCGCGGTGTCAATGGCGTTAAAACCGCGCTCGACGAAACGATCGAGCAATTCGAAGGAGCGCGCTTCGTCGGCGGTCCAGCCAAAGACGTTGCCGCCGAACACCAGAGGCGCGATGCTGATTTCCGACCGGCCCAGAATACGTTTTTGCATACCTTTACCTCGTTCACATGCCGCTGAATTCCGTCGCGCTCGACGTGGGGGTGCAAGAACCAAATCCCCGGAACACGGCTGTATCCGGAGTTGTCCTCGCAAACAACGGGGCCGTGGATTTTCCAGCAGCCGATCCCCTCAAACGCCGCGCAGCCTGTCTGCACAGTAGCGTCCGCAAAGCGGTCCTGTCTACTTTGCGCTTTACGCGCTGCGGACGCCCGGCAGTCGGGTCGTATACTCGACTAATATGATTTCAGAGCGAAGTCAGGCAACCTCTACTTGGGCTCCTTAACCAATGGGTGGGCCGCAATCCTTCAGTGGATGGGCGAATCTCCAGGTATTTGCTTGTTGGAACTTCCCATCTCACAGCTTCTTCGAGCGTTCAAAAGGAGAACCATGAGCATCAAAACCCTCTATATCCCGGCCGGTGGCGGCTTTGAGCACGTCAGCATCGAATCGACCCAGCCCGTCGAGCCAGGTTCGGGCGAGATTACGGTTCGTTTGCGCGCCAGCTCGTTGAATTATCACGATCTGCTGGTGGTCAGCGGGCGGGCGGGAACAACGGAACGCCGCATTCCGATGTCCGATGGCGCCGGCGAAGTCATTGCCGTAGGCCCGAACGTACAGGAGTTCTCCGTCGGTGATCATGTGGTCAGCACCTTCTTTCCGGACTGGCTGGATGGCGCTCCACAAGTCGAGGGATTCACACGCGTTCCCGGTGACGGGATCGACGGCTATGCGCGTGAGCAGGTGACCGCACCCCAAACCTGGTTCACCCGCGCTCCACAGGGTTGGAGCCATGCCGAAGCTGCCACGCTCACCACGGCGGGCCTGACCGCCTGGCGTGCCCTGATCGAAAACGGCGGTCTGAAGCCGGGTGACAACGTGTTGGTGCAAGGCACTGGCGGCGTCTCGATTTTTGCTTTGCAGCTCGCCAAGCTGGCGGGGGCCCGGGTCATTGCCACCTCATCCAGCGACGACAAGCTGGAGCGTCTGAAAGAGCTGGGCGCCGATGAGCTGATCAACTATCGCAGCAATCCGGAGTGGGGCGCGGCCGTACGGCAAATGACCGAGGGACGGGGCGTCGATCATGTGATCGAAGTCGGTGGGCCGGATACGCTGAAACAATCCATGCTCGCCGCTCGCGTAGGCGGTCACGTATCGATGATTGGCGTACTCAGCGGCATGGACGGGCGGCTCCCGCTGATGCTTGCACTCAGTCGACAGCTGCGTTTGCAGGCTTTGCTGGTGGGCAGTCGCCGTCAGCAACAAGACATGGTTCAGGCCTTTGAGATCAGCGGCTTACGCCCCGTCATTGACCGCCATTTCCCGCTCGATGAGTTGGTGGAGTCATTCCGCTATCAAACCAGTGGGCAGCATTTCGGGAAAATCGTAGTGGATATCTGAAAGCCGAGGTGCGGCACGGCATTGACCGCTCGTCCAGGAAGCGTCGTACCGAGCTTGAAATCGTGGCAGACATGCCTGCCACGGGCGGTGCGGCGCCTTCCCTCGCGCAATCGTTTGCTTCAATCCGCCATGCGCATTCAGTTTTTCACCCTCGCGTCTGTGCGTTACAGAGCGGATTTTTCGTATCCGGGCAAACGCAATTCAACAGCTTCAGGGGGAACGCCATAGGGCAGGACGCCAAGCAACGGGGCGGGAATACGCGCTTCAAGCGCTGCCAGATTTTCGTCGAAACGCGTCATGGTGGGGTCGATGCGATTGGCGACCCAGCCGGCAAGATCCAACCCGCGTGCAGCAATGGCTTCAACGCTCAGCAAGGCGTGGTTGATGCATCCCAGGCGCATTCCCACGACCAGAAGTACCGGCAGAGCAAGCACTTGGGCGAGATCGCCGAAATCCTTTTCCGGGCTGAGCGGAACCAGAAATCCACCCACTCCTTCAACAACAACTAAATCTGAATTATCAGATAGTTGTGATAAATTTTTAAGAATACGCTTGAAGTCGATCTCAATGCCTTCTTCGGCCGCAGCAAGGTGCGGTGCGATGGCGTTTTGCAGACAGTAGGGAGTAACAATGCCCGGCTCGAGCGAGCCGCTGCTGGCTGCAATCAGACGCGCCGTATCTGCATTTTGCACACGCCCGTCGATTTCTTCTGCACCCGCCGCAACGGGTTTCATGCCCACTGCAGTGAAGCCGGCCTTGCGCGCAGTGGCCAGCAGGGCGCAACTGACATGCGTTTTTCCGACATCGGTATCGGTGCCGACAACCAACCAGGCAGGCATGGAAAGTTTTTCCTTCATCCAGACATGAGGCATCGTAAAGGGAAAAAGCGTCTCGCGCAGCGGGCTCAGCTTGCGCTGAGGTGCTGTTTCAAGGCTTCGCCCCAGAAAGTGTTTGAGGGCGAACGCCAGGCGGCTTGATGAAGCCATTCGAGCGAGCGACGATCCTGAGCCAGGGCAGAGATCTCTTTGGGCGACAGTCTGGAGGGCCCATCAGTGAGACAGCGATTGCACAACTCATCCAGATAGTCGCGTTTAACGCCACGCGCCTCACTCCGAGCGGCATGAGTGAAGAGACGGTTGATCACCGGATCGATGACCGCATTCATGAACGCGCGGATGTCATCGTCGCCTTGACTCGGGCCCAGCGAACGACCATTTTCGAGCGCCTCGACCAGCTTGTTACCCCTGCATTCGTCGGGAACCAATAACAGACCCGCCTTGCGCAGGCGTTCGCCATTCGAAACCCGGCTGATCAGCACGGAGGTGGGTGCGGCAAGAATCAATGGAATCGCCACCGGCAGTGACCAGTAAAAGAACATCGGATCCAACCACCAGGCAAAGCCGGCCCAGCCGGCGGCGAGGAGGGAGCCGGGCAACTGATTGGCGAACGCCGCACGCCAGGAGGTTTCATCCCCCCGGTTCTGGCCGGCCCAGCGCAAGGAAACGTTGAACAGAGCCTCTACCACATAGCGACTGTGCGCGAGCATTCGGATCGGTGCGAGCAGCGCGGACATCAACATTTCCAGCACTACGCTGAACAACAGCCTCAGAAAACCGCCATGCAGACGACGGCCACCGGAGAGCAACACATCGAAAATGGCGAGAATCTTCGGGAAAAACAGCAAAAACAGCGTGGAACCGACGAGCATGATGGCGGTATTCGGATCCCATTGCGGCCACTGCGGGAACAGGGTGTAGGACTCCGAAAAATATTCGATCGGCTGCAACACAAGGCGCGCAGCCGCCACGGTCGACAGGATCAGAAACATGAGCCACAGTGGCGAGGCGAAATACGCCATGATGCCGTTGATGAACGCCATCCGATGTGCCCAGCGCAACCCCGGCGTGGTCAGCAACACCCATAAATGCTGAAGGTTGCCCTTGGCCCAGCGTTTGTCGCGCGTCAGTTCATCCACCAGCGTGGGCGGGGATTCTTCGTAACTGCCGGACAGTTCCGGTTCAAGCCAGATTTCATGGCCGGCACGCGCCAGATAAGCGGCTTCAACAAAATCATGACTGGCGATGGTGCCTTTGAACAGGCCGAACCCGCGCATTTTCGGCAGGCCACAGTGGGCCATGAAGGTGCGCGTGCGCATGATTGCATTGTGCCCCCAGTACACTGCCTCACCCAGCTGGTAAGACGCCAAACCCGTGGAAAACAGCGGGCCATAGACCTGGTTGGCAAATTGCTGGATACGCGCAAACATGGATTTGGCATTGACCAGCAGCGGGTTGGTTTGCAACAGACCGACCTGTGGCTCACGCTGCATCAATTGCACCATGCGCACCAGGGTTTCGCCTTCCATCAGGCTGTCGGCGTCGAGCACGATCATGTACTCGTAGTTCTTTCCCCAGCGACGCAGGAAATCCGCCACGTTGCCGCTTTTGTAATTCTGGTTGAGCGAACGTCGCCGATAGAAGAGGCGACCATCCGCGTGCAGATCCCGGCACATGCGGTACCACGCTTCCTTCTCCGCCATCCAGTAACCGGGAGCGCGACTGTCAGAAAGAATGAAAAAATCGAAATGGGCAAGTTTTCCGGTCGCTTCGAGCGAGCGGTAAATGGCGCGCAAACCGCCAAGGGTGCGATCGATCGGCTCATGGTAGATCGGCATCACGATGGCGGTGCGCGCAAGCGGCGTCGCGTCCAGCTCTGCCGGACTGTGACGCGCCAGCAACGAACGCCGGTCACCGCCAAAACGGCGCAGCAAAAACCCGCTCACGCCGATCCAGAAACCCACCGAAATCCACAAAAAGAGGATCGCAAACAGCACGATGATTGCGATTTCAACCCCGCTGCCACCTTGATAAGGCAGCACCCGGCGCATGGTTTCGGTTGCAAGCAGGGTCTGCGCGCAAACAATAATGGTCAGTAGAAAACGCCGCAGATAGGCGATGCCACGCCAGCGTACGCGTGAGGTGGCAGGCCTCAGGTCAACATCCGACGCCTTCATCGGGCTTTCCTGTAATGAATGCTGCCGCGCGCAAGGGGCGGTGTCGCCGGCGGCAACAGCGGTTCGGGCAAGGAAAAATGTTGCGGCAATCGCTCCATGACCGCCTCAAACAGCTCCGCCTCATCCGGCGAACCGACGCTCGGGATGCGTTCTATGGCTTCCGCAACCAGCGCGAGCGCATCCTGCATCACTTCACGTGTGGGCTCGACGCCGAGACCGTCAAGATAGGCGAGGATGCGCGACAGGGTTTGTTCGGCCAGAGAGTGACGCATATCAACGTGCGTTGTGAACGATGTCGTTTTTCGCGGGCAGCACATACGACCAGGTTTCGGACACTCGCTCGTCACTTTCGCGTAGATGGGCGCGCACAACAAGCGGATGATTTTGCGCTGGCCGGGCAAGCACCGAAAGTCTCCAACCACCTATCGCCGGATGATATTCAACAAAATGTTCGACGATTTCACCCTCGCTATCTGCACTGACATCCGCCGTCACGGCAGCTTGCGGACTCATCTTTTCAAGCGGGCCGCCGACGAAATCGATGTGAAAACGAACTGTCCCGGCCGCCCCCGAACTCATCCCGCCATCGCCCACGAACGTATTCACGGTGCGCGCAAGCGGGTTGCTGGCCACCTCGGGCGAACCGAAATGGATCTGGTAGGACAAGCGTAGCGGCTGGCCTGGCTCGGGCGGCTCATCAGGTGTCCAGAACGCAATGGCGTTATCGTTCGTGGCATCGGGCGTGGGCAGCTGGACGAGCATCACGCGGCCATTGCCCCAGTCACCCTGCGGTTCAATCCAGGCGCTGTCACGCTGTTCGTAGGCGGCGGACAGATCCTGGTAGTGATCGAAATCAGAATCGCGCTGGAACAGGCCGAACCCGCGCACCTGTCCGGTATGAAAGCTGTCGATTTGCAATGCGCTGGGATTGATCAGCGGCCGCCAGATCCATTCATCGCTTCCACCATCATGCACAAGCAGCCCATCCGCGTCATGCACCTCCGGCCGCCAATGACCGGCCGGACGAGCAGTGTTTTCGCCGTAGAAAAACATTGCGCTCAACGGGGCGACCCCCAGTTGCGCAATTTCTTCGCGCGGAAACAGCACCGCCTCGACCTGCATACGGGTTGGATCGCCCGGATGGAGTGTGAACTGATAGGCGCCTGTCAGGCTCGGCCCATCCAGCAACGCGTGAAATTTCATCGCATGCGCGTCCGGCGCGGGGCGCTCGAGCCAGAAATCGGTAAACGCCGGAAATTCTTCGCCCGACATCAGTCCGGTATCGATCGCGATACCGCGAGCGCTGGAGCCTCCGCTTCGATCAGAGGTGTTGGCATGAAAGGCGCTGGCGCCCGCAAAAGAGACGATGACCTGGCGATTTTGCTCACCATCGGCGGCCGGCCAGGTCAGTTCGAAACCGGCATGGCCAAGGTCGGCGGGAATGCGGCGTTCCAGCTCAACGTCTGTAAACTCGTAATCGGTTTTGCGAAACGGTACCGGGTGCGCCCCATCTGAATCCACGGTGTGGAGCCGTACCGGATGTTCAAAAACATTTCCGGCGGGTAATAAACGAACCTGAAACTGCGAATTCGATTCATGCCAGATACTGCGCTCATTTTTGAAACGGATGCCACGATACGCATCGCGACTGATATCGCGCATGAAGCGGGGAACCGAGTCGGGCGCGCTCCAGCCGCTCGCGGAGCGTTCTTTGGCCTTTTCCACCACATCCTGGAATCCGAATGCTAAAACGGTTCCAGTCGGCAGGCAGAGCAGAAGGGCAAGCGCGGCACGAAAAACAGTCATATTTTGAAATGTCATCGCTTCAAAAACGTTAACTTTAGCCTTGTAGGTACGCGTTCAGCGTGTCTACATGTGTCTGTGGAATTTCGGCCTCCCGATCTCACCCATGCGGACGCGGTTCATCCGGCATTGTCCGTGACCACGCCTCGTTTCATCATGCAGGATTGCGCAGAGCAACCAGCAGCACATCATAGGTCGCCGGCAACATGCCATCGTCGCGCCTGAATTTTTCATAGGCGGCCTCCAGGCGACGCCATTCAGCCTTGCCAAGCGAACGACGAGGGCGGGCTGTGACGCGATGCGCGCCGATGCCCTTGAGATGTCGGATCAGGTCGCGCAAATTGGACACTCGCAATGCAATGCGCTCACGTTGCCATGTCTCGACGATCAAGCCTGCGGCTTCTGCGGTGGCCAGCCAGGTCTCTGGCGGCGTGAAGCGCAAGACGTGCTCTTCATTATCGATCGAGCGAAAGGCGGTGCGCAATTCATGCAAGGTATCCGGTGCGAGCGTTGCAATCCACGCACTGCCGTCTGGCACGAGCACACGCGCACATTCCGCAAGCACGCGGCGTGGTTCGCACCATTGCATCGACAGACTGGACCACAACGCGTCGAGGCTTCCGCTGGCCAACGGAAGCTGTTCAAGATCACTGCATATGAACCGGGCGGTCGGAAAATCACTGCGCGCCCGTTGCAGCATCGCTGGCGCGAAATCCGTGGCAAGCACTTCGACACCCGGAGCGAGCGACGCCAGCTGTTTGAGTGCATGGCCGGTGCCACATCCCGCATCGAGCACGCGTTGCAGCGCAATGTCAGGCAAGTGAGCGCGCGCCAGTTCGAACAGTCTCCGACCGATTTCGCGCTGCATGCCTGCTTCATTGTCATAACTTTCTGCGGCGCGATCAAAGGCTTCACGTACGGCGCGTCGGTATATATCAACGTGCATGTTCAATCGCATGAATCAGCTGCGTCGCGCACGCTTCGGGGCGCGACACGAACGGCGCATGCCCGCATCCATCCAGCACGGTGAGCTGCGCCGTCGGAAGATGCTCGGCCAACCATTCCGCCGCCGCCAGCGGCATCAATGCGTCCTCCCGACCGTGAATCAACGTGACCGGCGGGCGGATGTCAGCCACTTTCTCGCGCAAGTCGGTCTCCGCAAGAATGGTCAGGCCATCCGCCAGGCCTTGAGAATCATCGAGCGGAACGATGGCTCGCTGAAGCGAATGAACCACCCCTCTGCGCTGACTCTCGCCCATTGCCTGCAACGCCATAAAACGCCGTCGAGTGGCGTCCGGATCGGTCGCAAAATCCGCGCAGAAACTCTTTACGGTGGCAGCCCCCAAACCATGTGCCCAGCCGGGACGACGCAGTGTTTCCTGACGCGACACGAAGCAGGGCGTTGCGCCGAACAGGACAAGACTGGCGATGCGCTCAGGGTAACGATGGGCAATATCCAGCGCAATCAATGCCCCCAGCGACCAGCCGGTCAGCACGCACCGCGCCGGCAATTCAGCCGCGATGGCATCACTCCACGCCGTCAGCGATGCCGCGGGAGAGGGCATTTCGCCATGACCGGGCAGGGCGGGCGTTTGCGCCAGCCGTGGCGACAGACAGATGCGCAGGCCATTCCAGACTTTCGGTGTCATGCCCCAGCCATGCAACAGCACCAGTGGCAGATTCATTGCTCACGCTCCAGCCCATTCAAGGTCTGCGCAAGATGCCGAACCTCGTCAACACGGTGCGCGGCCGACAAGGATATTCGCAGACGCGCGGTGCCGGCCGGCACCGTCGGAGGCCGGATCGCCGGTACCCATAGTCCGTTCTCTGCCAGACGGGCTGCCACACGCAGCGTTTCGGCATTGTCGCCGATCACGACCGGCTGAATCGCGGTGCGCGAAGGCGACACGCTCCAACGTTTCAGACTCAACGTCTGCCGGAAAACAGCGATATTGGCGGCGAGCTGGTGGCGCAGTGCATCGCCTTGTTCAATGAGGTCCAGCGCAGCGAGCAAGGCTTCCGCCAAGGCCGGCGGCGAAGCCGTTGTAAAGATGTGCGTGCGGGTCTTCTGCATCAGCCATTCAATCACGTCAGCCTGACCCGCAACGAAGGCGCCCGCCACCCCAGCGGCTTTACCCAATGTGCCGACCATCACGATGCGCCAATGCGCGAGGCCCGCTTCGGCCAGCGCACCTCGACCGGCTTCTCCCAGCACGCCGAAACCGTGCGCGTCATCCACGACGAGCCATGCATCATGTTGTTCGGCCAGCTCCAGCAGTCGCCCAAGTGGCGCAACGTCGCCATCCATGCTGAACACGCTGTCGGTCACGATGGCGCGGCGTTTGGCAGGCGTCTTTTCCAGCGCAGCGGACAGACGGTCCAGATCCAGATGTGGATAGCGCACCAGCTCTGCACGCGACAGAAGTGCGCCATCCACCAACGAAGCGTGATTCAGGCGATCTGCGAAAACAGCGTCGCCACGACCGACGAGTGCCGGGAGAATGCCGGTATTGGCCATGTAGCCCGTGCTGAAAAACAGGGCGCGCTCGCAGCCGGTGAAGGCGGCCAGCCGCGCTTCCAGTTTTTCATGTGCATCGTAATGGCCGCTGACCAGATGTGAAGCTCCGGAGCCGGTACCGAGACGCTGCACGGCTTCAGCCAAGGCTGAAGAAATGTCTGGATGTGCGGCCAGACCGAGATAATCATTGCTGCAAAAGGCGAGCATTTTCCGGCCGTCGACCGTGACCTGCGGAGCGCAAGGTGAGGAAACCACACGTCGTTTGCGCCGCTGTGAAGCGTGGTCTAGCGCGGCCAGATTCGCCTTCAGTTCCGTGAGCAGACTCATACCTTGTTGAGCGCGGTCGCAGCGGCGTCCACCAATTGTGTCGTTAATGCTTCGTCCAGCACATACGGCGGCATGAAATACACCGTATTGCCAATTGGACGCAGCAGCGCGCCGGCCTCCAGCGCCGCAGCAAAAAAACGTTGGGCAAAGTCAGGCTCGGCGTCGATCACGTCGAAAGCGGCGATCATGCCCCGCTGACGCAGATGATTCACACGCGGATGCTCCTTGAAACGTGCCTGCAACAGACGGTCAAGCGTTGCGGCCCGATGACGGTTGGCGACGATCACGTCGTCCTGTTCGAAGATGTCCAGCGTTGCCAGCGCGGCCCGGCAGGCAAGCGGATTGCCGGTGTAGGAGTGCGAATGCAGGAAGGCGCGACTGGTGTCATCCGCGTAAAACGTCTCGTAGATCGCGTCCGTGGACAGCACCAACGACAACGGTAGATAGCCGCCGGAAATGCCCTTCGACAGACAGATCAGATCGGGCCAGATGCCGGCCTGTTCGCAGGCGAAGAACGTGCCGGTTCGTCCGCAGCCGACCGC
>DATGNI010000104.1:0-11466 GCA_035306825.1 Azoarcus sp. | reverse complement strand
TTACACCGCCTTTTTGTGCTGGATGATCCAGACGATTACTGGATTTTCGCTTTGCTCTGGAGCTCTTCCAGATGTTGCGCCAGTTTCAGCTCTTCAAGATGATTCTTGATTTGCGGACGGGCTTCTTCCAGCGTCGGCGGCGTCATTTTGCGGGTGTCTTCGACCTGAATGACGTGATAGCCAAAATCGGTTTGCACCGGCCGTGTGGTCATGGCGCCTTTCTTCAGGGATTTCAATGCTTCGCCGAAGGGCGGGACGAATTCATTGGGATTTCTCCAGCCCAGGTCACCACCACTTTGGACAGAACCCGGATCTTTTGAGTGCTGTTTCGCAAGGGCGGCGAAATCGCTGCCGGTGCGCAGTTGGTCAATGATTTTTTGCGCTTCATCCGCCTCTTCAACAAGGATGTGATGAACTTTGTATTCATCGCCGGAGAATTGCTTTTTGACGTTGTTGTATTCGGCCTGGATTTCGGCGTCACTGACAGGATTCTTGGCCATGAAATCCTGCAGGTAGGCACGAATCAGGATGGCCTGGCTGGCGATTTCAGCTTGGGTCCTGACTTCAGGCTTGTTGGCAATGCCGGATTTTTCCGCGGCCTGGCTCAGCACTTCACGTTGAATCAGCTCGTTACGCACCGCGGCGCGCAACTCTGCGGAGTCGGGCGCGCCCTGTGCCGTTTGCTCGGCCAGAATCAGATCCATGCGTTCGCTGGGAATGGGCTTGCCGTTGACCGTGGCGACCTGGGCTGCGGCCATGTTGCAAAACAGGCCGGCAGCAAGGGCAACGGTGAGACTGCGGAGAGTGGGTTTCATCAGCTTTCCTTCTGGGTGGACGAATCGGCTTCGGCGGCCGTGCATGCGCGGATTGCAAGTGCGTGGATCGGACCCTGCATCATGTCGCCAAGCGCTGCATAAATCATACGATGGCGGGCAAGAGTACCTAAGCCAGCGAAACAATCCGAGACAATGAGAAGACGAAAGTGCCCGCCGCCTGATTTCGCGCCGGCATGACCGACGTGCAGATGGCTTTCGTCCTGGATATCCATTTCGATCGGATCGAGTTCGGCGAGTCGCGAACGAATCTGCTCAATGCGTTCTTTCAAGGCAACACCTTACGGTATGGACGAACGCTGGTGCTTGCAAACACGCCGGCTTCGACATAGGGGTCAGCGGCGAGCCAGGCTTCGGCTTCAGTGAGCGAATTGAATTCAGCGATCACGAGACTGCCGGTAAAACCAGCCGGGCCGGGGTCGGGAGAATCGATTGCGGGCATGGGACCGGCGACCAGCAGACGGCCTTCGTCGCGCAATGCTTCGAGACGGGCAAGATGGGCCGGACGGGCGGCCATGCGGGCGTCGAGGCTTTCAGGAGAATCTTCACCGATAAGAACGTAATACATGTGTGACATCCGTATAGAGGCGATTCGTACCGCCAAATTCCCAGTATAACGAGCACAACCCACTCTGTGCGACCGCTCGCGCAAGAGAGCTTCAGCGCTCTGGGGCGTTGCGCATATGATCGGCCATGCCGGTAAACGCCTCATCCAGGGCAATGCGCAGATCTTCATCTGCCACGATTTCCTTCATTGCACCACGCATGCACAGCATCCACGCATCGCGTTCGGGGGATGCAATGCGAAATGGCAAGTGACGTTTACGCAAAAAAGGATGGCCGTAACGCTCAATGTAGAGCGATGGGCCGCCCAGCCAGCCAGACAGGAACAGGTACAGTTTTTCTTCTGACGAGGTCAGATCGGTTGGATGCATGGCGCGAATGTGCTGGGCTTCGGGCAAAGTATCCATGAGTTGATAGAAACGGGTGGCCAGTGCGCGCACAGCGGAATCGCCACCAATGCGATCATACGGGGTCAAGCAGGCATCTCCGACATGTTTCAGACAATCAATTCAACGGTGTGGGCGGCTGGCGTTTTGATGCCCATTTCAGCGGCAGCGAAATGCGTGCAATGAGGCCGCCACCTTCGCGCGGGAGCAGATCGAGACGGCCATTATGGTTGCTGATGATGCGATCGACAATGGCCAGGCCGAGTCCTGAACCTTTAGTGTTCGAACGTGTGGCATCCAGACGGGTAAAGGGTTGGCACAGGCGTTGAATTTGATCCGGCGGGATGCCGGGGCCACGGTCGGCCACTTCAATGTGGGCGTTAGTCTTGTCTTGCCAGATCGTTACGTCGATCGGCGTTTCGACGCCTGCATAACGAATGGCGTTGTCGATCAGGTTGGCCGTGGCGCGGCGTAGCCCCATTGGGCGCGAAGAGAGTTCAAGTCGTTCGGGTGCCTTGAAATTCAGCGGGGTGCCGCGTTTTCGATAGGGCTCAATCAGGTCGCGGATCAATTCGACCAGTTCCACCTCTTCGGTCGCTGTCACATCTTCGCCGCGACCGTAATCGAGGAATTGCCCGATGATGCGATCCATTTCTTCGATGTCAGCGCTCATCGCCTCAATATCTTCTTGAGGTGCGTTGCTCATTTCAATCCCGAGTCGCAATCTTGCCAATGGCGTGCGCAAGTCGTGTGAGACACCGGCGAGAATGACCGCGCGTTCACTCTCGTTACGTGCAAGATCGCCAGCCATCTGATTGAAGGCTTTGGCTACGATGGCAATTTCCTGCGGTCCGTCTTCGGAGAGGCGGGGAGGGGTCTGCGCACGGCCTACCGCCCTGGCGGCACGCGCCATGTGGCGCAGTGGCGTGGAGATGCGCGAGACGATTAGAAAGGCGCCGAGCAACGCGACGGAAAAAGCCGCAAAAACCCATGCGAGCCAATCGGTGGTAATCGTGTTTTGCAAACGTTCTGCAGGAAGACGCACCCAGAAATCATCGATGTCTTCGGGGTCCAGACGGAAGCTGATCCAGAATCCATCCAGCGTTTTCCAGCGTGAGGCCAGACGCGTATGGTCTCCCAGCTGCTTGCGGATTTCCTCTGTCAGCAAACGCATTGAATGCGTATCCGGCAAGGGGACGATTTCATCGTCCGGCTCGGCCGGATAGATGCGGATGCCTTCAAGCGCGGCCAGGTCAATCAGCAGATCCGTTCGTCGGGTCGTTTCTGCGTTGATCAGTGCGGTACGGGTGAGATTGACGACACTTGCGCTCATTTGCGCGAGATTGCGCGCGCGCTCGGGTTCGTGAAAATGGTTAAAAATCACCGACCAGACTGTCAGTGACAGAATCAAGACGAGGGCGATCAGCAGAAAAGTTTGCCAAAGCAGCGAGCGCGGCCGCCGGCCGCGCTCGCGATCAGGCTGGGGAAATTCGCCCCCGTTGTCCGGGGCTGCAGACTCAGCCTTGCTCACTTTCTTCTGCGTCTTCCTTTTCCTCGTCCGGGATGAAGACGTAGCCAAATCCCCAGACCGTCTGTAAATAGCGAGGTTTGGACGGATCATCTTCCACGAGTTTGCGCAGACGGCTGATCTGAACGTCAATGGCGCGATCGAACACGCCGTACTCCCGCCCCCGAGCAAGTTCCATCAGCTTGTCGCGTGAAAGCGGTTGCCGAGGATGTTGGAGCAAGACCTTGAGCAGCGAGAATTCACCGGTGGTGAGCGTGATGTCCTTGCCGTCGCAACTCAGTGCCCGGGTGCCGAGGTTGACCGAGATGCGGCCAAAGTTGACCACCTCTTCTTCAAGCGCCGGTGCGCCGGGGAGGTTGGCCGGTTGGCGACGCATGATCGCGTGTATGCGAGCGACGAGTTCGCGTGGATTGAACGGCTTGGGCAGATAATCGTCCGCGCCCATTTCAAGACCGACGATGCGATCGACTTCATCACCCTTGGCGGTGAGCATGACGATTGGCATGTTGTTGTCCGCCGCACGCAGTCGTCGGCAAATCGCCAGGCCATCTTCGCCGGGCAGCATCAGGTCGAGTACGAGCAGATCGAAATGTTCGCGGTGCAGTGCGCGGTCCATGGCCGCAGAGTCGGTTACGGTCTTGATGGAAAAGCCTTGCTCCTGCAGGTAGCGGGAGAGCAGCTCGCGCAAACGCGCATCATCATCAACGAGCAGAACTTTATATCGAGTTTTGCCGGTCATCTGGGTTCGATCCGGAAAGTTGAAACGGAAATCATGTTATCCGCATTGTCTGAAGACGGGATGTTGAGCGGTAAATCTTCGTAAGAGAGAGCAAAAATGCAACAGGTGCTTACATGCTTATCCCGTTATCGTAGTCCGATTGGCGTGCTTTTGCTTCATAGAGGGTATGGTGAAGTCGCTATGATAACTTCGATACGCCGTTTCATACGGTACAAATATCGTTCGAGTCAGCAGGTTTTGTCCGCAGCGCGGATGCGCGGGCTGTGTGTTGCGTTCTGCCTGTCCTTTTGCATCGGTAGCGTGAGTGCTGAGTACGACTCCACCCCGTTTACGGCTCAAACCGTTGCCAAGGTCAAATCAGTCAACAAGAGTCGCAGTCTTAAACGCACCCTCAACGAAAACGAGTATCGCGCCGATTTTGAACGCAAGCATCGGTCCGATACTGAAATTCAGGCGTTGAAACGCGAATTGCGCGCCGCGCTGCGCGTCTACGACACTGCCGAGAAGCGCTGAGTCAGCGCGGAATCTCCGCAGCGGATAGAATACTGTCCGCTATGAAGATCCTCGCCTTTGAAACCTCCTGCGAGCACGCATCGATCGCCCTGCATCTGGATGGGCGATCGGTCGAGCATCAGCTCGAAGGTCATACCAAACATTCCGAATATATCCTGACCGCCGTTTCGCATTTGCTGGGCGAAGCCGGGTTGTCCGTGTCTGCGCTTGATGCGATCGCCTTTGGTGCGGGGCCGGGCGCGTTTACCGGCGTCCGGCTGGCCTGCGGTGTTGCGCAGGGGTTGGCCTTGAGCGCTGATATTGGCGTGGTGCCCGTGCCCACGCTGGCAGCGCTGGCTCATGCCGCCAGCGGTGAGACGCAACATGTGTATGCATTGACTGACGCACGCATGGGTGAAATCTACGCGGCCGGATACCGAGTGGGAGGAGAGGAGCCTGTCGAACTTGCCGCAGCGGTATGCATGTCGCCGGAAGCCTTTTCCCTGCCCGGTGAGATGGACTGGTGGCTTGTTGGTTCAGCGCTGAAGGCTTGGCCGATGCTTGCCGAAAACGTTTCTAATCAACGTATTGCAGTGGGTATTGCAGGTGGTGTGGCAGGTGTTGATGCAGACGCAGTGCCGCGCGCCTCTACCGTCGCAGAATTGGCCGCCGTTCATGCAGCGAGAGGACAGATTCTGGCACCCGAACAGGCTACACCCCTGTATGTTCGTGACAAAATCGCTTTGACCACAGCCGAGCGATTGGCGCGCGGGGGGCGGGCTTGAACGCGCGTTTTTGCCTGGAGCCAATGACCGAGGCCGATCTCGAATGGATCGAGGTGCATGAGCGGGATCTCCACGCTTTTCCGTGGACGCGCGGAAATTTTATGGATGCGCTTAAAGCGGGCTATGTCGCCCGGGTGTTGCGCATGGACGATGAGGTTGTGGGTTATGCGGTGATGCTGTGCGTGCTTGACGAAACGCATCTGCTCAATCTCAGCGTCTTGCGCGTACATCAGAATTGCGGCGTTGGCCGGCGGCTGCTTGCCATGCTGGTCGAGATCTCGCGTGATCATGGCGCGACCCAGATGTTCCTTGAAGTGCGGCCCTCGAATGCGCCTGCGCTTGCGCTGTACAAACGCGTCGGCTTCACCCTGGTAGGACGTCGCAGCAATTACTATCCTGCCGAGAACGGACGAGAAGATGCACTGCTGATGAGATTGGCGTTGTGAACGGACGGCGAGAATCGATCCTGCGCGAAATGGGGCTTGGACCGATCTGGCGACTGCGTTCACGCGTGAAAGATGAAAAGATCGTCGAGGCGCCGGCGATCGTCGAGGCACCGGCGCCCGCGGTTGAGGCCAAAGCGGTGACGGCGCCCACGGCGCGGGTAGGCAAAAAGCTCTTTGAAGAGCAAAGGGAAACACGCCCAACGGTCAAACAGGCTCCTGCCGCATCCGGAATGACGGCCGAGCGAACTGCGCGGATTGAAACGCTCGATTGGGATGCGCTCGAGGCTGAAATTCATGCCTGTTCCGCCTGTAATCTGTGCGAGAAACGCCAACGCGCGGTACCGGGAACGGGTGATCGCGCGGCGCGCGTGATGTTTGTGGGGGAGGGGCCCGGAGCGGCGGAGGATCGACAGGGGGTGCCTTTCGTCGGGGCGGCGGGACAGCTGCTCGATGCAATGTTGGCGTCCATTGATCTGGATCGCCAGAATGGCGTGTATATCGCCAATACGGTGAAATGCCGACCGCCGTTGAACCGTACGCCTCAAACCGAGGAAATGGCGACCTGTCGGCCATTTCTTGATCGACAGATTGATTTGGTGGCGCCGGATCTGTTGGTTGCACTGGGCCGTCCTGCCGCACAGGTTTTGCTCGATCAGCCGGAATTGCGCATCAATGCGGCTCGGGGAAAAACCTTTTTCTGTGCAGGTATTCCAGTAATCGTCACTTACCACCCCGCGTATCTGTTGCGCAATCCAGCAGACAAGGCGCGTGCATGGGAAGACCTGTGTCGTATTCGACGCCTGCTCGCAGAAGCAGAAAAAAGGTGAATCGGCTCGTTGCGCGTAACAAAGTGGGAAAACGACGCTCTGGATAAGCGCCTGGGCGTAGTCAATCAGAACGTATTCGTCAGAAGCACGCGGGGCAGAGTGCTGCGACGGAGTGTCCGCTCCGCACAGTGAGCCCGTTCAGGCTTTTCCCTGCCGGGTGGTGTCCTGTATTATTAGCCTATAAATATAACTTATGGATTGGAAGTGGCAGATCGAAGACTCCAGATTTTCGCCGCCGTAGCTAAACACGGTTCTTTTACACGCGCCGCTGAGCATCTTTTCATGACTCAGCCGGCGGTTACGTTTCAGATCAAACAACTTGAAGAAGAATTCAGCGCTCGTTTGCTGGATCGCGGTCATGGCCGGGTTTCGTTGACCCCGGCCGGCAAGATCGTGCACGATTATGCCGAACGCATTCTTGATCTGTCGGAGGAAATGGAAACGCGCGTTGCCGAATTGACCGATGATTTGGCAGGGCCGATCAATATCGGCACCAGCATGACGATCGCGGGCTATTGGTTGCCGATGGTGCTCGACGAATTCAAGCAAAAATATCCCGACGTGATCCCGCGCGTGGTGGTCGGAAATTCATTGTCGACCGAAGAACGCGTCTCCACACGTGAGCTGGATCTTGGTTTCATCGAGATTTCCGCGGATCAACCGAACGTACGTCGTCTCACCGCTGCGCGTGACGAACTGATGCTGATTTGTGCCCCGAACCATCCGCTCGCTGCACTGGAATCGGTAAAGCCGGAAGATTTGCTGCCGCATTCCTTAATCAATCGCGACGAAGGCAATTCCGTGCGCGACCTTACAGAGAAATGGTGCAAGGCCGGCGGCGTCAATGTTTCCGAACTGAAAATTTCGGCTGAACTGGGCAGTCTTGACAGCGTCAAGCAACTCGTCATTCGCAATATGGGCTATGCGCTTGCTTCGCGCGCGGCCATTCAACATGAATTGCGTGAAGGTTCGCTGGCTGCAGTCCATCTCTCGCCACCGTTGTTCAATTCGCTCGAAGTCATTTTGCCCAAAGATAAATTTTACTCGCGTCTGGTGCAGACTTTTGCGGACGATGCAGTGGAGTGTCTGACTCGCCGCGCGGCTGAAATTGCGCGGAATTTGCGCTGATGGCGAAAGCAAAAAGCCTTTTCGTCTGCACTGAATGTGGGGGGCAGGCGCCGCAATGGGCCGGGCAGTGCCCTCAGTGCAAATCCTGGAACACGCTCGCCGAAGCCGCTGCACAACAAGGCAGTACGGCAGGGCGGTTCGCTGCGCTATCTGGACAAGTCAGTGAATTGAAACCGCTTTCCGCGCTTGAGGCGCATGAAGCGCCACGTTTGCCGACAGGAATTGCGGAATTTGACCGCGTGCTGGGTGGAGGCCTGGTGGCCGGCGGAGTGGTGTTGATTGGCGGCGATCCGGGGATCGGCAAATCCACCTTGTTGCTGCAGGCGTTGACCACCATCGCGCGCGGTCATTCAGCAATCTACGTGAGCGGTGAGGAGTCTGGCGAGCAGGTGGCTTTGCGCGCAAAGCGCTTGCAGCTCGATGCCGGCTCCTTGCGTTTGCTGGCTGAAATCAAGCTTGAGCGCATTCTCGCAACGCTGGCAGCAGAAAAGCCGCGAGTGGCAGTGATTGACTCTATCCAGACGCTGTATTCAGAAATGCTGCAATCGGCACCCGGCTCTGTGGCGCAGGTGCGCGAATGCACGGCACAACTGACGCGCCATGCAAAGACGACGGGCACCAGCCTGATTATCGTGGGCCATGTCACAAAGGACGGCGCACTTGCCGGGCCGCGCGTGCTTGAACATATCGTTGATACCGTACTGTATTTCGAAGGGGATACGCATTCCAGCTTTCGCCTTGTGCGGGCGATCAAGAACCGTTTCGGCGCCGTGAACGAGCTGGGTGTATTCGCGATGACCGATCGAGGCTTGCGCGAAGTCAGCAATCCTTCGGCCATTTTTCTGTCGCATCACGGCCAAGAAGTCCCGGGCAGTTGTGTGCTCGTGACGCAAGAGGGGACGCGTCCGTTGTTGGTCGAAGTGCAGGCTCTGGTGGACAGCGCACACAATCCAAACCCTCGTCGTCTATCTGTTGGCCTGGAGCAGAATCGTCTTGCGATGTTGCTCGCTGTACTGCACAGGCATGCTGGCGTAGCGTGCTTTGATCAGGACGTTTTTGTGAATGCAGTGGGTGGAGTGAAAATTTCAGAGCCCGCAGCCGATCTGGCCGTGCTCATTTCAATTGTTTCTTCATTAAGAAACAGTGCTTTACCACGTACACTTGTAGTGTTTGGAGAGGTTGGCCTGGCAGGGGAGATTCGACCTGCACCGCGTGGTCAGGAACGCCTCCGCGAAGCGGCCAAGCTCGGTTTCACGACGGCGATCATCCCCAAAGCCAACGCGCCCAAAGAGCCCCTGAAAGGGATTCATGTAATTGCGGTGGATAGAATCGACGAAGCGATCGAACAGTCTAGATATTTGAATAATGTTCATTAATACAATAACTTGCGTTCATTTTTTAATGAGCATTCGTTCGTGTTCAATCGAGCCGTACGTTATCTATAAAGTGGTTTAGAATTTAATCGTATCCTGCTGATTTAAAAATAATAAAATATTTAGGCGATGCGTATGTTCTGCAAAACAATGGTGGCCGCAATGCTCGTCTTTTTGCCGATCGCGGCGTCCGCACAAGTGCACAAATGTGAAACTGCACGCGGCATCAGTTATCAGTCGGAACCATGCGCCGATCCGGCGGAGGTGCGGGAAATCAAAAATCGCATGACGGTTATCGACGCCGGCCCGCAAAGCCATGTCGCATCGGAATCACCGTCGTCAGCTCAATCTGTTTCACAGAAACCGCGAGCAGGGTATATCGAACGCTCGAAGCCCGACGAACCTGCCAGTTGTTCTACGCTGCGCCGACAACAGGAAAGAGCAGACATCCCCGGACGACGCCCGATTCGGGAGCGCATGAAAAAACTGGGTTGTTCGATGTTCGACTGGTAGATGCGGGCATCAGCCAAAAGCCCGCATGCTGCAGTTCGGTTTTGTCCGTTCCAGCTGCACAGATCTTGCCGAACGCTGGCAACCCCAATCCAGGCCAGAATACTTTTTTAGCTTTCTGAAGCATCTTCTCAACTTAACATAATACAAATTATCGCGTTTATTCAAGTGCGCGGTTCGTCGCGCTGGTGCCACGGTGAAACGCTTGCTTTGAGCAGGCGTTTTTGTATTTGCGCTCCAATGCGTTACCGAAGCGAATTTGCGAACAGATCCGTCAGATGGTTGGAAGATGTAACCGTCTGTGCGCTCGAACACCTTGCGTGTTGTGCGTGCGGCGCCCACCACGTTTTGGCGGACGTCAGCTGCTCTCCCCGACGCGGCGTAGGTTCGGGATGGGAGTAATTGGCTGGAGTTACTGGACACAAAAAGTTTGTTCGGACAGGCCCGGACTCGCGTTGAGTAACTCTTTACACGTTATGAGCCTGGCTTGAAGCACACACGTGACAAACGGGCTACAGTAATTTCGGGTGCCACTTCATCGTATTCCTCGATTCCTGACAGGAGGTTTTGCTGTATGAATCATCCGGAGTCGTTTGATATCGGGTCGGAATTGCTGCAGCAGTTCGAGCGCAATCGTCAGCGCATGAATACACTGTATGCGACGGTGCCTGACGAGGCCTATTACAGTCGTCCGATCACATTGCGTAACCCGTTGGTGTTTTATGAGGGACATGTGCCTGCATTCAGTCATGCTCATGTGGTGCGCAAGGCGCTGGGCGGTCCGCCGCTTGATGAAGAGCTTGAGAAGCTTTTTGAACGCGGGATTGATCCAGATGAATCCACCCAGGATGTAAAGGCGCGGGGCAACGAGGCGGATCAATGGCCCGCACGAAAAGAAGTGGTCGCCTTCCGCGATGAGGCGGACAAGCGCGTGCGCGCAGCGATCGGGCGTGCGTCGGAGCACCCTGATGGAGCGCTGGAGGCAGTGTATCGTGCGCTCGAGCACGAGATGATGCATCACGAAACCTTGATGTATCTGTGGCATGGACTGCCTTACGAGGCGAAGTCCGCCCCGGCTGACTATCAGCCCATCACGGATTTTCCTGCGCCCGAGCAGGTGTTGGTGGAGATTCCCGCCGGTACTGCCACGCTGGGGGTTTCGCCTGATCGTTTGCCGTTTGGCTGGGATAATGAATTCCCCGCCTACGTTGAGGACGTTTCCGCTTTTCGGATCCAGCGCCATAACGTCACGAATGCCGATTTCATGGCGTTCATGGATGCCGGAGGTTATGACAACCCGCGCTGGTGGAAGCCGGAAGATTGGGCGTGGGTGCGTGACCAAGGCCTTTCTCATCCGCATTTTTGGCAACGGGATGGTGCATCCTGGTATTGGCGAGGCATGTTCGAGCGCTTTCCTTTGCCGCTGTCTTGGCCGGTTTGGGTCACGCACGCCGAGGCGAATGCGTATGCATCCTGGTGTGGTATGCGTTTGCCGACCGAGGCGGAATATCAGCGTGCCGCGCTGGGGACGCCAGAAGGTGGCGAACGACGCTATCCGTGGGGGGACGAGGCGCCGACTTTCATGCATGGGGTTTTCGGATTTTCCAGTTTCGACCCGCAGCCGGTGGGCAGTCACCCGGCCGGAGCGAGCGCATGGGGCGTGCATGACCTGGTTGGGAATGGCTGGGAATGGACCTCGACGCCGTTTGCGCCTTTCCCCGGTTTTGTGGCGATGGCGGAATACCCTGAATATTCAACGGACTTTTTCGACGGCAAACATTTTGTCATGAAGGGTGCCTCGCCCTCCACTGCCCTCGAACTGCTTCGCCCTTCCTTCCGCAACTGGTTCCGGGCG
>DATGNI010000103.1:0-6806 GCA_035306825.1 Azoarcus sp. | reverse complement strand
CAGGAAACCGCCCAGGCGCTTACCGGAATCAAGGAAGTCTCCGCGCAAACACTGGCGCTGATTGACGGCATCGAACTGGCCACCCGAGAACAGTCCGGTGCCGCGAATGAAATTTCACGCAATATCGAGCAGATCGCCCAGAAAGCGGAGGAAAGCGCCAGCGCCGTGCTGGAAATCGCACACCTGTCCAGCGAGCTGGCCGAGGTCACCCTCGGACTCAACGAATCCCTGGCACGCGTGCAGGTGTGAGACGGGGAGTGTGCGAAGGCTAAAAAAGGTGGCCGAAAACCTTCGCGCCGCCCACATAGGTGCCGATGGCCGAGCCCAGCGTGGTCAACAGAAACACCAGCAATACGCGCGAAACGCGGTTTTGCCACCATCCTTTCCACTGCATCACGTCGCGCCGCAGGGTGGCGAAGTCGCCGACCTGCGGTTTGCGCAGCCAGATTTCCACCGCAGCGGCAACAAAACCGATGCCGATGGTCGGGTTGAGTGAGGTCAACGGCGCACCCAGAGCGGCGGCAAGAATGGTCAACGGATGCCCCAGCGCAATGATCCCACCCAGCGCAGCCAGGCCGCCATTGATCACCACCCAGTCGACGATCATTTGCATGCCGATATCCGGACTGCGCGCGAAACCAACAGCAAAGCCGACGAGAATGACCGCGACGATCACCCACGGCAGCACCTTCGGCCAACGCGGACGCGGCGGTATCTGCTCCAGCTCGCCAATCGCACTCATTGGCGAATCCGTATCTGCAAGGTGCTTTTCGATCCCGGCAAGATGACCGGCGCCGACGACTGCCAGCACGCGCCCGCCGTCGCGCGCCTGAGCCAGACGGCGCAATTGCGCCGCCATGTAACGATCGCGCTCGGCAATGACGGGACGATAAACGGAGGCAGACTGTTCGGCGAATTCATTGAAGGACGATTCGAGCACGTCACCCTGCTTGAGCTGCTCGATTTCCTCTTCACCGATCTTTTCTCGGGTCAACACACTGGCAAGCAGACCGGTCACCAATTCCATCCGCCGCCACCACGGCACGGCCGCATAGGTTCGACGCAAGGTCAGGCCGATATCACGATCGATCAGCGTCAGCGGCACTCCGCGCGCCAGCGCCCCATCCATTGCGGCGCGCAACTCTGCGCCCGGTTCAATGCCGTATTGCTCGGCCAGACGCATTTGGTAGGCGCCCAATGCAAGACTGGCAGCCACCATCGACACCTGGCCTTGCCGAATCACGCTGAACAAGTCGAGCCGGCTCATCGCATCCGGATCCAGCATCATCCGTTGCCGGCTTTCGCACAATTCAACCGCGACGCCGTCAAAAGCTTCCGTCTCCAACAATGCCTCCACCGCCCGCACACTGGTCGGAGACACATGCGCCGTGCCGAGCAGCACGATCTCAACGTCACCAATACGCACGATTCGGTGAGGCTCGGAAGCGAGGATTTCTTGCATGAAAGTTGAAGAGGTCAGTTGATCCAGCCCGCCATGCTAGCAGAGCAACGGGCGGAGTGAGGCGAGAACGACGAGGATGCGTTCCCGCCTCCGCATCAACTGAGACGGAAGCGACCGACCAAGGATTTCAGCGTCGCAGCCAGATCTTCGAGATGTTGCGCAGCAGTCGAGGTTTCACGCACGGCTTCACTGTTTTGTTCAGCCATCTGCGCAATGCTTTCTACGTTGCGGGCGATGTCGTTGCTCGCCGCAGTCTGTTCCTGGACCGACGAGGTGATCTCACCGACGCCGGAACCGGCACGGCGCACCGCATCCGTTGCCTCATCAAGCAGGCCGACCACCCGCGCGACCTGCTCCTGGCTTGACGCCAGCGAGGACAATCCCTGTTCGATGCTCTTCTCAACGTCGCCCGACTGATCTCCCAGCGTGCGTGTAACCACATCAATCTCATTCGCTGCCTGACCGGATTTCTCCGCCAGCTTCCGCACCTCATCGGCAACCACTGCGAATCCACGGCCATGCTCGCCGGCTCGCGCGGCCTCGATGGCGGCGTTGAGCGCCAGCAGGTTGGTCTGTTCAGCCATCTCCTTGACCTGCTGCGTCATGCTGGTGATCGCCTGACTGCTGCGGACGAATTCGGATACCGCGCCAGCGATGTCCTTCACGGCCGACTCCACCTGCGCAACCTCCTCCAACAGCTCCTTCAGGCTGCGGTTGCTGTTCTCGGTGAGATCAACCCCGCCGTGTGACAGGCCAAGCACTTCTTCTGCGCTTTGCGCGACCGAGGAAATGCTTACGGTGATCTCCTCCACCGCAGCAGCGGTGGAAGACGCAGCTTCACTCTGCCGCTGCGACCCGCTCGCCACGCCGCCGGCGGTTGCCGCCAATTGCGACGATGCGGACGAGACCTGCTCCGAACATTCGTGCACCTGGACGACCAGATTTTGCAGGTTGTCCATGAAGCTGTTGAAATACCGCGCCAGATCGCCGATTTCGTCCTTGCGCTGGTCCGGCAGACGGCGGGTCAGATCGCCGTTACCGGTAGACAGTTCAGCCAGAACGCTGCTGGTGATACGCAGCGGCCGCGCAATCGTGGTGGGCAGGAAAACGCCGACCACTACACACAGCACAATACCGATCAGCGACACGGTCACGAGCGTGATGAAAGCACTGTGATAAGCCGATCCGGCCCGTTCGCGGAACATCTCCAGCATTTCATCCATACGATCCTGTTCGCGATCGAGCACGCCACGCATGGCGTTGAATTCCGGCTCGCCCTTATAAACAGAAATCGACATCGCAGCCAACGCATCAGACTGAGTGCCGGCGCGCATGGTCTCGATCACGCTGTTCGAGGTCTCTTCCCACACGGCGGCCAGACGCTGAAAGTCCGCCAAAGCCTCGCGCGCCATGTCATCGTCGACCAATTCGACGTATTCACGCATTCCCTGATAGGTCTGAGCGAGATTCTCGGCGTGGTTTTGCTCGAAATTCGCGAAAAAATCACTGCTGCTATCCACCGACAGCAGGCTGCGCTCGGCCACGAGCGTCTGCTGCAAGTCACGATCCGATGCAAGCAAACGTTCCTGCGCCGCCATATAACGTTGCGACAGCGTCTCCACCTGCTCGCTCAACATCTGCAACCGCGTGACGCCAAGAATGCTGATCGCGATCAGCATCAGCGTGATGATGCCGAGCGGCACGAGCAGCTTCATCCGGATCGGCGCGTCATTAACGAATTTCATGCTCTTCTCCTGGTGCGCATAGCGCAGCTCCAACAGGGAGCGCGCCGCTCTCCCTTCGCCTTACGGCAGTGCGCCCACGAACTTTAGAAAAGAGCACAAAAGCTTTACCTGCCTGCCTTGCACAGGAGGCACTTGCTTAACGTTCCGACCCAAATATAAAATATTTTTTTCAAATCAGCGCGCAGATGGTTGCAAAAGCGATTTTTATGGCACCATAGCGCCCGCTTCCATACGCGTGGAGAAGTCCACGCCGGAAACCACCGCCCGGCATTGTGCCAACCATGCACTGTCGGAGCGAGGCGGCCCACCAACCGTTGCCGATAGCGGCGTTACGCTCACGCACGGGCGACCCCCGTGACCAGCCAGAACGCCTGGGTGATCATCACCCCCATCGCCGGGAGGCGACATGGACGGGTTCGCCCGATCCTGCCCAAGAGGCCAATAAAATAATAATTAGCCTGCGTAACACCATGCAGGAACGCACGCGTGTAAACCAGAACCTGCTCCGGGCGAAAACCGGAAGCAGAGACCTTGCTGCCTACATGGAGGCAGAAGGCCAATTCGCAATGGAGATTTCCATGTCTCAAAATAGCCAAACCGCTGCTTTCGACGCCGGCGCGACGCCTTCGGGCTCGACCGGCGTCGCGGGCGGCAAAACGATTCATATTCCAGAACTCGAAAAGCTTGAACTGCCGAAGATGGATCCGGCTAGCATGTTCAAGCACTTCGGCCCCGGTTTGCTGCTGATGATGACCGGCATCGGTACCAGTCACCTCGTGACCGCACCGGTTGCCGGCAGCCAATTCGGCTATGCGTTGCTGTGGTCGGTGCTGGTAGCCTTCGTGATCAAGTACTACGGCTTCCAGATGTCGTTCCGCTTCACGAACGCTACGGGCATGTCGATCATGGACGCGATGTGCACCACCAAGGGCAAGTGGGCCATCTGGTACGTGCTGGCCATCACCATTGCGCAGTGCGCAATCGGTCAGGCCTCGCGTGTCATCGCAGCCGCTGCGGTGCTGTACTTCCTGTTTACCGAGCATTTCGGTTGGGGCTTGGCGCTGTGGCACTACGGCCTGTTCGTCGGCGTTTCCTCGGTCGCGCTGGTTCTCTCGGGTCAGTACAAAACACTGGAAACCGTCACCAAGGTCTTCGTGATCCTGCTCGTGCTGACCACGATGTTCGTGTTCTTCTGGAACCCGCCACCGCTGTCCGACCTGAGCTTTTTCATCGCACCGCATCCTGAGTTCGGTTACGTTCCCCCGGGTTCGCTGATCTTCCTGGCTGCCTTCCTCGGTCTGCTGCCGACCGGCCTCGACGTTGCACTGCAATCCTCGGAGTGGGGCAAGGCCAAAAAATCGGGCATGCCGATGCTGCGTAAAACGCTGGAAGAAAATGGCGCTGCCGGGAAGTTCGATTCGTTCAACCCGCGCATGGAAGACCTCACGGTCCACGTCAACAAGCTCAGCCCGCACGCTCAGGAATACTGCCGTCGCTGGTTCCGCATCGGCAACATGGACTTCGCCTTCGGCCATTGGGTGTCCTTCGTCATCGCCTCGATCTTCATGATCCTGGCTGTGATGTACCTCTACCCGAGCGAAATTCGTGGTTCCGCCATCATGGGCGAATTGGCCCGCATGTTCACCGAGTCCATCGGACCGGGCATGATGTATGTCTTCATCGTCGGCGCCCTCGCCGCATGCTACTCGACGGCCCTCAACTACTACGATGGTTGGCCGCGTGTGGTCGGTGCCTGCTGCCGCAACCTGTTCCGCAAGACCGCGGAGCTGTCCGGCATTGAGGATCCGAGCCCGGAAGCCAAAAAATCTTTGGCATCGGAGTACAACATCTGGCGCATGACCGTGCTGTACTCGCTGGTCGCTTCGTGCGTGATCATCTACGGTTTTGAGCGCCCGGTCGTTCTGGTGCTGGTGGCCTCGGCCATGACCCTGGTCTTCTCGCCGATCCTCTTTTATTACATGTTCAAGTTCTGCCTGCAGGTGATCCCGAAGGAAGACAAGATCTATTATCCGAGCAGCCTGGTCCGCAACTTCGTCTGGCTCTGTCTCGCGCTCTTCACCGCAGCCACCTTGCTGGTGATCTACGTACGCTTCTTCTAACGGAAGCCTGACGCAGGGTAACCCCCTGCCTGCACGCAAAGCCCCGGGCACAACCCGGGGCTTTTTGCTTGTGTGCAACATCGCGAAGCGCGCTTTGTTGCACAATCCCACGCAGAGTCCATTCCACACTCCTGAGCAGGTGCCGCCATGGGCGTTATCACGAAAAACATCCTCATCGGCCTGATCACCATTTTGCCGATCACGCTGACGCTGTACGTCCTGTATTGGTTGGCGGTGTCGACCGAAGGTCTGCTCGGTGGATTTCTTGTCCGGATGCTGCCGGCGGACATGTATCGCCCCGGCCTGGGCGTGCTGGTGGCACTGACCCTGTGCTTCCTCGTCGGCATGCTGATGCATATCTACGTCGTCCAGCGGCTGTTTTCCTTGGGCGAAGGCCTGTTTTTGCGCTTGCCGCTGATCCGTAGCGTGTATCCGACCATCCGCGATTTCTTCGAATACTTCTCGCCGATGAAAAAGAAGGATTTCGAAAAGGTCGTTGCCGTCACCCTGCCGAACTTCGATCTGGAAGTTGTCGGACTCATTACCCAAACCAATCTTGATCGCATGCCTGAAGGCTTTGGTCACGAGGACTGCGTACTCGTCTATCTGCCAATGAGCTACATGATCGGCGGCTACACTGCCGTGGTGCCGCGCGAACGAATTCGCGAGCTCGATATCACCATGGACGAGGCGATGCGCTTTATCCTCACCGCAGGCGTCGCCGGTATTGACCGACGCGACCATGAGCATTCAGTACCGACCCTCGACACGGATCCGACCAAACGCAACCCATGACTACGCACGCTTCTGACATCACTCCGCTCGAAGATTTTCCGTCCGAACCGCTTCTGACCGCCGAAGGGCAGGTTCTCGACGAATGGCTGGACCACAACGGTCACATGAATGTGGCCTACTATCTGTTGATTTTCGACCGCGCAACCGATCGCTTCCTCGCCATGCTCGGCAAGAACGCCGAATACATCGAGCGTACGCAGTGCTCCACTTTCGCGCTCGAAATGCACCTCAACTATGTGCGTGAGTTGCGTCCACGCGCGCCCTGGGCGGTGCGCACGCAACTCATTGACGCCGACCACAAACGCATTCACCTGCTGCATTCGATGTATCACGGCGAGCAGGGCTGGCTGGCCGCAACCAACGAATCCCTGACGATGCATATCGACCTCGCTGCGCGCCGCTCCACGCCTTTTCCGCCCGAAATCTCCCGACGTGTCGACGCGCTCGCCGCCGCGCATGCCACGTTGCCGCCCAGTGAATTCGTCGGTCGCCGCGTGGGTATTCGCCGGAGCTAAATATCAGGGCATTTCTGTCGTAGACAGGGGGTCGGCTTCGCTAACCACCCAACGGAATGTCCTGCATGAAAATTTTTGACGATCTTGGCATGCGAACCAAGCTATTTTGGTTCGCCGGCCTGACTGGCGGTGTACTGCTCATTGCCATTTTCTTCATCCTGCTCCAGGT
>DATGNI010000102.1:0-46261 GCA_035306825.1 Azoarcus sp. | reverse complement strand
GGCAGGCCGGCGAAGCGCACGCCCATGTCGGTACCGGCACGCGACACCGAGAACGACGGCACGCGCTCGCCCTCGACGCTCTCCGCGCGGCGCACGCTGACACGCTCGGACTGGCCGGCGATGTCGTCGAGCAGCTCGATCATCTCGCGCGACTTCTCGCCCTCGTCGGCGAAGGCGACGAGTTCGACGTTCTCGTGGATGCGCTCAAGCAGGGCCTTGAGCTGGGCTTTCATGTTGGCGTCGAGCATGGCTGACTCCTTGGATTCTGGGAGGTTCGGATGTCCGGGGCTTCCGGCTCATTCAGCAGCGCCAGCACGCGGCGCTCCTGGATGAGCCGCCCGAGGGCGGCCCGGTGTCGCACCCGGCACCGTGGTGGTGCCGGGACGGCCCGGAAAAGGTCAGATCTTGCCGACCAGGTCCAGCGACGGGGCCAGGGTCTTTTCGCCTTCCTTCCACTTGGCCGGGCAGACCTCGTTCGGGTGGGCGGCGACGTACTGGGCGGCCTTCAGCTTGCGCAGGGTCTTCGTCACGTCACGGGCGATGGCGTTGTCGTGGATCTCGGCGGTCTTGATGACGCCTTCCGGGTTGATGATGAAGGTGCCGCGCAGGGCCAGGCCTTCGTCATCCAGGTGCACGCCGAAGGCGCGGGTCAGCTGGTGGGTCGGGTCGCCGACCAGCGGGAACTGGGCCTTGCCCACGGCGTCGGAGGTCTCGTGCCACACCTTGTGCGAGAAATGCGTGTCGGTGGTGACGATGTAGACCTCGGCGCCGGCCTTCTGGAACTCGGCGTAGCTGTCGGCGGCATCCTCGACCTCGGTCGGGCAGTTGAAGGTGAACGCGGCCGGCATGAAGATCAGCACGGACCACTGGCCCTTGAGGCTCTCTTCGGTGACCTCGATGAACTTGCCATTGTGAAAGGCATTGGCCTTGAACGGCTGGACCTGGGTATTGATAAGACTCATATCGACTCCTTAAGGGTTGGACAGAGAGAGAAAAATTTGATGCAGGGTTAAATCTGCCAACGACTTCAGTGTATGGCACGACTTGCGATTAGTTAAGTGAATTAAAAGAATAACAACGATAGTTACTGATAATCACACCCTGTTGCGCTAACCGCTCCCCTGAAGATGGTGCCGAATTTTCAGGATTCAAGGGAAATCTTGCGAACCTTCTGCATCTACAACAAAAACGGCCCGAACGATGTTCGGGCCGTGTGTCCGGCAATGAGCGCTCAAAAACGTTCAGCTCATCAACGCTTTTACGTGTTCAGCGGTGCCGCTTGCCAGACCTTCGAGGCTATAGCCGCCTTCGAGAATGGACACGATCTTGCCTCCGCAACATTCTTCTGCCACTTTCTTCAGCTCTTCGGTGACCCAACGGTAATCGTCATCCGTGAAATTCAGCCCCGCAAGCGGATCCAGCGTGTGTGCATCAAACCCTGCCGAGATAATCAACAGTTCAGGATTGAACGCCCGCAGCTTGGGCAGCAATTCTTTGGTGACCTGATCGCGGAAAGTTGCCGAATCGCAGCCCGGCGGCAGCGGCACATTGACGATGTTGTCGGCCGCACCGGTTTCAGAGCGCAGCCCCGTACCCGGATACAGCGGTGCCTGATGGGTCGACGCGTAAAACAGACCCGGCTCTTCGTAGAACGCATCCTGCGTGCCGTTGCCATGGTGGACGTCGAAATCAACCACTGCTACACGTTCGAGCAAATGGCGTTCGCGTGCATAGGCACCGGCAATCGCCGCCTGGTTATAAATGCAAAAACCCATCGCCCGATTTGGCGTGGCATGGTGGCCACAAGGGCGAGTGGCGCAAAAAACGTTATCGACTTCGCCCGCCAACACCACATCCACGCCCGTGCACGCTGCGCCGACACAACGCATCACGGCTTCCATCGAACCCGGCGACATCACTGTGTCACCACCGTCGAGCGGCATGGTGCCCTGACTCGGAGCCACTTCTTCAACGCCGGAAACATAATCCTCGGTATGCACCAACAATACTTGTTCGCGCGTACCGAGCGGCGCTTCGCGCCATTGCAGGCTGGAAAACTCCGGCTGTTTCAAAGCATCGATCACGGCTTTCAAGCGCGCGGGCGATTCCGGGTGACCGGATCCGGGCTGATGCTCGTAACAAGCGGGATGAGAAAAAATTAGCGTGCTCATCGAATACCTCGTAAAAAATCCGTGCCCTACACGACACGTTTGATTCGGGCTTGAGTGCGCGGCTCAACGCCACATGCCCTCAATATACACTGGAGCCCTCGGCTCAGCGCGGCGCTTCCGGATTGTTTCCCGACAACACCTGTAGAGCGGATTGCGCGGCGGCACGGTGGACGCGGCGCAACGTGTCATCGTCGATTTTCTCGCCACGTCCAAGCGCTTCCAGATACCAGTCAGCGGCGCGGCCGAGCGCATAGGTCGATACGCCCGCCGAGCGCGCACTCCATGCTGCACCGACGGTTGAACCGAGTACAGGAACAAGTTTCAGCGCACTGCGCCCAAGGGTTTGACCGACCAGACCGCCGGCGATGCGGGGGCCCAGACGTGAAATCAGATCTGCTGCCGTTGCACGGCTCCAGCGCGTTCCGTGCAAACCGGCCAGATCGTGCAGCATGCGTGCCTGAAGGGCCACCACTCCGACCAGGTTGGCCACCGGCACAGCGCCAAGCGTGGTCGCCTGGCGCGCACAAGCCAACACTCGACGATCGACCGCAACATCACGTTCCGCACGATGTTGCGTCGTCGGTAGCGCCGCTGGAGGGGATTCGGACGCTGCAGGAGGTGAATCCTCGGCCGGATCGGTGACCTCTGCCAGGGCATCGAGCAGGCGATCACGGTATTCGGACCAACGCAGATCAGAAAACTTCACAATCGGAAAACAACCGGCATTGCAGGCAATCTCTTCTGGAAACCGTTGCCTGTGTCGCCAGCCATCTCCTTCACTACGCGGCCGACGACATCAATCGTCGTGACGTCATCCTCGCCATCAACACAATCATGGCCTCGGGGAAGAAAATTATTTGACGCGATTTTTGTACTCATCCGTGCGCGTGTCGATTTCAATCTTGTCGCCGATATCGACGAACAGCGGCACCATCAATTCAAACCCCGTGCTGATCTTGGCCGGCTTCATCACCTTGCCGGAAGAAGTGTCGCCTTTTACCGCCGGTTCGGTATACGTCACCTCGCGCACGACCGAGTTCGGCAGCTCGACCGAAATCGCCTTTCCTTCATAAAACACGACTTCGCAGGTCAAGCCATCCTCAAGATACTTGAGTGCATCGGACATATTCTCCGCTTCAACCTCGTACTGATTGTATTCTTCATCCATGAAGACATACATCGGGTCGGCAAAGTAGGAATAGGTCACTTCCTTACGCTCAAGCAGGACCATATCGAACTTTTCATCGGCCTTATAGACCGATTCTGAAGCCGAACCATTCAGCAGGTTCTTGAGTTTCATCTTGACGACCGCAGAGCTGCGGCCTGATTTGTTGTACTCGGCCTTTTGCACCACGAGCGGGTCGCTACCGACCATGATGACGTTACCCGAACGAAGTTCCTGCGCAGTTTTCATGCTTGTCGATTCCTGAGAGTTGCAACGGCGCGCTCAAAATTCGTCGCACCGCCGTCGTGAGCCATCTTCATTTTCCCTGACGGGGAGCGCGCTTGATTCAAGCCCTACAACGAACGGCCAGAAACCACGCACCCCATCAGCGTAAACGAAAGGGACTGCTCATCAAAACTCTTGATTATACGCTTGATTCCGAAAAGCTCACGAGCTGGCCGGCGAGGTCTTCTTGCTTTGCGAGGGTGTCGCCCCATTGCTCTGCATGCTGCGCAAGTGCCGGCATACTTGCCGCCATTGCCGACCACGTTGCAGCCAGATCCCCCACCCCATTCCACGCTCGCCAGAATTCACGCAGCGCATGCGAACTGGGGTCCGCCAATTGATTCACATAGCGCGAAAGAAAAGCTTCGAGCTTAGGCAGATGCGTACCCTCCTCCTGAGGATAGATCTGCCACACAAACGGTTTACCGGCCCATTGTGCACGCATGAAAGAATCCTCCCCGCGCACAAAATTGAGGTCGCAGGCCCACAATAACCGGTCGTACGTATCCTGATCGGTAAATGGAAGAATCAATACATTCAGGGCATCACTGCTTCGATGTTCACCCACCGCCAGGGTATCCAGCCCGAAATGACGCGCCACATCCGGTACGACACGTCCTGCCGGAACCACAAGCCAGACTGGCCTGGAGGAAGCAGCCCACACACGCATTAACTGCGTCAAGTCCGGTTGTGCGTACGCAAACAACGAAATGACCCACGCATCCGTCGAAATATCACATCCGGTATGACGGTTCAGCCAGGCGCGTGCGGAATCGCGAAAGCGGTTTCGCCTCTCCAACAGATCCGGCTCACGCAACACACCTCCGGTGGCGGGCGTAAAGCCCGGGAAAAAAAACTGGCGCACCAATGGCAGGCGGGGATGCGGAGAAGGCAGGCCGTGACATTCTTCAATCCAGTCTTCGGCACTGAGATATTCAAGATTGATCCAGCGCGGCGGCGGCGTGCGCGCTGTCATCGCTGAAAGGACATCGTCCGGCAGATCACAGGAGAAAGCCTCGATGACGACATCGTCTTCGCTCACCGACCCAAAAGGCGGCAACCAGGGGAGCACTTCCACCCCTTCAATCGTACGGTGTCCTACTTCTGATTCTTCTCGTCCGAGGATTTTCGTGAGTGCCTGCGGCGCATCCAGCCATATACGGACATGTTTCCGATGATGCCGCACAAGCATGCGCGCAAGCCGCCAACAAACCCCGATATCCCCGTAGTTATCCACAACCCGGCAGAAAATGCTCCAACGATCCGAAAAATGCTTATGGTATGCATTCATGACAGACTTAAAAAAACGAATGGAGCACTCTGGATCAAGCAACCATGCGGGTTATAGACTAAATAATCGAATCATTAATATCTAACGAAGGTCATATTCAAAATTATTGGGATTGAAAAACCTCACGCCTTCTTCGATTTTAAAAATAAAAGTCAACAGATTTGTCCACAAGACGCTCAAAGCGCTTTTCATTCCACACAATGAACGTTTTCAAGCAAAAGAAAGGGGCTCGGCCAATTGGGTGAAGGCCTGTTCGTTCATCCAGCACCATTCACCTGCTGGCAGATTCTCCGACAACGTCAGGCCGCCAATTGAGCTGCGATGCAAACTCGTCACCCGATTGCCTGCCGCAGCGATCATCCGTCGCACTTGATGGTAACGGCCTTCGGTGACCACCATCGACAGCGCGTGTTCGTCTGTTCGTTCCACGGCTGCCGCCTTCAACAGTTCCGTTTCGTCTTTCAGCAATACGCCCTCACGCAAGGTATCCAGCAACGTGTCATTGACCGGGTGTTTGGTCATCACCTCATAGCGTTTGGGCACGCGTTTCTTGCTCGAACTCCATGCGTGAATGAACTGTCCATCATCAGAAAGCAGTAACAACCCCGTGGTTTCAACATCAAGACGCCCGACCGGCTGCATATTGCGGTGCGCGAATTGCGGCGGCAACAAATCAAACACCGAACGATGATGCTGCGGATTACGTGAGCATTCAAACCCCATCGGTTTGTGCAGCATCACATAGGCCTTGTCATGATATTCCCAGACTTCTCCATCGACCATGAACTCCAGCCCGACCGGGTCGACCTCCGCAAAAGGGTCTTCGATCACCTTTCCGGCAAGCTCGAACAGTCCTGCCCGTACTATCGCACGGCAGTCACGACGCGTTCCGAAACCCTGGCTTTGCAACAGACGTTCAATTTTCATGGCCGTAAGTGTAGCGCTGACTGCAGACAAAGCGTTGTGCGCAAAATCCGGCAAAAGCTGTGCACCCGATGTGGACAAGTAGCTGAAAGATCCACTGACCGAATTCGACCCACAAACCCCGCACAACGAGAAGACGCACTTTCCAACCTACTTACACCGAAGTTAAGATGATGAATCATAAATAAAAAAACGACTTGTGCACAGATTTTGTTCAAGCATTATGTTTACGATTTTCTTTTAAAGAGAAGAACATAAAAGAACAACATTGCCCTGAAAGCCGGTTTCAGCCGGTTAAACTTGCCCGTCGTTTTTTGGAGTACGTCGTTTGAAGTTCGAACATTTGGTCGTCATCAACGAACCGGAAAACCTTGCTGTTCCGGACCTTTCACGAGAAGAGTTATGGTTCGGTCTGTTGTACCGAGCGGAAAACCCCCAGCCCTTCCTTCCCGGCCTGGAATCGTGCATGATCCTGTCTCGCGACGATGGAGGCATCACACGAGAGCTCAATTTCGGCAGCACGAAAATCCGCGACAGGGTTTCATGGGTCGAAATGGAATCCGTGACCTTCGAAGCTGAAAAAACTGCTGAACATGCAGGCGGAACCCTGACCATCCGCATTGAAGAACCCGCACCGAATCAACTTGTTCTGCGTTTCCTGTACCGTACGACGCTTGCTGAGCAGGCCGGTGGGCAGGAAGAAATGATGGCTGAATTCGTCCGTTCGGCGTATCACCAGTCCGACATTGACACCGCCCGGCTGATTCGCGAACTCATGCTTGCAAAGCGGTTGCAGTAAGCGTCACAATCCGTCCGGTCCGAAAGACCCGATGGTTTACCGAGAATACTTTTCCATGTGGTTCAGAAATCTTCAGATCTACCGTCTTCCGACGGGATGGGATATCACCGTTGAAACGTTGGAGGAGCAGTTGGCGCGCCGCCGGTTTCAATCCTGTGGTAGCCAGGACATGGAAACCAGTGGCTGGTCCTCACCACGCGGAAATGATCAGTTGGTCCATCGTGTCGGCCGTCACTGGTTGATTGCGCTGGGTTTCGAGCAGCGTTTGTTGCCCGCTTCAGTGGTGAAACAAGAAGCCGACGAACGCGCCGAAGAAATGGCTGCACAACAGGGATACAAACCTGGGCGCAAGCAAATGAAGGAATTGAAAGAGCAGATCACGCAAGAATTTCTGCCGCGAGCCTTCACGCGTCGGCGCAAGGTGTATGCCTGGATTGATCCGGACAATGGCTGGCTGGGCATCGACGTTCCGAGTCAGAAACGCGCTGAAGATTTCCTTGAAGTTCTGCGAGATTCCCTCGACACCTTGCCGCTTGCGCTGGTGCGTACGGAACGTTCGCCTGCTTCTTCAATGGCGGATTGGCTTGCCGGGGGCGATGCGCCCCATGCTTTCACCATTGATGATGATTGCGAATTGCGTTCGATCACCGATGACAAGGCTGTGGTGCGTTATGTGCGTCACAACCTTGAAGGCGAGGATGTGCGCGGCCATCTTGAAGCGGGAAAATTGCCTACGCGTCTGGGACTTACCTTTAACGACCGGGTAAGTTTTGTGCTCACCGAAAAATTTGAGATCAAGCGACTCGACTTTCTTGATGTGGTCAAGGAAAAGATCGAAGACGCAGGCGCAGAGGATGAAGAAGCGCTGTTTGACGCCGGTTTTGCGTTGATGACCGGTGAATTGCAGCAACTTCTACCGGCTTTGATGGATGCGCTCGGAGGGGAATTGGAGGCCGACAACCCGCTTGAAAAAGCGGCCTGAAAGGCATCCAAAGGTTTCAAGTTCTGAACAGCGTGCCGCAGCCTGTGGCATGTTTGGAAGGCATCTGAACAATCCAGACAAAGCAATAAAGAGCGACGGACGTTTCGCGCCGGGCGCAACCTCTTGCTCTTCATCCAGCGCATTCAGCACCGTTCAAACTTCTGTGTGAGGACGATCGTTCCGTCCTTGTTGCACCCATCCGGTCAAAATCTTCTGTGGCACTCTTCACGATGCCCTGTGAATCGATCCGCCCTGATTTAGAGACCGCGAATCCGGCTTGAATCGCCCGCTACTGTTTCGGCTACGTAATACCATTCCTTGCCGGCGCGAGCGCCCGGATTGGGGAAAAGGATATACCCGTCCCGATCCGCCAATGCGACGCTTCCGTCCGCATGGGTGCCGATGACTTCGCCCTTCTTTAAGCGATCGAAACTCTCCCAATCCCGTACGAACGTATCGTGATCGAAGCGTTTATCCACGACTTCACGGATACGCATGTGTTCTACGTCTGTGATGGGTTCGAACGGTTCGTTGGGGGGATTGCTGATACCAAGGTGTTCAAGCGTTGCGCGGATGCAGCGTTCGGCGACTTTGACGGCGGCTGGGTCGTCGTGTTGGCCACATTCCACGGTCAGGCCGTAGCCACCCACGCTACGCATGTATTCGGTCGTGCCCACGCCGTAGGCGGGGTTGCTGTCACCTCGTCGGGCGGCGCCACTTGCATAGGTGTCGAGCCAGCCATCCACGAATCGGCGGATGCCAAGACAATGTGCAAGCGCACGTTCTTCCACAGCGTGCTTGAAGGGTTCAAGCGGTCCGTCGTTATTTTCCGGCCCGAGCATGACGAATGGTTCGCCGGGAGTATGGAAGGAATGCAGGTCGAGCAAGACTTCGTGTTGGGCGAGTAAGGGACACAGCCAGTTGGCCACGTGATCTTCGTATTGCACAGGCGTGTCGGTTGGCTGCAGACAACGATTCAGATTACGTTCTCCTTCACGTTTCTGCAGTGTCCAGGCAAGCGGGTTGGCGATCGGTACGAAGGTGACCCGACCGCGTTGGATGCGTAGTTCGCCCGCATCGATTTCTTCGAGAATGCGGCGGATGGCGAGACTGCCGCAGATTTCATTACCATGCACGGCGCCAAGTACGATCAGGCTCGGGCCGGTTTGGGGCGCTGTGAATACATGGTGAGTACAGTGCAACGGCGGTCGTTCTGTCTTCATCTTTCAGTGTGCGGAGGATGGTCGAATTCGGCTTCCACCGACGCGATCTTGTCGGTCATCGACTGTGTTTTGTCGATACGCGTACCCAAGCGGATGTTGGTTGAAATTCGCGGGGCACCCATTTCGTGAAGGGTTTCGTGACAGCGTTTCAATGCCCCGAAAACGGTTTCCCAGTCCCCTTCGACATTGGTCCCATTCGCGTGCAAGACCGGCTCCAAGCCTGCTTCGCGCAGTATGCGGCTACAGGTTGCGACCCATGGTGAGAGCGATTGAGCGTGACCGATACCGATCGGGATGACAGCGATGTCGAGGATGACGTTCATCTGTAGATTTCCTTTGATCGTTGAAGAGAAACAGTATAGCCACGCGCTTTAATGCACGCGACCGGCGACTAAAGATTGGCTGAGGAAGCGTTCTGGAAACAGTGCGGTCCTGTTCAGACGGTGTTGTTACGAGATGTAGTGAGAACGACAGTGAAAACGCCGAGCGTGAGCATAATGAAGACAGGATGTTGGAGGCCGCGTGGGATGGAGGATCGATAGCAGCCCATCCACGGGAGGGGAACACGCTCAAGCGGCTTGGGAAAATCTTCTCATGTCTCCATTGAGATGAATTTCCAGAAAAATTTTACGACATAGTATGCAACATGCGATTAGGCACGACCTGCAGATTTGTTTATTGTGTGAATGAAGTTGCGATGAATGACGCTTCGTCTGAAGTTTTTGCAACCAACCTGGAGGTAGCCAACATGCCAACCAAAAAACCGGTTGAACAAGCACACGGTACGATCGATCAATTCGCGGAGAAGGCGCATCAGGCCGTCGACAAGACTGCGGAAGGTCTGAGCACGGCTGAAGAGCGTTTGCGGGAAGAAGCCCGCGAGGCGGCGGGAAAATTCCGTGAGGGCAAGGAGTTCACCTGCAGCCAGGGCGAGGAACTGGTTTCGCGAGTGAGCGATTATGTGCGTGAGAATCCGCTTACGACACTAGGCATTGCCTTCCTGGCAGGGAGCATTTTCTCAGCGTTGAATCGTCGTCGGCACTGAAATTGACGATGAATTACCCTGGAGACGATTCCACGGTGCCTCCGGAGCACGACGCATCAGGTCCTGCTCCGGAGGGGACGCCCTCTGAGCGGGAGATTCTTGCTCAGATGGGCGACTTGCGTGAAGAGCTTTCACAGTGGGTTAAACAGGGCGCCAGCTTGGTGGGTGCCGAAAGCAAACTGTTTGTGTCGTCGTTATTGGGGATTGTGGCCCTGGCGGTGGCTTCGGCCTTCGTACTCGCCGGTGCGCTGCTTTTTCTGGTCACTGCGTTCGTATTGTCACTGATCGTGCATGGTGGAATGGACCCTGCGCTCGCAGCCTTGCTTGCAGCATTTTTATTGTTGGCAATTGTCGCACTGTGCTTTTTCGGCATGCGCAGGTTGGCACGGCATCTGCGTTTTACAGAGAGCCGACGTCTGCTGACACGCTTGGCCCACATAAACCGGAGCGGTGAGAGTGGAGAGACGCCATGATTGCTGGGCATTTCAGACGCGTTCGCGAGGTGAAAGCACTCAGCGAACAGACTGTGATTCGTCAGGTCCTATTCCGATCCAAGCTCAAAAGATTCAGCCATGATCTTCATGCCTGTTTCGGCAGTTTCAAGCTGGTGCTCGGAGGATTTTCAGCGGGCTTTCTGTTTGATCGTTTGCGTCCGCACTGGCGGGGAATTCAGTCGAGCAGTAATACCGGTCTGGCACTGTTGAAGCTTATCCCCTTGGCAGAATTATACGGACAGACCATCAGTCGGCAGTTTTTCAACCGCGAATGATGGCGTGGTCAACCTGCGTGCCGAAACGTGAGATTGATGCGTATGGCGCCGGTCAGCGGGTGATGCCCGTCTTTGAGCGTCAGGATGCCGTGATAGCGCAGTCGTGCAGGGCCACCCCACACGACGACATCTCCATGTGCCAATGGAATGCGCTGCGGTCGTTCGGCACGGCGCAGGCCGCCGAATTGAAAAACGCCGGGCAAACCGAGCGATACCGACACAATGGGCCAACGGAAATCACGTTCGTTGCGATCCTGATGCAAGGCCATGCGGGCGCCCGGTTCGTAACGGTTGAGTAGACAGACGTCCGGATCGAAATCGTAAAATCCAACGGCCGCGCTTGCGGCGTGAGCGATTCGACGCAGAGTTTCCGGCATGTCGGGCCAGGGTTTTCCCGTGGCGGGGTTGATCCGGGTGTAGCGGTAGCCCGCTTCATCGCTTACCCAACCGAGATCACCACAGTTTGTCATGGCCACTGACATACGATGGCCGCCCGGAGTGTGCAGGATCCGCGGCGGCGCACATTTCCACACTTCACGCACCGCGGCGAATAATTCGGCGGCCTGCGCGCGTGCAAAACCGCCCAGAAAAAATGCGCCCGGAACAATTTCGAGCGGTTCATCGAAAGGAAAAAGTTCTGCGTTACCTGTCTGCATCTTCTGAGTAGAGGCGGCGAGTACCTGGATTTCTCCGTGTAGCGTACGTTTTCAACCGCGATCTGGAACGATCTGGTCGGTCGGCGGAGCACGGAGTTGTCAGAGAACGTCCGTTAGCGTCGCGTGGACAGCGTTGCACCAACAGTGACCAGTATCAAGCCGATGATTGTCACCGTGGGAGAGGCCTCTCCCAGAATGATCCAGGCGCCCAGCGCCGAGGCTCCCGGTACCAAAGCGAGCATCATCGATGCACGGTACACCCCGATGGTTTGACAAGCGTAGGTGTACATCGAGCTGGCGACAAGCGCTGCAATGACGCCTTGATACACGCCTTGTAGCGCGATTTCTCCCACGGTCGCAGTCGCCATCGTTTTTGGCAACCATATTAGATAGACCGGCAGATACAGTGCGAGCGAGAACACCGCGATGCTGACAATCGCAGTGCGCGGCGAAACGTTCCAGCGTCGCCCGAGCAATCCGAATATTGCCCAACAGCACGCGGCGGCAAGAAACAGCAAATCGCCTTTCCACACCTCGGATGAACCAATCTCGCCAAGACTGCGCCAAATGATTAACAGCAGTCCGGCTGTTGTAACCGAAAGTGCGATGAAAACCTGTTTGGAAAGATGAAAACCCGCCGTCAGTGCGACCAGAATGACCGTCCAGAATGGTATGCCGCCGTTGATGAAAATTCCGGCGTGCGCGGCGGGTGCATAACTGAAGCCAATGTAAGCGAATAAGGAATAGCCCACTCCGGCGATGAGTGCGAGCGTTAAATAACGTAACCATTGTCCGAACGGTGTCAGGCGAAAGAAGAACGGCAAGGCGATCAGACCTGATACGCCGAAACGCAGCGCCGCCACATCATACGGTGTAAGCGTGCCGCTCGAGCCGTATCGCGAGACGATGTTGAAGCCCGTCCAGCACAGTACGACTACCCCGGCCGCCAACAGGCCTCGGGTGTGATCGGAAAAAGTCGTAAGAAACGGAAGTTTGGTGCGGGACATGAGAAGAGGCGGGCGTGGAGCAGGTATTTTGCATCATCTCAGTGATGGCTAATTCCCGCTGACATAAAGAAACGCCCGGCTTGTCGGCCGGGCGTTGTCACGGTCACTGTGAGGGGAATGCTGAACGGTTACACATCAATATTTCGTGCATACACCGCATTGCTTTCAATGAAGGCTCGACGCGGTTCGACGTTGTCGCCCATCAGGGTGGTAAAGATTTCGTCAGCGCTGATGACGTCTTCAATCTGTACGCGCAAGAGGCGACGGACTGCCGGATCCATCGTTGTTTCCCACAGTTGTTCCGGGTTCATTTCACCGAGGCCTTTGTAACGCTGTTTGCCGAGGTTACGTTCGACTTCGTCAAGAAGCCAGCGCACGGCGTCGGCAAAGCGTGTGACGGGCCGGGTTTTTTCGCCGCGACGTACTTCAGCGCCCGGGCCGATGAGATCGGCAATGGCTTCGGCGGCATTGCGGATGCTGTGGTAATCGCCTGAAACAAGAAAATCTTCCTCGATTGAGGTCAGACGACGGTTGCCGTGATGCATCCGTGCAATGCCAATGCGCCAGTTTTCAGACTCTTCATTGAATTCCGCTTCTACGCGGATATGGTCTGGCATTTGGGCCTGGATCGCTGCGGCCGCGGTACGGGCGGTCTGTTCGGATTCGAGGCTGACGGCGATGTTGTGCGCGAGCATGACATGCAGTACCGCTGGATCGATATAACTCGACAGGCGGTTGATCACGGCTTCGGCGAGCAGATAGCCGCGAGCAAGTTCGGCGAGCGCCTCGTCGGTGATTGGATCAGCACCTTCGCGCGGGATCAGTGCGGCGTTTTCCAAAGAGAGCTTGAGCAGATGCTGATTGAGCTCATTGTCATCCTTGATGTACTGCTCGGACTTGCCGTGTTTGATTTTATACAGTGGGGGCTGGGCGATGTAGATATGGCCCCCTTCGACCAGTTCAGGCATCTGGCGATAAAAGAAGGTCAACAACAACGTGCGGATGTGGGCGCCATCGACGTCTGCGTCCGTCATGATGATGATGCGGTGGTAGCGCAGCTTTTCCGGCTTGTATTCCTCTTTTCCGATGCCGGTGCCAAGAGCGGTGATCATGGTGGCGATCTCCTGGCTCTGCAGCAGTTTGTCGAAACGTGCTTTCTCAACGTTGAGGATCTTACCCTTGAGCGGGAGAATGGCCTGGAACTTGCGATCGCGACCTTGTTTGGCAGAACCGCCGGCGGAATCACCCTCCACCAGGTAGATTTCGCACAAGGCGGGGTCTTTTTCCTGACAGTCAGCGAGCTTTCCGGGGAGGCCAACGCCGTCGAGCAAACCTTTTCGGCGAGTCATCTCACGCGCTTTGCGGGCGGCGTCACGGGCGCGTGCAGCTTCGATGATCTTGCTGCAAATGGTTTTGGCGTCGTTGGGATTTTCCTGCAAAAACTCAGCAAGCTTGACAGCAACGACTTCTTCGACGGCCGGGCGGGCTTCGGAAGAGACCAGTTTCATTTTGGTCTGACTGGCAAATTTCGGGTCCGGCATCTTGACGGACAGCACGCAGGCGAGCCCTTCCCGCATGTCGTCACCGGTGACATCCACTTTGGCCTTTTTGGCGATCTCGTTTTCTTCGATGTATTTGTTGATGACGCGCGTCATCGCCGCACGCATGCCGGTGAGGTGAGTGCCGCCGTCGGCTTGCGGGATGTTGTTGGTGAAACACAATACCTGTTCGGCATAGGAGTCGTTCCACTGCATTGCGACTTCGACGCTCAGTTCGGCGTCTCCGGTAGGGGTCGGGATGCGGGTGCCGCCTTCGGCGTAGAAGATGTTCTGGTGGAGTACGTTTTTCGTGCGGTTGATGTATTCGACGAAACCGCGCACACCGCCGACGAAGGCGAAGTTCTCTTCCTTGCCGCTGCGATAGTCGATGAGACGGATCTGGACGCCGTTGTTCAGAAAGGACAGTTCGCGCAGACGCTTGGCGAGAATGTCATAGTGGAATTCAATATTTTCGAAGATTTCTGCGTCGGCAAGAAAGTGCAGTTCGGTGCCACGCTTGGCGGTCTCTCCGATAATGCGCAAGGGGCTGGTTTCTACGCCGTCGACGATTTCGATGACGCGATCCTGCGCTACACCGCGGGCGAATTCCTGGAAATGCTTTTTACCGTCGCGACGGATGGTCAGCCGCAGCCATTCGGACAGCGCATTGACGCATGAAACCCCGACGCCGTGCAGGCCGCCGGAAACTTTGTAGCTGTTCTGATTGAACTTTCCGCCGGCGTGCAATTCGCACATCACCATTTCAGCGGCCGAGCGTTTGGGCTCGTGCTTGTCGTTCATCTTCACCCCGACCGGGATACCGCGGCCGTTGTCGGTGACCGAGATGGAATTGTCCGGGTGAATGGTGACGCAGATGTCGTCGCAATGTCCGGCCAAGGCTTCATCGACGGCGTTGTCCACGACCTCGAATACCATGTGATGCAGGCCGGTGCCGTCGGAGGTATCACCGATGTACATGCCCGGCCGCTTGCGAACGGCCTCGAGGCCTTCGAGCTGCTGGATGCTGGATTCGTCGTAGTCTTGCTGATTCTGATTATCGGACATGTCGGTCTCGGTTCAGCGGCCCGTTGGGTGGGCCGGATACAACTCGCGGAGTGTCCGTTGCCGGACCCCCGCGCGGGCACCGGCCGTGGCCGGTGGCAGGTTCAGATGCGCATTGGCATCACAACGTACTTGAAGCTGTCGTTGCCTGGCAGGGTCAACAAGGCGCTTGAATTGCCGTCGTTGAATCGCCATTCGATGATGTCGTCAGAGACATTGTTGAGTACGTCGAGAAGATAGGTCACGTTGAAACCGATATCGGCGCCTTCACCGTTGAAATCGATTTCCAGCTCTTCAACCGCTTCTTCCTGTTCGGAGTTTGAGCTGCTGATGCGCAGGGAGCCGTTATCGAACACCAGTCGCACGCCGCGGAATTTCTCGTTGGTCAGGATGGCTACGCGCTGGAGTGCCGAGAGCAGCGGTGCGCGCTGGATTTTCGCCAGTTTTGGATGACCCTGCGGAATGACGCGTTCGTAGTCGGGGAATTTGCCATCGATGAGCTTGGTGACGAATTCGGTTGCGCCGAAGCGGAAGATGGCCTGGTTACCGGCAAGCGTGATCTCGAGCAGGTCGTCGGTATCGGCAAGCTGACGGCTGAGTTCGAGTACGGTCTTGCGCGGCAGGATGACTTCCGCATGTTCGAGGGTGGTTTCCAGCGGGCTGGTGGCGAAGGCAAGACGATGGCCGTCAGTGGCCGCCATGCGCAATTCGGCCCCGTCGACAACCATGAGCAAGCCGTTGAGGTAATAGCGGATATCCTGCTGAGCCATTGAATAGGAGGCTTGGGCAAGTTGCCGCTTGAAGGCTTTTTGGCTGACTGAAAAACAAGCGCTGCCTTCCTCCGGCGGGTTCATGCGGGGATAGTCCGTGGCGGGCAAGGTTTGCAGCGCGAAGCGACTTTTGCCCGCTTTCACGGTGAGACGCTTGTCGTCGAGAGTGAGATGGATGTCGACGCCTTCGGGCAGCGCACGCAGGATATCCTGCAGTTTGCGTGCAGCGACGGTGAGGCTGGCATCTTCACCGCCCAGGTCACTGGCGGTGGTGGTGCGAATCTGAATCTCGATGTCGGTGGCGAGCATGGTGAGCTGTTCGCCACGCTTTTCGATCAGTACGTTCGACAGGATCGGCAGCGTATGGCGTTTCTCGACAATACCGGCAACCGACTGCAGCGGTGCAAGCAAAGCGTCGCGCGTAGTGGTAAGCAGGTGCATGGCGTCAGAATCGTCCGTCTAGGAGGTCAATAGATAAAAAGGCCCGGTGCGTTCATCCCCGCAATACCTGGGTCAGAACGTGGACATCATGGTTGAGCTGCGGGTCCGACAAACGCAGATCGGTGATGGTGCGACAAGCGTGGATCACGGTAGTGTGGTCGCGCCCGCCAAAGGCGTCGCCAATGGTTGGCAGCGACATGGGCGTGAGTTCTTTGGCCAGCCACATCGCAACCTGACGAGGGCGGGCGATGACTCGCGTTCGTTTGCGCGAGTGCATATCGGCGACCTTGATCTTGTAGAAATCGGCAACGGTTTTCTGGATGTGCTCAATGGTGAGTTGGCGGTTGTGCGCGTTGAGAAGGTCTTTAAGTGCATCCTTGGCCAGTTCGAGCGAAATCGGGCGGTTGTGGAAGCGCGCATAGGCAACGACTTTGTTGAGCGCACCCTCAAGCTCGCGGACGTTGGAACGCAGGTTCTTGGCAATCAGAAACGCGACGTCCTCGGTCAACTCGATCCGTACGGCTTCGGCCTTTTTCTTCAGGATGGCGACGCGCATTTCCAGTTCGGGCGGTTCGATCTGTACTGTCAGACCCCAATCGAAACGCGAAATCAAACGATCTTCCAGTCCCTGGATGTCTTTCGGATAGGTATCGCAGGTAATGATAATCTGTTTTTTTGCCTCGGTCAGCGCGTTAAAGGCGTGGAAGAATTCTTCCTGGGTACGCGTTTTCCGGTTGAAGAACTGGATGTCGTCGATGATCAGCAAATCGAGCGAACGGTAATACAGCTTGAATTGGTCAAAGCTTTGTTGCTGGTAGGCGCGCACCACGTCCGCATAATAATCCTCGGCATGCACGTAGCGGATCACTGCAGAAGGAGTGGCGCGGAACACGGCGTTGCCGATGGCATGGACCAAGTGGGTTTTGCCCAGCCCAACACCACCGTAGATGAACAACGGGTTGTACGAAGCCCCCGGATTTTGCGAAACCTGCGTGGCGGCGGCGCGGGCGAGATCGTTGGCGCGGCCGGTCACGAGGTTGTCAAAGCTGAAATCACCGTTCAGACGCGTTTTTCCATAGCCAGGCTCCCCGGTGCCGCGCTGTAACGCAGGCGCGGCGGCTGAGGGCGTGGTGGAAGTCGGCGCGGCCGCTGCTGCCTGGGTGGGCGCGGCCGCAGCTTTCGGCAAGGAGGCGGCCGGTGTGCTGCCGTTTGTCGGCAGCACAAGCTGAAGATGGATCGGCTCGCCGTGGAATTCTTCTCCCAATTCTCCAATGCGGCCCAGGTAACGATCACGAACCCATTGCAGAACAAAACGGTTGGGCGCAAACAGGCGCAGCGCAGGGCCTTCCTCTGACGGCTCACTGTCGTCCGCCTGGAGGGCCTTGATCCACGTGCTGAACTGCTGCGGTGGCAGTTCATTTTCGAGGCGCGACAGGCAGAAGGACCAGAAATCTTGCGTCACAGCGTTTGATTTGAAAGTGATGTTGTTATGCAGTTGTGAAAGATGGGAAGATACCGGCCGAAGGAGGTTGCCGGAATTTGTGGGGGTCGATTACGACCGGACAAGCCATGGATTCTACCCTTCAGGACAGGACTTATCCACAGTGTCGAGCAAAAAATGTGCTTGACAAACATGGGTCTATGCACTGAAATAACGCGTTTGACCCAATCTGGCAGAATTGAACATGAAACGCACTTACCAACCTTCCGTCGTCCGTCGCAAGCGCACCCATGGCTTCTTGGTTCGCATGAAGACTCGTGGCGGTCGCGCGGTGATCCGCGCCCGCCGTGCGAAGGGCCGTCACCGCCTCGCAGTTTGAGGTGGTAAGTCCCGCAGGCGCTGATGAACGTTTTCCCAGCGTCTTGAGATTGCACAAAACGGATGAGTACTCATCCGTTTTTGCTTTTCGCCGGGCAATCAAGGGTACATTCCTGATCGTGCACTATCGTCCGAACGGTTTGGGGCAGGCACGGCTTGGAGTGGTTGTTGCAAAAAAGCTCGCCCGGCGCGCCAACACACGGAATCTGGTCAAACGCATCGTACGCGAGCAATTCCGTCGCCGACGGGGGGCCCTGTCAGCCGTCGACATGGTGGTTCGTCTGCATGCGCCGGTTGCTTTGGCTACGCGTCGCATGCTGCACGACGATGTGACGCGATTGATGGAGCGCCTGCCAAATGATCCGCAATAAACCACCGCTCAGCGTGTTGCGTTCGCTCGCTGCCATTGTGCGGCGGGGGCTCAGCGCCGTTCTGATCGGCCTGATCACCGGCTACCGCTATCTCATCAGTCCGTTGTTGGGCGATGTCTGCCGTTTCCATCCGACCTGTTCTGCTTATGCGCGCGAAGCGGTTGAGGTGCACGGTCCGTTCCGTGGCAGCTGGTTTGCGATCCGTCGTTTAGCTCGTTGCCACCCCTTTCATCCGGGCGGGTATGATCCCGTCTCCAAACCTTCGCACAGACACTAAGACCGATGGACCAACGTCGCCTCATCGCTATCCTGATTTTCTCCTTTGCCGCAGTCATGCTGTGGGATAACTGGAACCGTAGCCAGGAGCCGGTTCAGGCCGTCGCTCCGACGGATGCGCCTGCTGCCCAGTACCCGCAGGAGGACGGCTCGGTGCCCACGCCGAGTGCGAGTTTGCCCGCTGCCGACTCGCCTGGAGCGCCCGCCATCAGTGAGCCTGCGACGCCGCAAACTGCGCGCATGTTGGTGCGCACGGACATGTTCGAGGCGGAAATATCCTCGCAGGGCGGTCAAATCGTACGCCTGAGCTTGCTCCAGCATGCTGCGACGAATGAGGAAGGGGCACCGCCTTTCCGGCTCTTCGATGACGGGATGCGCCATCGCTATTTTGCGCAGAGCGGACTGATTGGCGAAGGGTTGCCGAATCATCATACGCCGCACCAGCTGCCGGCTGAAAACATGACGCTGGCCGAAGGCGAAAACGAACTGGTCGTGCGTTTGCCAGTGGTGACGGACTCGGATCTGGCGGTCACCAAGGTACTGACGTTCCACCGCGGCAGCTACGTCATTGACGTTGCCTATGAGGTGGAAAACCGTAGTGACCGGGCGCAGTCTGCTCACGCCTACTTCCAGTTCGCGCGTGACGGCCAAGAGGCCGAAGCGGTAAAGGTGTTTGGCGTGCGGACCTTTACCGGTCCGGCGGTCTACACCGAAGAGAACAAGTTCCAGAAGATCGATTTTGAAGAAATCGCCGAAGGCAAGGCGAAATTCACCACGCGAGCGTCCGATGGTTGGATGTCGGTGGTACAGCACTATTTCGTCGCCGCGTGGCTTCCGCAGGATGGCGTAGAGCGCGAAAACTTTGTACGTAAAATCGGCAATGATCTGTACAGCGCAGGCGTGATCATGCCGGTGTCATCGGTTGCGCCAGGTGAAACTGCTACGGTTGCTACGCGTTTGTATGCCGGACCGCAGGAGCAGGATCATCTCGATCAGATCGCGCCAGGTCTCGGACTGGTGGTCGATTATGGCTGGCTGACCATGATTGCCGCGCCGCTGTTCTGGGTGTTGTCGTGGTTCTACAAGCTCACAGGAAACTGGGGCTGGGCGATCATTCTGGTGACGTGTGCGATCAAGCTGGTGTTCTTCCCGCTGTCGGCAACGAGCTACAAGTCGATGGCGCGGATGCGTGTGCTCGCGCCCCGTATGCAGCGAATCAAGGAGCTCTACGGCAACGACAAAGCGCGCATGCAGCAAGAAGTGATGAAGATGTACCGCACCGAAAAGATCAACCCGCTCGGTGGATGCTTGCCGATTCTGGTTCAGATCCCGGTGTTCATCGCGCTGTATTGGGTGCTGCTCGGCAGTGTCGAGGTGCGTCATGCGCCGTGGCTGGGCTGGATTACCGATCTGTCGGCGAAAGATCCGTATTTCATCCTGCCCGTCTTGATGGGTGCGTCGATGCTGGTTCAGATGAAGCTCAACCCGACGCCGCCCGATCCGCTGCAGGCCAAATTGATGATGGCCCTGCCCGTCGTGTTTACGGTGATGTTCCTGTGGTTCCCGTCCGGCTTGGTGTTGTACTGGGTGGTCAACAATATCCTGTCGATTGCGCAGCAGTGGTACATCACGCGCGGGATTGAGGCAGCAAAAAAGACTGAAAAGACGGCTGCGTGATGCATGGGCGGCGGCCTTACCACCGCCGCCACGGGAGAGGTGATGTCGCAGCAATATTCCAACGTCATGATTGACGGCATGGACACGATTGCCGCCATCGCCACCCCGCCGGGCCGTGGTGGCATCGGCGTGATTCGTGTTTCCGGGCCGTCCCTCAAACGGTTTGCGCACGCCCTTTGCGAGCGCACACTCACCCCGCGCAACGCAACGTTTACGCGGTTTCGTGATGCTTCGGGAGAAGTGATCGACGAAGGCCTGCTCCTGTATTTTCCTGCGCCCTATTCCTTCACCGGTGAAGACGTGCTCGAATTGCAGGGGCATGGTGGGCCGGTGGTGCTGCGCTTGTTGCTGGAGCGGTGTCTGGCGCTTGGCGCGCGCATTGCCGAACCGGGAGAGTTTTCCCGCCGGGCCTTTCTCAATGGCCGCATGGATCTGGCGCAGGCGGAATCCGTTGCCGACCTGATCGATGCGTCCTCAGCGCAGGCCGCGCGTTCCGCGGTGCGCTCCTTGGGCGGCGCATTTTCCGACCATGTTCACGCATTGCGCGACGAGTTGATCGACCTGCGCATGCTGGTTGAAGCGACCCTGGATTTTCCCGAAGAAGAAATCGATTTCCTGCAACAGGCGCGCGCATTTGAGCGTCTTGAGGCGATTGAACGCCATCTTGCCAACGTGCTGAGTTCAGCGCGTCAGGGAGCGTTGTTGCGCGAGGGCATGAAGATTGTGCTTGCCGGACAACCCAATGTGGGGAAATCCAGTTTGCTGAATCTCCTTGCCGGCGATGAACGTGCCATCGTCACGGACATTGCCGGCACCACCCGTGATGTGTTGCGCGAAAGCATTCATCTCGAAGGGGTGCCCGTACATATCGTGGATACGGCAGGCTTGCGCGAAAGCGAAGATCCGGTGGAGCGGATCGGCGTTGAGCGAACATGGCGCGAGCTGGCCGAAGCAGATCTGATCGTTCACCTGGTGGATGCGCGCTTTGGGTGGAACGACGCGGATAGCGAAATCGATGCGCGCCTGCCACAAGACGTGCCGCGGATCAGAGTCGAGAACAAGATCGATTTAACCTCCCTGGATGCGGGAGTGCTGGAGGAAAACGGTCTGACACGGGTGCGGATGTGTGCAAAATCAGGCGCAGGCCTGGATGGTCTGCGCCACGCTCTTCTTGAGCGGGTCGGTTTTGTGCCTGGCAGTGAGGATGTCTTCATTGCACGGCAGCGGCACCTTGAAGCGTTGAGCGAAGCCGCTGCCCATGTTCGTACGGCGAGAGACACCGCTCATGCGCTTGATCTGTTCGCTGAAGAGCTCCGTCTCGCACAGGACGCGCTCGGGAAGATCACCGGTGAATTTACCTCGGATGACCTGCTCGGAGTGATTTTCTCGAGATTTTGCATCGGAAAATGAGGCGGCTCCAGACCCACCGTAAAGCGATATACAGAAAGAGACTACCCGACAAAGCTGCACAACTATCAAACCGTGGGCTGGGCGCCCTCTCGGGATGGCATGCACTCTCGCAACGCGTGTCAGGCCCTTGGTCTGGCCAGGTTGCCGTGGCTGCAACAGTCCGCGTCCGATGTCATGCGCTGGGCTCTGAATCGACGTTGAAACCTCTTCGAGCAGCTTCCGAGCCACTGACCGGCTGGATGCAGGGTTCCGACTGAAAAATCGAGATCAGCCCCGATTGAACGGCCTCCTTGCTGAGATCACTTTCCATCGTCCGGGTCTGAAAAGAATATTCGGCGCTCAAAACCATCGAAAGATGGCCGTGCGAGTTTCCAGTTTCCGCAAATGAACAGGATAGATTGTTTGGAGTATGGCCAAGCGCAGTGAGCGCCCGAACAAAATGTCCTACAGGATGAAAAATGATTCCTGAAGCGGGTAGCGTTTCGGGCTTTCTCCTTTTGAATCGCAGTGCTCATGGTAAGTGCCAAGTACGGTAGGGAAACGTTTTCGACCCTCAGGCGGCTGAAAGATCAATCCAGCCATCGGATCAAAAACGTTTCGAGAAACATGCGATGACGTCGATGCCGCGCGCTCTGAAAACCAAGCCTGTGAATTTGGAAATCAATACAATGGTGGCGCGATGTTTCACGTGAAACTGCGGGAATCCGTATGAGTCTTGAACTAAGCTTTCTGCTGCTCGGTCTGGCTGCATTTTTTGCCGGCTTTGTGGACGCAGTGGTGGGCGGTGGTGGGTTGGTACAGGTTCCGGCATTATTCTCCGCGATGCCGCAGGCTGCGGTACCCAGTTTGCTCGCAACGAACAAGGTTTCAAGTCTGGTTGGTACGATGAGCGCGGCTGCGCAGTATGCACGTAGGGTGCGCATACCGTGGAAGCTTGCTCTTCCTGGAGCGTTTTCCGCCATGCTGGGTTCGTGGTTGGGCGCACTGTCGGTGACGTTGTTTCCTCCCGATTTTCTGAAGCCTCTGGTGTTGGTGCTGTTGCTCGGGATTGCGGTGTATACCCTTGCAAACAAGGAAATGGGGACGGGTCCAGGTCGACAAGAGTTCGGGCGTCGTGACCTCATGCTGATCATGTTGATTGGCATGTTTGTAGGGTTTTACGACGGGTTTTTCGGACCCGGAACAGGCAGTTTGCTAATTTTTCTGTTCGTGAGATTTATCCAGCTGGATTTCCTTCATGCTTCAGCCACGGCGAAAATCGTGAATGTCGCTACAAACCTTGGGGCGCTGTGGTACTTCTCCAAGAATGTAGAAATGTTTTGGATGCTGGGGTTGATGATGGCTGTGGCGAATCTGTGTGGGGCGGTGCTGGGTTCTTACATGGCCGTTCGTCATGGAGCGGCGTTTGTCCGGAAATTGTTTATTGGTGTGGTAAGTGTGCTAATCGTAAAGATGGTTTTGGATTTGGCGACACAGTGAAAAAGGAACGGTTTCACGTGAAACAAAAGGCACGCGGAAAGTCGCAGGAGCGCGTTCGATCGCGCGGTGCAAAAGAACTCGATCCGACAAGTTTGGCATATTCGATCCGACAGTCTGCAGGATTGCTTGCACAGGTCCTTGAGGGGTGCAGTCTCACTCAGGCCTGGGAGGCGGCGTTGCGACGTGTGCAATGGAACGATGCCCAGCGAGGTGCTGTGCGAGATCTCACATGGAATGCGCTGCGTGATTATGGGCGCGGTGACCGGGTGCTGGAGAAGCTGCTCTCCAGCCCGTTGCCGGAGAATGTACGATCAATATTGCTGGTTGCATTGTCCCGGCTGGAAAGGCGTCCTCAGGAGGCCTACCGCATTGTGGACCAAGCCGTGGATGCGGTGGCCTCGATGGCACCGGGATTGAAAGGCGTGGTGAATGGGGTGCTGCGCAACCGGATGCGTCAAGAGGACAGTTTCCGTGAGCTCCTCCTTCGGGATGAGGTGGCCCACTGGCAGCATCCCGATTGGTGGATCAAACGCGTTCGCCGAAGCTATCCAACGGAGTGGCAGTCTGTGCTCGAAGCGGGAAATTCTCATCCGCCGATGTGTCTGCGAATTAATTGTCGCAAGGTTACGGAAAATGAGTATGCAAGAATGCTCGAGCAAGCAGGCATCTCCTGGCGGCGCATTGCATCCGGCGCTTTCCTGCTCGAAACGCCGCTGCCGGCTGAACGCGTACCGGGATTGCTCGACGGTTGGGTGTCTGTGCAAGATGCCGGTGCACAGCGGGCTGCACATTTATTAGGCCCGCAAAATGGCGAGCGCGTGCTGGATGCGTGCGCCGCGCCGGGCGGTAAAACCGCGCATATTCTCGAGTTGGCTGATGTTGAACTGCTTGCCCTGGATGCGGACGCGAAACGTCTTGCGCGTGTGGATGCCAATCTTACTCGACTCGGTCTGTCCGCAAAAACGTGTACCGCAGATGCGCGTCAGGTCGAAGCGTGGTGGGATGGCCAAACGTTTGATCGAATTCTTGCGGATGTACCCTGCAGCGCATCGGGTGTGGTGCGTCGCCATCCAGACATAAAGTGGCATCGACGCAACAAAGACATCACCGGTTTTGCACGGCTTCAGGCGGAACTGTTGGAGAGTCTTTGGCAGACTCTCGCACCGGGTGGCACAATGTTGTACGCGACCTGTTCGGTGTTCGATGAGGAAAACACTGAGCAAGTTCAAGCTTTTTGTGCGCGGAATGCCGACGCGGAGAGACAGCCACTGGATGGCCGGGAAGAACTGCAATTACTACCGGATGCCGTGCATGACGGCTTTTACTACGCCTTGTTGCGAAAACGCAACAAGGCGTAGGCTGCTGGTCGTTCTGCTCGCTCTGCCGCTGCTGACATTCGCGCCGGGCGCGGTTGCAGAAGATGAAGAGGCACGGATTCGCTCTGCCGCGATTGTCTTGGTCGATGACAGTTATGTGCTCAACGCGGATTTCGATGTGCCGCTTAATCCGCGCTTGGTCGACGCAGTACGGCGTGGCGTATCGTTGTACTTCAATATTGAATTGAACATCGATCGACCGCGCCGCCTGTGGTTTGATTCGCGCGTGGTCGAAAAAGTGCTGCAATATCGATTGTCTTACCACCCCGTTACGCGCAGCTACCGCCTGTCCACCGGAAATTTTCATCGCTCGTATGACACGCTGGACGGCGCAATTCGAACGCTGACGCGAGTACGGAGCTGGCGTATTCTGGCCAGCGCTGATCTGAAGCCAGGTATCGAGTATCAAGCCTCTCTCCGTTTTGTTCATGACAAGAGCATGTTGCCGAGGCCGCTTCTGGTAACCGCAAGAGGAACGCGTGAATGGACGCTTGCGTCGGACTGGGTGCGCTGGAACTTTAGTGCGGAAGGAGATGGATGAAACACCTGATCTTCATCTTCCTGGCGGTTCTGTCGGGTCTGTCGCTGTTTCTGTTGACGACCTTCAGTGCGAAAACGGATCTTTTTGCAGGCATCTACCCTTATCTGCTAGGCCTGAACGGTGTGGTGGCAGTGGCCCTGATCGCAACGGTCGCAGTGCAGCTCACCCGTTTGTGGAGAGAATATCGGACGCGCGTATTCGGTTCACGACTGAAATATCGTTTGATGTTGATGTTTGCCCTGATGGCAATCCTGCCCGGCGTGGTGTTGTATGGCGTATCGCTGTTATTTGTTGTCCGCAGCATTGATTCATGGTTTGACGTACGCGTAGAGCGGGCACTCGACGGGGGCATCATGCTTGGCCAGACTTCACTGGATCACTTGGTGAATCAGGTCAGCGAGCACGGTCAGGAAATTGCGTTGGAGCTCGACGATGCGCGCAATGTTTCGTCGAGCCAGCTGAATGCGCTGCGCGAGCGTTCGGGAGTGCACACCCTCACCCTGGTTTCGCCGAACGCGCAGCTCATTGCGACCGTCAGCCAGGGGGTGGACAGTCTGATGCCCGATCTGCCGGTGCCGAGCCAGTTGCGGCAAGCCCGTCGGGCACGCACCTACCACCAGGTTGAGTCACGTGCCGACGGCAGCATGATGATTCGTGTGATCTTGCCGGTGGCTTCGCGTTCGGTGTTGGTAGAGCCGCCCTATCTGCAACTCATGGAACCGGTGCCGGATGCGCTGGTACGCAACATTGAGGCGGTACAGGAGGCGCACCGTGAATATCAGGAAATCGTGATCGGGCGAGAGGGGTTAAGCCGGATCTATTCGCTCACGCTCACGCTGACTTTGTTGCTGGCGTTGCTCGGCGCGGTCGCGGTGGCATTCGTGTTGACACGTCGTTTGGTGGCGCCATTGTTGATTCTGGCAGAAGGCACGCAAGCGGTTGCGCAAGGGGATTTCAGCCCTCGCCGCGCGTTGCCGGCGCGCGATGAGCTGGGTGTGTTGACGCAGTCTTTTAATCAGATGACGCGCCAATTGCAGGAGGCGCGTGAGCAAACCGAGCGTAGTCGCATGGCGGTGGATACGGCGCGCGCCTACCTCGAAGGGGTGCTGGCGAACCTGTCCGCCGGAGTGCTGGCCTTCGATGCGGACGGCTGTTTGCGCGCAGCAAACCATGGCGCGACCGACATTCTGGGAGATGCGCTGGAAGGCTTTGAGGAAATTCCGTTGGTCGATTGGCCGCGCCAGCATTGCTTTCGGGATGCGCTGTTGGAAGGGTTCAGTCGCCATGAAGGCACTTGGCATGAACAGGTTGAATTGCGCTTTCCCGACAATGAACCGAAAACCGTGCTGATCCACGGTGCCCTCCTGCCGCAATCCACCGGCGGCGGCTGGGTGGTGGTCTTCGACGATATCTCTGAACTGGTGCGAGCGCAGCGTACCGCGGCGTGGGCGGAAGTCGCACGGCGTCTCGCGCACGAAATCAAGAATCCGCTTACGCCCATTCAGCTTTCCGCGGAACGCTTGTCCTACAAGCTTGAGGCGCGTCTGGATGATGAAGGGCGGGAAATCCTTGAACGTTCAACCCGCACGATCGTAAACCAGGTCGAGGCGATGAAGAATCTGGTGAATGCTTTCCGCGACTATGCCCGCCCGTCCGATCCGCAACATTCGGCGATTGATCTGCATGCTTTGATCACTGAAGTATTGGGCTTGTACGAAAGTTCTGCGGTGGAAGTGTGTATGGAATTCGCGCCGGGGCAGCTCTTCATCAATGCGGACCCAGCACAGATCCGCCAGATCATTCATAATTTGTTCCAAAATTCCGAAGATGCATTGGTCGGACGCGAAGATGGAAAGATCATTGTCACGACCCGACAGGAAGGCGAACGCGTCGAACTCACCTGGGCAGACAACGGCCCGGGTTTCCCTGCCGAAATTTTTGAACGACCGTTTGAGCCCTACTTTACGACCAAGGCGCGTGGTACCGGGCTGGGCCTGGCGATCATGAAGAAGATCCTCGACGAACATCACGGCGAGGTCCATCTTTCCAACCGCCGGGAGGGGGGCGCCGTTGTTGGCATGCGATTGCCAATGGCGGCGGAAACAGGAATTCAGTGAAGTAAGTGTGGTAGAAGAAGAGATGGCCAATATTCTGATCGTCGATGATGAAATCGGCATACGCGAATTGCTTTCTGAAATCCTGCGCGACGAAGGACATGATGTGATCCTCGCCGAAAATGCGAGTGCGGCGCGCGCGGTGCGAAATGCCAAGCGACCGGATCTCGTGTTGCTGGACATCTGGATGCCCGATACGGATGGCATCACGCTGCTCAAAGAGTGGTCGGCCAACGGCCAGCTGACGATGCCCGTCATCATGATGTCAGGACATGGAACGATCGACACGGCCGTTGAGGCGACCCGTATCGGAGCGGTCGATTACCTTGAGAAACCGATCGGCCTGCAAAAGCTTCTGACCGCGGTCAAGCGCAGCCTGCAGCGCCCTTCCGTCGGTGCGCAAGCGATCCCGCTCACGCTTGAGGCGTTTCCCCGTTCCGCGCCGCTACGCGAACTGCGCAAACGTCTCCAGCAGATCGCCGAGAAAAGCCGCGTTCTCGCGCTGCGTGTCGGCAATGGCAGTCTGGCCGAGCTGGCCGCGCGCAGCGTCAAGCCTGGCGGAGCGCCGTGGATGGACTTCTCCGCGATCAATCAACCCATCGACCTTGCCCAGCTGCAAAGCAGCGGCGGCGGAGTGATGTACATTGGCGATTTGCAGCGTTTGAATCGGAATCAGCAGAAAAACCTCGCGTTTGTGCTGGATCGACTGGAGCGTTTCAATCTGCACATTGTGGTGGCGAGCGAGGTCGGGGCCGAAAACCTCATCAGTGATGGGTGGGATGAGAAGCTCGTCACCCGGCTGTTCGAGGTCAGTCTTGTGCCGCCCACCATCGCCGACATCCAGGACGATGTGCCAGAACTGTCTTCGCAGCTTCTCGTCCATCTTGTCGAGGCGGGCGAAGTGCCACGTCGCAGCTTCTCCACCGCCGCGCTCAACGCGCTGCGTACGCAACAGTGGCCGGGCGGCTTCCTTGAGTTGCGCGCGGCGGTTAAATCGCTCGCGCTGGGGACGCTGGAGGAGGAAATCAGTCTCGCCGACGTGCGTCGCGTGTTGCCCGCGCCGGCCGACAATGTGCATTCGATATCCTTCGACCAGCCACTGCGCGAGGCGCGTGAGGCGTTCGAGCGGATGTATTTCGAGCACTATCTGCGTACCGAGGGCAGCAACATGACCCGAATCGCTGAAAAATGCGGCCTGGAACGGACGCATCTGTACCGTAAGCTCAAGCAGCTCGGGCTGCAGATCGGCCGGAACAGGAACAACACGACAGTCGTACCTACGAATAGCGAGAGCTGATAAAGGCTTTTTCCTTGCAGTGTAACCGTGCGCATAGGTCCTGAGATCCGCAAGTGAAGATCATCATTCTCGGCGCTGGACAGGTCGGTACCTCGGTGGCGGAAAGTTTGGTTTCCGAAGCCAATGACATCACGCTCGTCGACCAGGACGCCGAGTTGCTCGACAGCCTGCGCGAACGTTTCGAGGTGCGCAGCGTATGTGGCAACGGGGCGGCCCCCTCCGTGTTGCGCGATGCCGGTGCGGCCGATGCCGACCTGCTGATTGCGGTCACCCAGTCAGACGAAACCAATCTGTGTGCCTGCCGCGTAGCGCGCACCTTGTTCAATCTGCCTACGCGTATTGCGCGTTTGCGCTCAGGCGAGTTCGGCGAGCATCCGGAATTGCTCGGGCCGGACAATTTCGCGGTGGATTTCTCGATCTGTCCCGAGCAGATCGTCACGGATTACATCCAGCGCCTGATTTCCTTTCCTGAAGCCTTGCAGGTACTGGAGTTCGCCGAAGGTGCGCTCAGCCTGATCGGGGTGCGTGCCTTCGAGGGCGGGCCACTGGTGGGCCATCCACTCAAGGCGCTGCGTCATCACCTGCCCAACATCGAAGTGCGTATCGCCGCGATCTATCGCAACGGTGAGGCTTTGCTGCCCGAGGGCGACACCATTGTAGTGCCGGGCGACGAGGTGTTCTGTCTGGCGGCGACGGCGCATATCCGTGAGGTCATGCGTGAGTTGCGCCGCGGCGACCAGCCGATGCGACGCATCATGATCGCGGGGGGCGGCAATATCGGCTATCGGTTGGCGCGTTCGATTGAACAGGAATGCAACGTCAAGCTGATCGAGATGGGGAAGCGACGCGCACAGATGTTGGCTTCAAACCTTGATCGCACGCTCGTGCTGCGGGGTGATTCAACCGACGAGAAATTGCTTGAAAACGAAGGTATTGATGAGACGGACCTGTTCGTTGCGCTGACCAACGATGAAGAAGACAACATCATGGCGGCCTCGCTTGCGAAACGCATGGGCGCCCGGCGTACCCTGGCGTTGATCAATCGCAAATCGTATGTGGATCTGGTGCAAAGTGGTCCGATCGACATCGCGATTTCTCCCGCGCAGGTGTCGATCGGCACGCTGCTGACTCACGTGCGACGTGGGGATGTGGTGGCGGTACACAGTCTGCGACGTGGCGCCGCCGAAGCGCTTGAGATCATTGCGCATGGCACCGCGAACGAATCCAAGGTGGTGGGCAGACCGATCGAAAGTATCGCGCTGCCCTATGGTGCGACAATCGGTGCAATCGTGCGTTTCAGGAAAGATGTGGACGGCCGCATTGCTCGGCGTGAAGTGCTCATGCCTCATCATGACATGACGATCGAGTCGGGCGATCACGTCATCGTGTTCTGTACCAGCAAGAATCTGATCGCCAAAGTCGAGAAGCTGTTCCAGGTCGGCTTCACTTTTTTGTGAGCATGGAAACACAGCGGATTATCCCGAGGACAGAGCATCGCGCAGGCGGATGGCAATGAGAAAATTTCATCGCGCTTTCAATGCTCTCGCCCTGATCGTGATGATCTTTGGCTTGCTGATCGCCGTCCCTCTCATCGTTTCGTGGCTGCTCGGTGAAGACGCGACCGCCGCGTTCGGCTGGGCGATGGGCATCACGTTGTCTGTCGGCATACCGTTATGGTGGCTCACCAGGCCGCCGGCAGAACAGCGCAATCTGCGCCCCAGTGACGGCTTTTTGATGGTGGCCACGACGTGGATCGTGCTGCCGATATTCGGCGCGATTCCACTCAAGCTCTATCTGCCCGAGCTGACGATTTCAATGGCGTATTTCGAGGCCGTGTCCGGCCTCACTGCGACCGGCGCGAGCATACTCTACAACGTGGGCGATCTGCCGGTCTCGATCAACCTGTGGCGAACGTTCATGCATTGGCTCGGTGGCATGGGGGTGATCGTTCTGGTGGTGGCCATTTTGCCGCTGCTCGGGATTGGCGGCCGCCAACTGTTCAAGGCCGAAGTCCCCACGCCAATGAAAGAGTCCAGCCTTACGCCGCGCATCGCGGAGACGGCCAAGGGTCTATGGCTGACCTATGCGCTGCTGACAATCGGTTGCGGCATCAGCTTGTGGGTGGTCGGGATGTCGCCGTGGGACGCGGTCATTCATGCGTTTTCGGTTGTAGGCCTGGGTGGGTTTTCGAGCAAGGATGCTTCGCTGGGATATTTTGACAGCGTCCCGATCGAGCTCGTCGTGATGGGGTTCGCGCTGCTCTCCGGCCTCAACTACGCCACCCACTATCTGGCTTTGATGCGGCGTTCGGCACGGATCTATCTGCGTGACCCGGAGCTGCCGTTCTATTTTCTCGTGATCGCGTTCAGCGTGGTGATGATGAGCGCGTATCTGATGTATTACGACAGTACCGCTCATTTCGGTACCACGCTGCGGCAGGTCGCGTTTCACGTCGTGTCGATCGGCACCACGCTCGGGCTGACCACGCATGATTACACGATGTGGCCGGGCTTTCTGCAGATCTGGTTGTTGTTTCTGGGTACGTTTCTCGCGTGTTCGGGCTCCACCGGAGGGGGCAGCAAGATGATGCGCGCGATCATCCTGTTCAAGCAGGCGTACCGCGAGATTGTGCGTACGCTGCATCCCCGTGCGGTGAAACCGGTACGGCTGGGCACCACCGCCGTGTCGGAGAACGTGCTGCATGCGGTGCTCGGATTCAGCTTCATGTATATGGCCACGATCATTTTGCTGACCTTGCTGATGACGGCATTCGGTGCGGATTTGGTGACCGGGTTTTCGGCAGTCGTGGCGTGCGTAAACAACATTGGTCCGGGCCTTGCGTTGGTGGGGCCGGCGAGCAATTACGCCGGTTTCAGTGAAATCCAGATGTGGTTGTTGAGCTTTGCGATGGTGCTCGGACGGCTCGAGTTTTTCACGCTGTTGGTGGTGTTGACCCCCGTTTTCTGGCGAAGATAAGTGTTGGAAGGTCGGCAAGAGCGTGCAAAACCGGGATAATCGAGGTTCTCGCCCGATAACCCGGTCACGCGCAGCGTGGCCATACAGCAGGATCAATCTCGTGAGCCGTCTTCAAAACGACACCTTTTTGCGCGCGCTGTTGCGTGAGCCCGTTGAATATACGCCCATCTGGATCATGCGCCAGGCTGGGCGTTATCTGTCGGAATACCGGGAGACGCGCGCGCGCGCCGGAGGCTTTCTTGACCTGTGCAAGAACAAGCATCTCGCCTGCGAGGTTACGTTGCAACCGCTTGAACGTTATCCGCTCGACGCTGCGATCCTGTTCTCCGATATTCTCACCGTGCCCGATGCGATGGGGCTCGGTCTGTACTTTGCCGAAGGCGAGGGGCCGCGTTTCGAGCGTCCCCTGCGCGAAGAACGTGAAATCCTCAAGCTTTCCGCGCCGGACCCCGTGATCGAGTTGGGGTATGTGATGGATGCGGTCAGCGAGATCCGGGGCGCGTTGAAGGGTTCGGTACCGTTGATCGGCTTTTCCGGCAGCCCGTGGACGCTCGCCTGTTACATGGTGGAAGGCGCGTCTTCGACGGACTATCGCCATGTCAAACGTCTGGCCTACGCCCGTCCGGATTTGATGCATCACATCCTGACGGTCACCACGGAGGCGGTGGTGGCGTATCTCAACGCCCAGATCGAGGCCGGCGCGCAAGCGGTGATGGTCTTCGACTCATGGGGCGGCGTGCTGTCCGAGGCCGCCTATCAAGAGTTCTCGCTTGCCTATCTCGAACGCGTCGTCAATGGCCTCACACGGGAGCGTGAAGGTCGGCGCGTACCGAACACCGTCTTCACCAAGGGCGGAGGGTTGTGGCTCGATAAAATCGCCTCAATCGGCAGCGATGCGGTCGGCCTGGACTGGACGATGGATATCGGCCGTGCGCGCGAACTGGTGGGCGACCGGGTGGCGTTGCAGGGCAACCTTGATCCGGCAGTATTGTTTGCGCCGCCCGAGGTGGTGGCTGCGCAGGCTCGTCAGGTACTGGATGCCTTCGGCCCGCATGCGGGCCATGTGTTCAACCTGGGTCACGGCATCTCGCAATTCACGCCGCCGGAGTCGGTCGAAACCCTGGTTGCGACCGTTCACGAGCACAGCCGCACGCTACGCAGTTCTGTTTGAGTCGTGTGTGCCGCCCCCCGTGAGGGGCGTTTCAAGCGCTTCACGGGGCTGGTTTCAGGCTGAACTTATGCACACTGGACGGGGTATGGCAAGGCCTCTGCAGGATATTCGGAGGTGTTATGACGGGCTTTTGCAAGCTGCTGTAATAAAAGGATTTTTATTTCTGCACATTGTTAAGGCAATGCATGGATTCCCTTGTAATCAAGCCGTAATCCGACGTTTCTGACCAGTTTCCCACAAAGATATCCACAGATCGTGTGGACAACAGTGGTAAGTAAAAAAAGCCAAGGACTTGGGCGCAGTTTCGATGACTAAATTCAGCTTTCTTATTCAAGTCATTGAATTAAATGATGAAGTACGCTTTTCATGAGTGCCACGTTGTCCTGCGTTGTGCGCGTTGCCTTACCGGTTCCGATTCCGCAACTGTTTGATTATGTGGCGGAAAACGCTACGCAAGAAGATGTCGGACGATGCGTGCGGGTGCCTTTCGGCCGCGACGAAAAGCTCGGCGTCATTCTCGCTGTCAATGTCGAACCTGACGTGGCGATCGAACGCCTGCGTCCTGTTGGCGGAATCCGAAGAGAATTCCCGCCGCTGCCGCCCGACTGGATAGCGCTTGCCGGTTTCGTGGCCAATTATTATCACGCGCCGCTGGGAGAAGTCATTGCATTGGCGATGCCGCCGGGTCTGCGACGCGCGGATTCGGTTGCCGGCGGTGCGGCAGATCCTTTTCTGATGGTTACTGAAGAAGGCCAGGCGGCCGCCCATGCCGCCCGGAGCGGCCGCACGCGCAGCTACGTCGCCGCGCTGGCGGCGCGGGGTTGCATGCGACGCAGTGAGGCGCGCGAGCAGGAGAACGGTGACAAGCTGAGCGAAGCCATGCGACGTGGCTGGGTCGCACAAACCGAGCCGCCGCAGCCCCCGCATGCCGGCGGCGATGTGCCGCAGCCGACGCAGGATCAGCGCGCGGCGATCGATGCCGTGGCAGCACAGCTCGAAGTGTTCAATTGCTGGCTGCTGCAAGGCGTGACCGGCAGCGGCAAGACCGAAGTGTATCTGCAGCTCGCCGCGCGCGTATTGGAGGCGGGCCGCCAGGTGTTGATGCTGGTACCCGAGATTGCGCTTACGCCCCAGCTTGAAGCGCGTGTTGCAGCGCGCTTTCCGTTCGCCAATGTGGTGAGCCTGCATTCAGCACAAGCCGAAGGTGCGCGCGCCAATGGTTTTGTCGAAGCACTTACCGGACGCGCCGACATTGTCCTCGGCACGCGCCTGGCAGCATTTACACCGCTGCCGCGTCTGGGCCTGATTTTGCTCGATGAAGAACACGACGCCTCGTACAAGCAGCAAGAAGGCGTACGCTACTCGGCGCGAGACATCGCCGTGTGGCGCGCGCGAGAGCGCGCTGTGCCGATCGTGTTGGGTTCGGCCACCCCATCTCTGGAAAGCTGGCACCATGCCCGCCAAGGGCGCTATCGCGCCTTGCGTCTGGATGCCCGCGCGGTGGCTGCGGCAATGCCCAAGGTGGGAACCATCGACACCAGCCGGATCCGGCTTGAAGAAGGCCTGAGCAAACCCCTGCTGGATGCGATGGAAGCGCGTCTCGCACGCGGAGAGCAAAGCCTGGTGTTCCTCAACCGGCGGGGGTACGCGCCGGTGTTGTCCTGCACTGCCTGCGGCTGGGTCAGCGGTTGTTCGCACTGCTCGGCCAATCTCGTCGTGCATCTTGCCGAGCGTCGCATGCGTTGTCATCACTGCGGCACAGACGGTCCGATCCCGCCTGCCTGTCCCAAATGCGGCAACCAGGACATCCAACCCTTCGGACGAGGCACTCAACGCATTGAAGAGCGTCTGGGTGCGCTTTTTCCGCAGGCCCGGATCCTGCGTGTCGACCGGGATGCGGCGCGCACCCGCAAACAATGGGAAGGATTGCTCGCGCGTATTCATGCAGGCGAAGTCGATATCCTTGTCGGCACCCAGATGATGGCCAAGGGGCATGATTTTCCGGCGCTCACGTTGGTGGGCGTGATCGGCGCCGATGCTTCGCTGCACGCCGCTGATTTTCGCGCCCCTGAGCGCTTGTTCCAGCAACTGATGCAGGTCGGCGGCCGTGCCGGACGTGCTCATCTGCCGGGCGAGGTGCTGATCCAGACCGGCTTCCCGGATCATCCGCTGTTCCGCGCGCTGGCGCGGCATGACTTTGACGGCTTCGCCGCGCGCGAACTGGATGAACGTGAGCTTGCCGGCTTTCCGCCGTTCAGCCATCAGGTGATGTTGCGCGCTGATGCGCCGGGAATCGAGGCGGCGTTGGCCTTTCTCACCGCCGCGCGGGAGATTGCCGAGGAAATTGCGCCGCCCGAGTTGCGCGTATTCGATGTCGTGCCGATGCGCATGACACGACTGGCGCGACGCGAACGCGCGCAGTTGCTCGTCGAAGCCGATCGACGCGGCCTCCTGCAAGCTTTCATCGGTCAATGGCTGGAACGTCTGCGAGCACAATCGGCACCACGCACGCTGCGTTGGCAACTGGATGTTGATCCGCAGGAAGTGTAGAAGCGCATTGCGCTTCGCTCATCCGCCCTGCCATCAATTAGCACAAGCCGTAGGCCGGACAGCGCCATAGGCGCGCCTCCGGCATCTCCCTGCACAAACTCAACGCTTGGGAACCTCTTTTCCACCCCGACCGACCGAGAATTCGCCCCGACGGGCGGCCTTGAACTCGCTTCGCTCAAACATGCAGGATCGGAAACCCCGTCGAAAGCACCCTCCGCTCGGCGGCTCGTAAGGGAAAAGGGTGCCTGCTCGAACGCCGGTGTCGGGTGCGCGGAGCGAATCCGGTTTGTAAACTGAAGGTGGTCCCTTGAACGGGTTTCATGAAAACGTTCGTTTTGACGTACGTACCTAAAAGCGTACAATTGCAGAGAGTTGAATACGCAAGAGGTGCGTCATGACCGGAATCACAGCAACAGAGGCGCGCAGCAAGCTTTATCGGTTGATTGATGAAACTGCCAAATCCCATCAGCCAATCGTGATCATGGGGAAGCGGAACAAAGCCGTCTTGGTGTCCGAAGAAGACTGGTCAGCCATTCAGGCAACACTTTACCTGCTCTCCGTACCCGGTATGCGGGAGTCCATTCGTGAGGGGATGGACACCCCCGTGGATGAATGCGATGAGGCGCTGAGCTGGTGACGTGGAAGTTGGTCTATACCAAGCACGCTCAAAAAGACGCAAAAAAACTGGCCTCCAGCGGTCTCAAACCAAAGGCGCAGGAATTGTTGGCCTTGATTGCAGAAGATCCCTACCGCAAGCCGCCTCCGTTTGAGAAGCTCATTGGCGACCTTGCGGGGGCTTATTCACGCCGCATCAACATCCAGCATCGCTTGGTATACCAAGTACTCGAAGATGAGCGAGTAGTAAAAGTCCTCCGACTCTGGAGCCACTACGAATAATGCGCAGGGGAAATAGGGAATAGGCTACGGTTTCCCCTGCGCAGAAACAGCGCTCGACTTTCGCTACGCTTCCTCTGTCAGAAAAAGCCCTGCCGTTTTCCGAATCGGCAGGGCTTTTCTTGTGTCACGGTGGTTTGGTGCAGACGAAAGGTGAGATGGGGAAGGTTGTTTCTCTCTATTCTCGGCGGGTGCGCGGGACGAATCGGATTTGTAGGCAGAAGACGTTTGTTGTTCGATTGTTTGAGCTGGTCTAATTTTGCGTCATTGATCGGTCACGAAAACGTGGTCAGTCCCCTAGTGCCCGAACATGCAGGATCGGACTTCCCGGGGCCGACCTCTACTCGGCAAGACAGCGGGAACGCAGGCCGCTAGGATTGGTTTGCAGTGCATACACTGCAAACCAATAACCAATCTCAATTCAATATGAGTTGGAGACGCGATGAAGAAAGGTTTTGGAGAAATTCGCTGCAAGTTTTGTCAGACCTGGCAGCGGTCCGAGGTGCAGCACTACGACGAGGAAAGCTTCCTCGCGGTTGCGCCGGGAACCGAGGGGCAGGAATGCATTAACCTCTGGTGCCAGCAGTGGATTCCGGCGGACAACGACAACTTCCGCTGGCGGACGGTGGAAGAATCGCCGCCTAAGAAACCCTGAGGCTGTCAGCCGTACGGAGTCGAGCCGGCGCCATCAAGGCGTCTTTGATCATCGGAGCCAGATTTTGCGATCCAGCAATGTATGGAGGCAAGACCGCACTCACATGACGTCCGCATGGCCGACCGAAGCTCAACGGAGACACAAGCGCCGGAGGTGCGCAGGTCAGTCCCACAACCGTGCCGCACCCCGCACGCCCGACGCATCGCCATGCTGCGCGGGCACAAGCCGTGTGTGGATGACGTCGGAGAAAATGTGCTCGGCCCACAGCCGGGGCACGTTGCGATACAGGCGTTGGATTTTCGACAGCCCACCACCGAGTACGATGACATCGGGATCAAGTATGTTGATGACGCTGGCGAGTGCGCGCGCAAGGCGCTGTTCGTACCGCTCCAGCGTGGCTTCGGCGCATTGCTCACCGTATTCGGCCGCGGTGGCAATTTCGTGCGCGGACAGGTCCAGGCCGGTGTAGCGTTGATGTTCGGCTGTCAGGGCGGGCCCGGACAGATAGGTTTCGATGCAGCCTTTGCGGCCACAGTAACAATCAGGAAAGGGCCGATCGTTGGCATCCGGTTGCGGCAACGGGTTGTGCCCCCATTCGCCACCGATCAGGTTGGCACCTTCAAGCAATCTGCGCTGAACGACGATGCCGCCGCCCACGCCGGTGCCCAGGATGACGCCGAACACGCAGGGCGAATTCGCGCCGGCTCCGTCGTTGGCTTCTGACATGGCGAAGCAATTGGCATCATTGGCAAGGCGCACTTCACGCTGAAGTTCTCTGCGCAGGTCGGCCTCCAACGGGCGGCCGTTGAGGCAGGTGGAGTTGGCGTTACGGATCAGACCGCTTGCCGGGGAGGGCGAGCCGGGAATGCCGAGGCCGATGGTCGCGCGGACGCCAATCGTTGCTTCGCAGCGCCCGACCAGCGTAGTAATGGCCTCCAGCGTAGCGGCGTAATCGCCCGACGGAGTTGCGACGCGTTCCCGAAAGTGCGTGGCGCCGGAGTCATCAAGGGCGACGATCTCGATTTTCGTGCCGCCGAGGTCGATGCCGATGCGCATTTTCAGATCTGTTTGCGCATCCGCGCGCAGGCATTGGCGAAATTCTCCATGGCCTCTTTGGAGCTGCGTGAGTCCATCGCGAGATCACGAATCAGGCCGTCCTTGAGCGAATAGCACAGACCATGAAGGGTGACCTCCTGACCGCGTGCCCACGCCTCGCGAAGCACCGAATAATGGCTGATGTTGACGACCTGTTGCATCACGTTCAGCTCGCACAGACGATCCTGTCGCGCGTCGGGTTCCTTGAGCAATTCAATCAGCGGCAGGTTGTGATCGCGCACGTCGCGCACGTGGCGCAGCCAATTGTCGACGAGGCCGAGCCGGACGTCGTTCAGGGCGGCGTGAACACCGCCACAGCCGTAGTGCCCCACCACGAGGATGCGGCGCACCTTGAGCACGTCCACCGCGAACTGGATCACCGACAATGCATTGAAATCGGTGTGGGCGACGACGTTGGCGACATTACGATGCACGAAAACCTCGCCCGGATCGAGGTCAATGATCTGGTTTGCCGGTACGCGACTATCGGAGCACCCGATCCATAGATATTGCGGCGATTGCTGGCGGGCGAGACGGGAGAAGAAATCAGGATCTTCCTTGCGCCGGCGCGAGGCCCAGACACGATTGTTTTCCAGCAGATATGCGATGTCGCTCACGATGCTCAGGTCCCTTGTCGATTCGGCAGTGATTTTACCTCAGGCATCCCAGATGCCGAGTTCGATCATCTGACGCGTAGCCGCTGGCGCCCAGCCGCGGTTGGCAGCGGGGCTGGCCGGGCTCGGATGCAATATGCGGCCGATGCGGAGAGTGCGTCCGGCGAGCGTTGTCTCTGCGCGTTTTTCAGCCCATGCTCCGACCCCCACAACCCATTCGGGGCGGAGAAGATCCACCACGGCGATCAGATGCTGGTTGCAGGCTTCAAGCACGGGCGCGAGTTCGGCAGCCGGCAGCTTGTCGGGAGTGAGGTTGCGTCCTTCGTTGAAAAAGATGAGCGGGCAGTAGTTGACGACGAAATGTTCGCGCGCAAAATTTTCGGCGCTGCCGAAACGTTCCTGAAATAGGCCCCATAGACGTCGTCCGGACACTTCAGAGCGGGAACAGGAAAAACCTTCGACCGGGCGTTTGGGGTTTTCTTTTGCGGGCTTTTCGATGGTGCCGGACAGACCGAGCCAGTCGCGCACGGCTGCGATCTCGCCGAAGGGCACGCCGGTTTGCGCCATGCCGAACGGTCCCGGATTCATGCCGAGAAAAAGCACTTTTTTGGGCCCGGCGGCGTAGCGTGCAAGATAGGCCTCGTGGACGTCACGAGCGTACTCGAGGGGGTTATAGACGTGACTCACCGGAGCGGAAAAATGCAATGGCGCGAGGTCGCGTGCGAGTTCTCGGGCGGCCTGGATGGCCGCGCGGGCAGTGTCGGAAATTGTCATGGTTTTATTCGGTTGCGCCGACGCGTGTCGGCATTGCATCGTTGGCAGCTTGCTCACCGTTCCACGGGGCGACCTTGAGCAGCAAAAGCATGCCCGGAATCGCCAACGCGAAACAGACCCAGAAGAATACCTGCCAGCCGATCTGCTCCACCAACCAGCCTGCCGAGGCGTTGACGAAGGTGCGGGGTACCGCCATCAGGCTGGTGAACAGGGCAAACTGAGTGGCGGTATAGGCAGGATGCGTGGCGCGTGCCATGTAGGCAACGAAGGCGGCGGTACCCAGGCCTGCGCCAAGCGCCTCACCGGTGATGACGGTGGCGAGAATGAGCAAGCGCGTTGTATCGGATTCCGCCGGACCGAGCCATGCCAGCCATACAAACCCCAGGATGGTGACCAGTTGGGCCAGACCGAACAGCCACAGCGCGCGGTTGATGCCGATTTTCACCATCCACAAACCGCCGAGGATGCCGCCGATGACCATCGGCCACAGCCCGGCGTTCTTGGCGATCAGACCGATTTCGGTCATCGAATAGCCCATGTCGAGGTAAAACGGTGTGGCCAGCGCGGTGCACAGCGAATCCCCCAATTTGTAGAGAAACAGAAAAGCGAGTACGAGTAAGGCAGAACGCACGCCGTGTCGGCCGAAAAACTCCTGGAAAGGTTCGATGACGGCAGCACGCAAGGTGCGTGGCGCCAGCGTCGCGGCCGCCGGTTCGCGCACCATCAATGTCATCATCAGGCCGGGCAGCATGAACAGCGCCGTAATCATGAAAACCTGGTCCCACGGCAGATGGTCGGCGAGAATCAACGATAATGAGCCGGGGATGAGGCCGGCGATGCGGTAGGCATTGACGTGGATCGAGTTGCCCAGACCGAGTTCGATGTCAGGCAGGATTTCGCGTCGAAACGCGTCCAGCGCGATGTCCTGGGTGGCGGACAGAAAAGCCAGCGTGGTGGTCAGCACGACCACCAGCATGAGATGGTCGACGGGCGAGAGCTGGCCGAGCCAGGCAATGGCTGCGATCAAACCGATTTGCGAGACGGCCATCCAGCTGCGTCGGCGACCCAGCCATGGCAGGATGCCGTAACGGTCGAGCAGCGGTGCCCACAGGAATTTCCAGGTGTAGGGAAACTGAATCAGCGCGAAGGCACCGATCACGGTCAGGCTCAGACCCTCCGTCTTGAGCCAGGCAGGTAGCAGCGAGAACAGAAGATACAGAGGCAGACCCGAACTGAAGCCGGTGAAAACGCACACCAGCATGCGGCGGTTGAACAAGACCTGGCGCCAGTTCGGGGAGGTGGAATCGGACACGCGCTATTCCTGAAAAAATTCGTTCGATTATCGCAGATGCGTGGTCGGCTTGATCGTGCCCGTCAGCCGAACGACAATTCACGCACAGCAGGAGGCAAGCATGTCGCGTAAGGTCATTGTGTTGTTTGGCGAAGAAATCCGTACGTTCAGTGTGGAGGACGCCGCGTGGGAAGAGTGTTCGGTGGACAAGGCGCGCACCTGGTTGCTCGATGCTTTCGATGCCTTCGGTTGTGTTCCGCCCAATCCGATGGGAAAACTGCTTTCCGTGGATCTGATACTCGGGGTTGCGCGCGCGGCCGGAATGGCGCGTTTTGATACGGATCCGCTATGGGGTGGAGAGTTTGCGCTGGCCGCTTCGCGTGTGCGTGACGTGACGGTGCTGGAGGTGGATGTTGAAGCCTACGAATTGCGTGATTCGTAGGCTTCGTCAATCGTCATCCGTTGTCAGACAGGGGGGCTTGCGTCGTCAATCGAGACGGCGAATCGGTGTTTCGCCCCAATCGGTACACTGCCACGCTGGCTTTTGAACCGAGGTCATCGTGTACGACCCGACCTTTGTCGAAACCCAGCCGTTCATGGATGACGATGCCTTGCTCTGCGCACAGAGCGTCGAAGTCAGCGACCGTGAAAAAACGCACGTTGGGTGTGTTGAACCACTGATGGGGCAGGATGTCGGACACGGGCATGCGGCCCTGGAGCAGGCTGTCGCGATGACGCCAATAGCCGAAGTTGGGAAAACTTACCACCGCGTCGCGGCCGACACGCAGCATCTCGTTGAGAATGCCCAGGGTGTTGTGAATGGTCTGCAGTGACAGACTCATGATGACGTGATTGAAGAAACCGTCCTCAAAGCCGGCGAGCCCTTTTTCGAGATCCACCTGAATCACATTGACGCCGTTGGCGATGCAGGCGGCAATGTTGTCCGGATCGTTTTCCACGCCCCAGCCACGTATCTGGCGTGCGCGGGTCAGATGAGCGAGCAGGCTGCCGTCGCCGCACCCCAGGTCGAGCACGCTTTCGCCCGGCGTAATCCAGTTGGTGATGACGTCGTAGTCGTAGCGGTAGGTCGGGCTCATCGCTTCATCCGTTCGAAGTAACTGCGCAGAACGTTGTGGTAATGCGCGTCGTTGAGCAAGAAGGCGTCGTGACCTGCGCCGCTTTCAATCTCGACATAGCTCACGTTGCGCCGATTGTGCAACAAGGCATAGACGATCTCGCGTGAACGCTCCGGCGCGAAACGCCAGTCCGTGGAGAAAGACACCACCAGGAAATCTGCGCGGCTGTGCGCCATCGCGGCGGTGAGATCGCCGTCGTAGTCAAACGCCGGATCAAAATAATCGAGCGCCTTGGTCGTCAGAAGATAGGTGTTGGCGTCGAACTGGCGGGTGAATTTGTCCCCTTGATAGCGCAGGTAGGACTCGATTTCGAATTCGATGTCGTAACTGTAGATGTTCTTGCCGTGCCGCAGGTTACGACCGAATTTCGCCGCCAGAGAGTCGTCGGACAGATAGGTGATGTGGCCGAGCATGCGCGCCAGACGCAGGCCGCGTGCGGGAACGGTGTGGTGTTCGTAGAAGTGGCCGTCGTGAAAATCCGGATCGGTCAGGATGGCCTGACGGGCGACTTCGTTGAAGGCGATGTTCTGTGCGGTCAGTCTGGGCGCAGAGGCGATGGCGGCGACATTGGCGACCCGGTCGGGATACTGCAACGCCCATGAAATCGCCTGCATTCCGCCGAGACTGCCGCCGACCACTGCCGCAAAACGTTCGATGCCAAGGTGATCGGCCAGGCGGGCTTGCGTGGTGACCCAGTCTTCAACCGTGATGAAGGGGAAGTCTGCACCCCAATGGCGGCCGGTCTGTGGATTGATCGATGAAGGGCCGGAACTGCCGAAGCAGCCCCCTAAATTGTTGACGCCGATAACGAAAAAACGGCGTGTATCCAGCGGTTTGCCGGGCCCGACGAGGTTGTCCCACCAGCCGATGTGGGTCGGGTCGTCGGCATAGTAGCCGGCGATATGGTGTGAGCCGGACAGTGCGTGACAAACCAGCACCGCATTGCTGTGATCCGCATTGAGCTCACCGTAGGTCTCGTAGGTGAGTTCGTAGGCCGGCAGTACGCCGCCACTCTTGAGCGCGAGAGGTTCGTTGAATACCGCTTTTTGAGCAGTGACGATGCCGACAGATTGAGCCTGAGTCATGGAATACGCGTCGTAGACGAAAAACCCTGCCGGCGGGAAGCGCGGACAGGGTCGCCCTCGCTTTAGCCGGATTTGTTGAGCGCCCGCAAGCTGTGGTTCAAATCGGCGCTATCGAAACGAACGGTACCGCGAGTGTGCGGGCGTGTCAATTTCCGTACGCATGAGACTTTTTTGCGGATGCGCGCCGCTTTTCATTTCCCGCCGCCCGTCCGCAGCCGATAGGACGGGAGGTGGAGGGCGAACGCTGACGGCCTTCAGCCGGCGTTGAGTCGCAACACCGCGTCCCGCAGGCGGGCCGGGTCTTCAAGACGCATGAGACGTTGCACGCGGGGCTCGAGATCGATGTGATCGGCACGCAGTATCTGCTGCTTGATTTCGAGGATGTTGGCCGGATGCATCGAAAATTCGCGCAAACCCATGCCGAGCAGCAAACGGGTATAGGCCGGGTCGCCGGCCATTTCACCGCATACCGATACCGACATGCCAAGACGTTCGCCGCTGCGGATGGTATGGGAAATGAGCTTCAGCACCGCCGGATGAAGCGGGTCGTAAAGATGGACCACCGCATCGTCTGCGCGATCGATTGCGATGGTGTACTGGATCAGATCGTTGGTGCCGATTGACAGGAAGGAGACGCGGTTCCGGAACATGCCGACCGCCAACGCGGCAGCCGGGACTTCGATCATCGCGCCGATCTCGACGCCTTCGTCGAATTTTTGCTTCTCGCTGCGTAATTCCTCCTTGGCACGTTCGATCATGCTGATCGCCTGGTTGAGCTCCTGTACGTGCGACACCATCGGAATCAGGATGCGCAGCTTCCCGAAGGCCGAGGCGCGCAACAGGGCGCGTAGCTGGGTGCGGAACATCTGTGGTTCAGTGAGCGAGAAGCGGATCGCGCGCAGGCCGAGCGCCGGGTTGGGATCTTCGCGGACGATATTGGTCGACAGCAGTTTGTCGGCGCCGATGTCAAAGCTGCGGATCGTTACGGGTCGGCCGGCCAGGGGTTTTACGACCGCGCGATACGCTTCGAACTGCTCGTTTTCGCCGGGCAGGTCTTCGCGGCCCATGAAGAGGAATTCGGTGCGGTACAGACCTACGCCATCGGCATTGGCGGCGCGGATGTGGGAAACGTCGTCCGGCCCCTCGATGTTGGCGAGCAGCGCGATTGCACGACCGTCCAGCGTGTTGGCCGGGGTGTCGCGCAGCAGTTTGAGGCGCGAACGGTGCAACTCGAACTCGCGCCGCCGCAGGCGATATTCCTCAATGATCGCTTCGTCCGGATCAACGATCACGATGCCCAGCGTGCCGTCGATGATGATCAGCTCGTCTTCCTTGACCAGATCCCGGATGCGATGCAATGCCACCACCGCCGGAATCGACAGGGTGCGCGAGACGATTGCAGTATGGCTGGTGGGACCGCCGATGTCGGTCAGGAAACCGATAATGTTGTGATCGCGAAAGCCGATGGTGTCCGCCGGCGACAGATCGTGCGCGACGATGATCGTGCCCAGTCCGTCGCGCCGTTTGGGCGGGAGGTGACCGGGGTGACCGAGAAGCTCCTTGATGATGCGTTCGACGACCTGAACGACGTCGGTCTTGCGTTCGCGCAGATAGGAATCCTCGATCTGCTCAAATTGTGCGACGAGGTGTTCCATTTGCTGCACCATCGCCCATTCGGTGTTGCAGCGGCGCTCCTTGACCAAGGTGCGTGCAGCGTCGATCAGCAGTGGATCCGCGAGCATGATCAGTTGCAGATCGACGAAGGCGCCGACTTCGCCATAGGCCTGCGAGTTGGAGGCGGCCTTTTTCTTCAATGCGAGCAATTCGTCGCGGACCGCGCCTACCGCTGCGTCAAAACGTTGCAGCTCATCGGCGACGTGCCGTTCGGCAACGTGGTAGTGATTGACCTCGAGTAACGCACGTGAAACGAGATGGGCATGGCCGATGGCGATGCCTTGCGAAACCGGAAGACCATGGACGGTGAAAGTCATGCGCGTCTGTCCGTAGAGTGGGTGTTATTCATCTTCGCCGAAACGGTCGGCGAAGAGCGCTTCAAGCGCGAGCATGGCTTCGTCCGCGTCTGATCCCTCGGTTTCGATGATCACCGAGCTGCCTTGCGCGGCGGCCAGCATCATCACGCCCATGATGCTTTTGGCGTTGACCCGGCGGTCGTTGCGTTCAATCCAGATGTCGGCATCGAAATGGCTGGCGGTCTGGGTCAGCTTGGCCGATGCACGCGCATGCAGCCCCAGCTTGTTGATGATTTTGATTTCCTTGCGTGGCATTCGGCGTCTCGTGTCGTCAATAACAGGCGCTTACTTCATGTGCAGCACGCCCTCGCAGCCGCCGCTGGTGGCGCGCGTGAGCAAGGTGTTCATGTCGCGGTTGCGGTAGGTCAGGACGCGCAACAGCATTGGCAGATTAAGGCCGGCAATGCCTTCGATCCGGCCCGGTTCGAGCAGACGTTGGGCGAGGTTCGACGGGGTCGCGCCGTAGATGTCGGTCAGCACCAGCGCGCCCTTGCCGTGATCGACCCATTCCAGCATGCGTTGTGCGTCGAAAAGCAGCTCCTCGGGATCATCCTGCGCGCACACCCCCAGTTGCAGAATTTGCGGTGGGCGTTTGTGGAGGATATGGCTCGCACATTGAATCAGCGATTCGCCAAGGGTTCCGTGCGTAATGAGAAAGGTGCCGATCATAGGACTGGAGTTTATAGGAGCCGGACGAGGGCAGGAACGCGGCACGGATGAAGCGACCCGCTCCGCGTTCGGTGCATCTCAGTTCAGCCCTTGACTGGCGAGATATTCTTCGTAGCTGCCGCGATAATCCGTGATGTGGCCGTCCAGCTTGATCTCGATGATGCGCGTGGCGAGTGAAGAGACGAACTCCCGGTCATGCGACACGAAGACGAACGTACCGGAGAATTTCTCCAGTGCAACGTTGAGCGACTCGATGGATTCCATGTCGAGGTGATTGGTGGGCTCATCCATGATCAGCACATTGGGGCGTGACAACATCAGCTTGCCGAATAGCATGCGCCCCTGCTCGCCGCCGGAGATCACGTTGACGGCCTTTTTCACCTCGTCGCCGGAAAACAGCAAACGGCCGAGCGTGCCACGAATCAGGGTTTCGAGATCTTCGCCGGTGGCAGCGGCGGTGATGCGGGCGTATTCGGAAATCCAGTCCGTCAGACTTTGATTGCCGGCGAAATCGGCCGAGTGGTCCTGTGCGTAGTAGCCGGGTTTGGCTTTTTCGGCCCACTTGACGCGCCCCTTCTGCGGGGTGAGCTCCCCCATCATCAGCTTCAGCATGGTGGTCTTGCCGACGCCGTTTTCACCGATGATCGCGACCTTCTCGTCCGTTTCGAGCGCCAGGTTGAAATTGTTGATCAGCGGCTTGTCCATGCCCTCGTAGGCGAACGAAAGATTTTCCATTTCGCATGCAAGGCGATGCAGTTTGTCCTTCTCGTCGTATTCGAAGCGAATGAACGGATATTGACGGCTCGACGGTTTCACGTCTTCCGGCTTGAGTT
>DATGNI010000101.1:0-14878 GCA_035306825.1 Azoarcus sp. | reverse complement strand
CGTTACGATGGGGTGCCGGGCACGCCTGAGTATCGGGTGATTGATTTTGAACGCTACGAAGTGCTTGTGGAGCAAAAGCGCGCGGTGGCCCGTTCGCAACGAACGCGCGCCACGCTGTCGACCGAACTGGCGAGTGGTCGCATGCCGAACCAGCTGGGCGAGTTGTCTTCACGCATCAACATTCCGCTTGGTGCGATGATGCTTACCTTGCTGGCCATTCCGCTTGCCTATGTGAATCCGCGCGCCGGCCGAGGCAGCAATTTCATCATCGCGCTGCTCGCGTATCTGATCTACAGCAATGCGGTCAGTCTGTGTGATGCGTGGGTGTCGCAGGAACGGATCGGTTTCTGGACGGCGGTTTTGATACCGCATCTGATCGCCTTGTCGCTGTTTGGCATGATGATGCATCGCCGGGTTTCACTGACCGGCCTTTTCCGTCGAGTTCGCGCATGATGCCCTGGATCATTGCTCGCCACATCGGTCGGGAAGTTCTGGGCGCAAGCCTGATCGTCATGCTGGCCTTTCTGGGACTGTTCGCTTTCTTCGATTTCGTCAACGAACTCGACGACGTCGGTGAAAGCGGATATGGCCTGGTGGAGGCGATGAGCTATGTCGCCCTGTTGATGCCGGGGCGGATCTACGAATTGCTGCCCATGGTGGTGTTGATCGCCACGCTCTATGTGTTGACCGCTTTCGCGCGCAATTCGGAAATTACCGTGATGCGTGCTTCGGGTTTGTCGATTGGCGGCATGGTGCGCATTCTGGGGGCGGTTGGCGTGGTATTTATCGTCGCGACCTTCGTGGTGGGTGAATATGTTACGCCGCCCGCCGAGCGCATGGCGCAGCGCCTGAAACTGGAGGCGACCGAATCGAGCATGTCGCAACCGCTACGTTCGGGCGTGTGGCTCAAGGACGGTGATAGCTTCGTCAATGTCGGAGCGGTGTTTGCTGACGGAACGATCCGAGCGGTGCGCATCTATGAATTTGATAGTGACCGCAAGCTGCTACGCAGCAATATTGCCCGCAAAGGTGAATACGACGCATTGACGCAGAAATGGCGGCTGGAGAATATCGAACAGACGCATTTTCATGCGGATCGAATCGAATTTGTCCAGGTGCCGGAGATGGCGTGGCACTCGCAGCTTACGCCGGATGTGGTCGGTGTGTTGATGGTGTCGCCGGATCGGATGTCGGTCTCCGCACTGTTTTCCTATATCGATCATTTGCGCGAGAACGCGCAGGATGCCCAACGTTTCGAGATTGCATTGTGGAAAAAGCTGACCTATCCCTTTGCGGTGCTTGTGATGATGTTCCTGGCGTTGCCGTTTGGTTTGAAGCATGACCGCATGGGCGCCGTCAGCGTCAAGGTGTTCGTCGGGGTCATGCTGGGCGTCGGGTTTCACCTGCTCAACGGCCTGTTCAGCAGTCTCGGCGCGATCAACGCCTGGCCACCGTTTCTGGCGGCGAGTATGCCGGCATTGCTGTTCCTGTTTGCCGCTTGGCTGATGTTGGTTCAGGTGGAACGGCGCTGATCTGACAGCGGGTCGGCATGGAGATTGGCCGCGGCAGATTGTGATAGCGGCAGATTGGTCTGCGTTGCACGCATAAAAAAAGCGGACTCTCGAGAGAGTCCGCTTTTGTGTTCGGCGATCGTCTGCCGGCAATCAGTTTTTCTTCTTGAAGTTGAGCTTTTCCTTGATACGGGCCGATTTGCCGGAACGCTCGCGCAGATAATACAGCTTGGCACGACGGACCGCGCCACGACGCTTGACTTCAACCTGGGCAACCAGGGGGGAGTAGGTCTGGAAAGTACGCTCGACCCCTTCGCCCGACGAAATCTTGCGGACGATGAATGAAGAGTTCAGACCACGATTGCGCTTCGAAATGACGACGCCTTCATACGCCTGCAGACGTTCGCGGGTGCCTTCCACCACCTTGACCTGGACGACGACCGTGTCACCGGGGCCGAAATCGGGGAGAACCTTGCCTTCGCTGATGCGGGCGATTTCTTCCTGTTCAAGCTGTTGAATCAGGTTCATTGCATGACTCCATTTCTTCTATGGCACTTTTTCGTGCCTTGCGCGTAGAGCAGGAAACCCTGGTGCGCGCGGTTTATTGGCGGCTCTGTGGCCGTATTGCACATGGGGCAGACTTCAACCTTCCTCATGTTCCTGCTTGAATTCCTCAAGCAGGCGCAATTCCTCTTTGTTCAACCCACGCGCCTCAATCAGTTCGGGGCGCGTCAGCCAGGTTTTTCCAAGCGAACGTTTCAGACGCCAGCGGCGAATGGCCGCATGATTGCCGGAGAGCAGTACCTCTGGAACGCGGACGCCATTATAGACTTCCGGCCGGGTGTAGTGCGGACAATCGAGCAAACCATCGACGAAAGAATCCTCGACCGCTGAATCTCCGGTGTTGAGCGCCCCCGGGATATGCCGGATCACCGCGTCAAGCACCGTCATTGCGGGCAGTTCGCCGCCCGACAGTACGAAGTCGCCGAGTGAAAGCTCCTCGTCGACACGGGCGTCGAGAATGCGCTGGTCAATGCCTTCGTACCGACCGCACAGCAGAATGAAGCCTGCCGTTTCGGTCAGTTCCATCACTTTTTCGTGATCCAGCCTGCGTCCCTGGGGCGAAAGGCAGATCAGTTTTGTTTCTTTGCCGTGCGCTGCATGCTGCGCGGCGCGTGCGGCGTGGATCGCCTGATCGAGCGGTTCAGGCATCATCACCATGCCGGGACCGCCGCCGTAGGGACGGTCATCGACCGTGCGGTGGGTGTCGGTCGCGTAATCGCGCGGGTTGTGTAAACCCAGGGAGCACAAACCGCGTTCGAAAGCCCGTCTGGTAATGCCGCAGCCGGTGAGGGCCGTGAACATTTCCGGGAACAGGGTCACGACATCGAAACGTCGCGGGTGCACAGCAGCCACGGCGTTTACCAGTCCTTGTCCCAATCCACCGTGATACGGCGTGCCTCTTCATCCACCTCGAGGATGTAGGCGGCGACAAAAGGAATCAGTCGCTCATCCTCGCCATCTTGAACGCGTAACACTTCATGCGCGCCGGTGCTGAGCAGGCCGGAAACTTCGCCCAATGCTTCGCCCTCACGGTTGATCACAGCCAGCCCGGTGAGGTCGTCCCAATACCAGGTGTCTTCACCTGGGTCGGGCAACTTTTCGCGCGGAGCGGCGATAAACCAGCCTTTGAGCTCTTCGGCGGCATTGCGGTCGGGCGTTTCGGCGAAGCTGGCGATCAAACCTGGACCATGTGCCTTGCAAACGCCTAGCTCAACGCTTTGCCATTGTTCGGCCGGGGTATCTTCTGCGGGTGCGATCCACCAGTGCGGCATCTCTGCCCAGGATTCCGGATCATCACCAAACGGCGCGATACGCACCCAGCCCTTGACGCCGAAAGGGGCGACGATGCGCCCCAATACAATCATGGTGCCAGCTGCCGTGTTGAGGCTCAGGCTGCGGCCTTGGCGGATTGCTTGACCAAACGGGCGACCGTCGGCGACATTTGCGCGCCGTGGCTGGTCCAGTGCTCAAGACGTTCGGTGTTGATCACCAGTTCCTGCGCGGAACCGGAAGCTACCGGGTTGTAGTAGCCAACGCGCTCAATGAAACGGCCATCGCGGCTGTCGCCCTTGTTGGCGGCAACAATATTAAAGAAGGGGCGCTTCTTGGCGCCACTGCGGGCAAGACGAATGACGACCATCTGGGTGTCCTGGATAAGAAATCGGGAAAACGCGTAAATATAACGGAACATGCGCCCGCAAGCAAGATCACCGGAGTGATTGGGCGGGCGGCTCGCGTATAATTCGCGGCGTTGCCGACGTGGAGTGCCCCATGAAAGAAATTCTCGTTCTGTACTATAGCCACCGCGGTTCAGTGCGCGCTCTTGCAGAGGAAGTCGCGCGCGGGGTGCACGCCGTGCCGGGCGCTGCAGCGCGTGTGCGTACGGTGCCGAGGGTTTCGACCGTGTGTGAAGCCGTCGAAAACGACGTGCCGGCCGACGGTCCGCCCTATGCGGAACCGCGTGATCTGGAAGAATGCGCGGGATTGGTGCTGGGCAGCCCGACACGCTTTGGCAACATGGCGGCGCCGATGAAGTATTTCATCGACGGTCTGACCGGAGCGTGGGTGAACGGCGCGCTCGCCGGTAAGCCGGCCGGGGTGTTTTCGTCAACCGGGAGTCTGCACGGTGGACAGGAAACGACGTTGATAACAATGTTGCTGCCATTGCTGCACCATGGCGCACTGATTGTGGGGCTGCCGTATCTGGAGAGCGATCTCCACACCACGCAGAGCGGCGGGACGCCGTATGGGGCGACGCACGTTGCAGGCAGCGACGGAAGTTCTCGCCTCACGGATGAAGAGCGCCGCCTGGCCATGGCGCTGGGCCAGCGTGTGGCCCGCATTGCATTGAAACTGGAGAGTTGAATGAGTGTTCGCGTCCTGAACCTCGTGGCGAGCGCTTTGCTGATTGCGTTGATTGTATTGTGCGTGCTGTGGGAAGTATGGCTGGCGCCGTTGCGACCCGGGGGGTCGTGGCTGATGCTGAAGGTTGTGCCGTTGTTGGCGGCGCTGTTCGGCGTGCTGCGTGGTAAGCGATACACGTATCAATGGCTGTCGATGCTGGTATTGCTGTATTTCACGGAAGGTGTGATGCGGACGTGGGACGAAGGGCTCTCCGGTACGCTCGCCTTCATCGAGGCGATTCTTTCCGTCGCGCTGTTTGGCGTGATTTTGCTCTATACGTGGAAAACCGCGCCGTCACGTCAAAAACAGGCAGACAGTTAGAAGGATGTGGCGGCGCGCGGTGTCTGCTTAACCTGAACGCAGACAGGAAGCGCGCGCCGCGTTCAAGCTTATTGATCGGTTTTGTCGGTCGCGGGCCGTTCTTTGGTTTGCTTTGCCGTTTTCATCTCATGTGCGCGCCGCCGTTTTGCCCAGCGCCAGAGGTAGATCACATACCCTGACAGTGCGTAGGCTAGGAAGAGGGCGAACAGCACTCCGGGCGGGTAGCTTGAAACCAGCGCAAAGCCGAGCACGAACGCGATGACCACGATGAACGGTACGCGCTTTCTCAGGTTGATGTCCTTGCCGCTCCAGAACAGCACGTTGCTGACCATCGACAGGCCCGCGAATACCGTGATCAGGGCGGCAAACCACACTGCCTCTTGCCCGGGGATGCCGTTGTCGTTGATGATCTACACGAAGCCGGCCACCAGCGCTGCCGCTGCGGGGCTCGGCAAGCCCTGAAAATAGCGTTTGTCGGCTGAATCCAGCGTGGTGTTGAAGCGCGCCAGACGTAACGCTGCGCCGGCGCAGTAAATGAAGGCGGCGATCCAGCCGAGGTTGCCGAGATCCTGCAGCGCCCATACATAAACCACCAGCGCGGGGGCCGCGCCGAAAGAAACCATGTCTGAGAGCGAATCGTATTCGGCTCCGAACGGGCTTTGCGTATTGGTCAGACGCGCGACGCGGCCATCCAGACCGTCGAGTACCATGGCGACGAAAATGGCGGCGGCGGCACTGGCGAAATCTCCCTGCATGGCCTGCACGATGGCGTAGAAGCCGGCAAACAGCGCTGCCGTGGTGAAGAGATTGGGCAGGATGTAGATGCCGCGTCGACGCCGCACGGCGTGGGGCGGCACATGGTCTTTTTGCGCGTGAACTTCGGTGTCTTCTTCTGTATTTTCGTTCATGGTGCGAATTGTAGCGCAGGCTGTGGACGCAAACGGGGCGGACATCAACAAGATGCCCGCCCCGCGTTTCCTTTCAAACCACGAAAGGGATCAGTTTTTCGACTGGTCGACCAGCTTGTTCTTGCTGATCCACGGCATCATGCTGCGCAATTGCGTGCCGACCTGTTCAATCGGGTGCGCGGCGTTGAGGCGGCGATAAGCCGTCATCGACGGGTAGTTGCTGTTGCCTTCGGCGATGAACTGCTTGGCGTATTCACCGGTCTGAATGCGCTTGAGTGCCGCACGCATGGCTTCACGCGACGCGTCGTTGATGACGCTTGGGCCGGTCACATATTCGCCGTACTCAGCGTTGTTCGAGATCGAGTAGTTCATGTTGGCGATGCCGCCCTCGTACATCAGGTCGACGATCAGCTTCAGCTCGTGCAGGCACTCGAAGTAGGCCATTTCCGGGGCGTAGCCAGCCTCGACCAACGTTTCGAAGCCGGCCTTCACCAGCTCGACAGCGCCGCCACACAGCACCGCCTGTTCGCCGAACAGGTCGGTTTCGGTTTCTTCGCGGAAGTTGGTTTCGATCACGCCGCCTTTGGTGCCGCCGTTGGCTGCAGCATAGGACAGGGCGATGTCGTGAGCCTTGCCCGACTTGTCCTGGTGGATGGCGATCAGGGTCGGTACGCCACCGCCTTTGGTGTATTCGGAGCGGACCGTGTGGCCGGGGCCTTTCGGCGCGACCATGATGACGTCCAGATCTTCGCGCGGAACGACCTGGTTGTAATGCACGTTGAAGCCGTGCGCGAAAGCCAGAACAGCGCCTTGCTTGATGTTCGGTTCAACATCGTCGCGGTAGACCTGCGGGATGTTCTCGTCCGGCAGCAGCAGCATGACGACGTCGGCACCCTTGACCGCGTCGGCGATTTCGGCAACCTGCAGGCCGGCACCTTCAGCCTTGCTCCACGATGCGCCATTCTTGCGCAGGCCAACGGTGACGTTGACGCCTGATTCAGACAGGTTCAGGGCGTGGGCGTGGCCCTGAGAGCCGTAGCCGACGATGGTGACTTTCTTGCCCTTGATCAGGGAAAGGTCGGCGTCCTTGTCGTAATAAACTTTCATCAATTTCCTCGCAATGGTTCGGATTGCTGCTTGTGTAAAAAGGCTCCACGCCAGTTCGTCTGTGCGATCGGCATGACCGCCCGTAAGAGCTGATTTGCCTGGGGGAGCCTAAGGCAAAATCGGTCTCGACCTGTGAAGCGCCGGTAAAGACCGTTTAGAGTTTCAGGATGCGGTCGCCGCGGCCTACGCCGCATACGCCCGACCGTACGGTTTCCAGGATCAGGTCTTCGTCAAGCGCAGCAACAAACGCGTCGAGCTTGGCCTGGTTGCCGGTGAGTTCGATCACGTAGGAAGTCTCGGTGACGTCGATGATGTGCGCACGGAAAATTTCCGTCATGCGCTTCATTTCCTCGCGATCCTTGCCCGTTGCACGAACCTTGATGAGCATCAGTTCGCGTTCGACGTGGGCGGATTCGGACAGATCGACGACCTTGATGACTTCGACGAGTTTGTTCAACTGCTTGGTGATTTGCTCGATGACCTCGTCCGATCCGGTCGTGACGATGGTCATGCGAGACATTGAAACGTCTTCGGTCGGCGCGACGGTAAGCGACTCGATATTGTAGCCGCGTGCCGAGAACAGGCCCGAAACCCGCGATAGCGCGCCGGATTCGTTCTCAAGCAGGAGGGAGATGACGTGTCTCATGTGGTTTTCCCGGGAGGGGTTGATTGAGGCTGAATCGCCCGTCGCGCCGGATCACCTACGGGAGGGTGTCCGTGCCGGCGAAACCGGGTGAGGTCTCGCCGGAAGCCGCGGCAGGGGTGAGCCGCGGCCCGCGGGCGTAGTAGCGGTTAAAGGTCTTCGGCTGACAGGATCATTTGAGTGAGTCCCTGGCCGCCTTTAACCATTGGATAAACGTTTTCGGTCGGATCGACGAGGAAGTCGAGGAAGACCAGCTCGTCTTTGTGTTCCACGAAAGCCTTGCGCAACGCATCTTCGACATCGGCCGGATCTTTCACCTGAATGCCGACGTGGCCGTAGGATTCAGCGAGTTTGGCAAAGTCCGGCAGGGAGTCCATGTAGGACTCGGAGTAGCGTCCGCCGTGGAAAAGCTCCTGCCACTGACGCACCATGCCCAGATAGCCATTGTTCAGGTTGACGATCTTCAGCGGGATGCGGAACTGCTTGCACGTGGACAGCTCCTGGATGCACATCTGGATGGATGCTTCGCCGGTGATGCACGCCACCTGGCTTTCCGGCTCGGCAAGCCAGGCACCCATGGCGTAGGGCAGGCCGACCCCCATGGTGCCGAGACCGCCCGAGTTCAACCAGCGACGGGGCTTGTCGAAGTGATAATACTGCGCAGCCCACATCTGGTGCTGGCCAACGTCGGACGTGACGATGGCTTCGCCCCGGGTGACTTCCCACAGCTTTTGCACCACATACTGCGGTTTGATGATCTCGCCTGAATTCTTGTAGCGCATGCAATCGCGGCCGCGCCATTCCTCGATCTGCTTCCACCACCGTTCGAGCGCATCCTTGTCCGGGCGGGCTTCGCCGCTCTCGAGCTGACGGATCATCTCTTCAAGCACGTCACGCACGTCGCCAACAATGGGCACGTCTACCTTGACGCGCTTGGAGATCGAGGACGGATCAACGTCGATATGAATGATCTTGCGCGGCTCTTCGGCAAAATGCGCCGGGTTGCCGATGACCCGGTCGTCGAAGCGTGAGCCGACGGCGAGCAACACGTCGGAAAAATGCATCGACATGTTCGATTCGTAGGTGCCGTGCATGCCGGGCATGCCGAGGTACTGCCGGTCACTTGCCGGATAGGCGCCGAGGCCCATCAAGGTGTTGGTGATCGGAAAACCAAGCAGACGGGTGAGTTTGGCAAGTTGCTCCGAGGCGTTGGCAAGGATTGCGCCACCGCCGGAGTAAATCATCGGGCGCTTGGCTTCGAGCAACAGCTGCACCGCTTTGCGAATCTGCCCCTGATGGCCTTTGACCACCGGGTTGTATGAACGCATCACGATTTCGGCCGGATATTCAAACGCGCACTTGTGGGTCGAGATGTCTTTGGGGATGTCGACCAGAACGGGGCCAGGCCGTCCGGTTCTGGCAAGCATGAAGGCTTTTTTGATCGTCGGGGCGATGTCCTTGACGTCGCGTACGAGGAAGTTGTGTTTCACGCACGGGCGGGTAATGCCAATGGTGTCGACTTCCTGGAAGGCGTCCTCGCCAATCGCCGCGGTCGCTACCTGGCCGGTGATGATGACAATCGGGATGGAGTCATAATAGGCCGTAGCAATGCCGGTTACGGCATTGGTCGCGCCCGGGCCGGAAGTGACCATCGCCACGCCGACCTCGCCGGTCGTGCGCGCAAAGCCGTCGGCAGCGTGGACAGCGGCCTGTTCATGACGGGTCAGTACATGACGTACCTCTTCCTGACGGAACAGCGCGTCGTATAAGAACAGTACGGCGCCGCCAGGATAGCCGAATACATATTCGACCTTTTCTTCCTGCAGACTCCTGATTAGAATTTCAGCACCGGTGAGTTCCATTGCAAGGCTCGCTTTCGCAATCAATCCGAAACCGGAAATGCTAGCCTCGGAGCGCTCTCCGGTCAAGCCTTGGTGCACTGCAAAAATTATTTCCACGGGTGCATCTTCGCGTGCATTCTCAACGGCTTAATGCCTTTCCTTGGCAGGATTCTCTCAATGCAGAAAATGTCCGCTGCGCCGGCAACCACCGGTCGCACCGTGGTTGAACCCGCCGGTCTGCGTCGCCGTCTGGCCAGCATGCTGTATGAAGTCTTGCTGCTGATCGGCGTGCTGTTCCTTGCTTTCCTGGTCCCGCACCTGATTCTTGGGTGGACCACCGGTTGGGTGTTTGTCGGCTGGATGTTGTGGCTGCATGTGTTCTTTGTGCTGGGCGCGTATTTCGTCTGGTACTGGCATCGCCATGGCGCCACGCTTGCCATGCAAACCTGGAATCTCAAGGTGGTGGACGTCCGTTACGGGCTGCCGCCAGCATGGGGTCGTGCTGCACTGCGATATTTGCTGACCTGGCCGTCGCTATGGTGTGCAGGGATCGGCGTGTGGTGGGCGTTCTTTGACAAGGATCGCCAGTTCCTGCATGACCGTCTTGCAGGCACCTGCATAGTGTTGCTCCCAAAGCCGCAGAAAAACTGATTCAGGATCAAACCGTATGGATAATTCCCTCAGCCCTGTCGCCATTCGCCGTGCCGACTATCAGCCGTTGGCGTGGCGTATTGATACCGTCGAGCTTCACTTTGATTTGGGGGCCGATGTCACGCAGATCAAAAGTCGACTTGTCTGCGTGAAAAAACGCGGGGAAGAAGGGCCGCTGATGCTGTATGGCGAAGACCTGGAACTGATCTCTCTGAAGGTCGACGGCAGCGAGGCGGACGACTGGATGCAACATAGTGCCGCTGGTATTGAGCTGGATCTGCCGGGGCAGGTGGCGGTGGTGGAGGTCGTCACCCGTGTGAATCCTTCCGCCAACACCACTCTGTCCGGTCTCTATGCATCGCAAAACGGCCTGTTTACGCAATGCGAAGCGGAAGGTTTTCGGCGGATGACCTATTTCCCCGATCGCCCGGATGTGATGTCGCGTTATACCGTGCGCATCGAGGGGGATCGGAAGCTGTACCCCGTACTGCTTTCCAATGGCAACCTGAAGGATTCGGGCGATCTGCCGGACGGTCGTCATTATGCGGTGTGGGAAGATCCGTTCCCGAAGCCATCGTATTTGTTTGCGCTCGTTGCAGCGGAACTCGAAGTGCTGGAGCGCAAGACCAAAACCCTGTCTGGTCGTGAGGTTTTGCTGCAGGTGTGGGTCGAGCCGGGCAACCTTGATCGCGCTAGCCATGCAATGGATTCACTGGTGAATTCCATGCGCTGGGACGAGGAAACTTTCGGGCTGGAGCTTGATCTCGATCGCTTCATGATTGTCGCCGTGGGGGACTTCAACATGGGCGCAATGGAGAACAAGGGGCTGAATATTTTCAACTCCCGCTTCGTTTTCGCTCGCCCGGACACCGCCACGGACGCGGATTACGAGGGCATCGAGAGTGTTGTCGCGCACGAATATTTCCACAACTGGACCGGCAACCGTGTGACCTGTCGAGATTGGTTTCAGCTCACCCTCAAGGAAGGGCTGACGGTCTTTCGTGACCAACAGTTTTCCGCAGACATGTTGGCGCGTGCGGCAGGGGCAGAGCGCGCTGCGTCCGCTCGTGCGGTGAAACGCATTGATGATGTGCGCGTGTTGCGTACCGTCCAGTTTGCCGAAGATGCGGGGCCAATGGCTCATCCGATTCGTCCGGAGAGCTACCAGGAGATCAACAACTTTTATACCGCCACGGTGTACGAGAAAGGCGCCGAGGTGATCCGCATGCAGCATACGCTGCTGGGCGCTGAAGGTTTTCGTAAGGGGATGGACCTGTACTTCGAGCGCCATGATGGTCAGGCCGTGACCTGCGATGATTTTGTCACCGCGATGGCCGATGCCAATGGCCGCGACATGAGTCAGTTCATGCGCTGGTATTCGCAAGCAGGCACCCCGGTGGTGCGCGCGCATGGGCACTGGGATGCTGCGGCGAAAAGCTACACGCTGACCTTGTCGCAATCCATTTCGGCGCCCTCGGCCGGGACTGAACATTCACCACTGGTGATTCCCGTTGCGGTTGGCTTGATCGCTCCGGATGGTGTGGATCTGCCGCTGCGCTTGGAGGGGGAGGGCGCCGCAGGGGGGACGACGCGCGTGCTCGAACTCGTCGAAAACGTGCAGAAGTTCGTTTTTGAAGAGATTCCCGTCGAGCCAGTCCCGTCGGTGTTGCGCGGTTTCTCCGCGCCGGTAATGCTGGACATTGACGAAGATAATGTGCGCCTCGCCTTCCGCATGGCGCATGATGCAGACCCGTGCAACCGTTGGGATGCCGTGCAGCGGTTCGCGGAGCGGGTGGTGCTTGCACATGCCGCCGATCCGAACACGCCGATCCCCGAATCGTTTCTCGACGCCTGGGGCAAGCTGTTGGCCGATGAGAGCCTGGAGCCCGCTTTTCTCGCGCTAGCAGCAACGCTGCCGAGCGAGGCCTGGTTGCTCGAACGCATGAAGGAAGCCGATCCGGCTCGTCTGCGCGCCACGCTGATACAGGTGCATCGCGTGCTGGGTGAGCGCTTCGCCGCGCAGTGGCTCGCGTTGTACGAACGTTTCGCCGTGACAGGCGAATACCGCTACCACCCGGGCGACGCAGGGCGCCGCGCGCTGCGCAACCTCGCGCTGCGTTACCTGGCGGCAGCCAATAACGCCGACGGCCTGTCGCATGCCGAACAGCAATTCAACCGTGCGGGAAACATGACCGAGCATTTCGGCGCGTTGGCCGCATTGGTACATAGCGCCAGCCCGGCCAAGCAATCTGCGCTCGCAATGTTCTATCAACGTTTTGAAAACGACGCGCTGGTGCTCGACAAATGGTTCGCCCTGCAGGCCGGCGCGTGGCGCTGGGAACAGGATGCCGCACCTACGCTTGAACGCGTGCGCGCGCTGATGCAGGACCCGGCCTTCAAGATCACCAACCCGAACAAGGTGTACGCTTTGCTTGGCACCTTCTTTCGCGGCAATCCGGCAGAATTCCATACCCTCGATGGACACGCTTTCTGGGCTGAACAGATTGTCGAGCTTGACCGCCGTAACCCGCAGGTTGCCTCGCGCATGGCACGTTCGCTGGAAAACTGGCGCCGCTATACGCCGCAATTGCAGGCTTCAATCCGTACGCAACTTGAACGCGTACGCGATACGCACGGCTTGTCTGCGGATGTGGCGGAGGTGGTCGGCAAGGCTTTGGAGGGTTGAGCTTGCGTCCGTTTCCTGTTCAACGCAGCGAAAGGCAATCGAGTGTTTCGCCAGGCAATTCGATGATTGCGCGCCGAGCATGAATAAAACGTATTAAGCCGATAGCCTATAAAAGGTTTCGTTATGAAGAGGGTTCTTTAGACTTGTAGATTCCCCGCCGGCTTTTTTTTGAATATTTCGAGGAATGTGCATGTCCGCGCTCTTTACTTCGTTTCGCCTGAAAGACGTCACCCTGAAAAACCGTATCGCTGTACCACCGATGTGCCAGTACAGTGCAGAAGACGGTCTGGTCAACGATTGGCATCTGGCGCATTACACCAGCTTGGCTCGTGGTGGCGCGGGACTGGTCATTGTTGAAGCCACGGCTGTGTCGCCCGAGGGCCGGATCACGCCCGCCTGCACCGGATTGTGGAACGATGAACAGGCCGAGGGCATGGCGCGTATCGCCTCCGCGATCAAGAGCGCCGGCGCGGTGCCGGGCATCCAGATTGCCCACGCCGGTCGAAAAGCCAGCGCCAATCGGCCGTGGGAAGGCGATGATCACATCCCGAACAGTGATCCGCGTGGTTGGCAGACCATCGCCCCCTCCGCCATTGCCTTCGGAGAGAATCTTCCGAAAGTGCCGCGCGAAATGACTTTGGACGACATTAAACGCGTCACGGCGGATTTCGTCGCTGCCGCACGTCGCGCCCGGGAGGCCGGTTTCGAATGGCTGGAACTGCACTTCGCCCACGGTTATCTGGCGCAAAGCTTTTTTGCCGCGGCCTCCAATCAACGCAAGGATCAGTACGGCGAAGATTTCGTCGGCCGGAGTCGTTTTCTGCTCGAAACGCTCGCAGCTGTACGCCAGGAATGGCCGGAAGAACTGCCATTGACCGCGCGTTTCGGCGTCATCGAATACGACGGCCGAGACGAAGAAACGCTTGCCGAATCCATCGAACTGACCCGCCAATTTCGCCAAGGTGGTTTGGATCTTCTCAGCGTCAGCATGGGCTTTTCCACGCCAGACGTAAACATTCCCTGGAGCCCGGCTTTCCTCGCTCCTGTCGCCGAACGCGTGCGCACCGAAGCGGACTTGCCTGTGGCGGCCGCCTGGGGCATCGACGCCGTGCCGGACGTTGAGCAGGTCATCGCCGAAAAGAAAATGGATCTTGTCATGATTGGCCGCGCGCACCTGGCCAATCCGCATTGGCCCATGCAGGTGGCTCAAGCACTGAAGCTTGAAAAACCCACCTGGATTCTGCCGGCGCCGTACGCGCACTGGCTGGAACGTTATTACCGTCCCGCCACCTGAATGAAGCAACCATCCGGATTGAATGCGCGTTGAGTGCAGAGAAAATCAGTCCGCCGGATGACGGCGGCGCAAATCGGCCACGTTTAACGGCACAGGGTTGATGTAGCGGAAACCCTGTTGCTGCAGCAACGCAATCTCGGGAAAGCCGGAGGCGATCACCGTGACGAAACCATGCATGTCGTCCGGCTCGTATCCGGCGGCGCGGAGGGCATCGTTGCACATACGAAATTCGACGCCGTCGCGCGCCAGCTCAGCCATGCGGTCGATGACCGGCTGATAGGTTTCATAGTGTTCGCGAGCAAATGCGCGCAGTTCGGGTCCGTGCAAGACCAGCACTTTGCGTCCTTGTACGTGACGCTGTGCGTTACGCACGAACCCATACAGAACGTGCAAGTCTTGCGGATCTGAGTAGTTGACGTCGAATACCAGATCCATATCCGGATAGACGTCCAACGCCGTGCTCGCCTTGCCATAAGGGGCGAAGTCAGCGGCCTGAGCCGACATTCCGGTGCACGCCAGAAGAGTGAAAAACAGCGCCAAGACAAAACGCAGGGGCTGCTTCCCGAACAGCGCCATCGCGACAGCTCGATCGTTTCTGGCGGAAATGCCCGACTTCTGAACCGATCCGTACCAACTTCTGGTAGCCATGAGTGTTCCTCCCCGTGCGCTGAATGCAACCCCGCTGTCGTACCTTGGTTGTTTTGAATGCAGGGCATCGCTCTGAAGGCGCGCGGGACGCGTGAGGCCGAATGGTAAAGGCGGCGGCTCAGACGCTCCTCATTGCGGTGCTGGATAGAGCGTACCGTATTTCAAATTTCCAGATTGTCGATCAACCGCGTGGTGCCCAGTTTTGCGGCTGCCAGCACGACCAGCGGATCGTGCTCGCTGACTGGCGGCTGCAAGTCGGACTGTCGGCGCACGGCGATGTAATCGGGTTTCCAGCCGCGTT
>DATGNI010000100.1:0-43576 GCA_035306825.1 Azoarcus sp. | reverse complement strand
GGACTCGCGGTGAGCGAGATGGTGACCTCCAACTCGCTGCTCTACGGCAGCGCCAAGACCCGTCGGCGGGCCAACCATGAGGGCGAGGTGGCGCCGATTTCGGTGCAGATTGCCGGCGCCGACCCGGCGATGATGGCCGAGGCCGCACGCTACAACGCCGAGCGCGGCGCGCAGATCATCGACATCAACATGGGCTGCCCGGCCAAAAAGGTCTGCAACGTCATGGCCGGCTCAGCGCTGATGCAGGACGAACTGCTCGTTGCCCGCATCCTCGAAGCTGTTGTGTCAGCCGTACCCGACACCCCGGTGACGCTCAAATTCCGCACGGGCTGGAACCGTGAAAACAAGAACGCACCAACCATCGCGCGCATTGCGGAAGAATCCGGCATCCGCGCAATTGCCATTCACGGACGCACGCGTGCCGACCAATACACCGGCGACGCAGAATACGACACCATCGCCCACGTCAAGACGCGCGTGAACATCCCGGTCATCGCCAACGGCGACATCACTACACCGCAGAAAGCCAAACATGTTCTCGACTACACTCAAGCCGATGGCATCATGGTCGGCCGCGCGGCTCAAGGACGCCCCTGGATCTTCCGTGAAATTGAACACTACCTGAACACGGGTGAACTGCTTCCGCCCCCACTCGTATCCGAGATTCAACGTGTATGCCTTGAACATATCGAAGATCTCTACGGCTTTTACGGTGAGGAGCGCGGAGTGAGGATCGCCCGCAAGCATATCTCGTGGTACACCAAAGGCCTTACCGGCTCGGCGGCGTTCCGCAAGATGATGAACACCCTGGGCCAGACTACCGCCCAACTCGCAGCCATTCATGAATTCTTCGGACAACTCGCGGAACACGACCACCGCTTGAGCTATGAAGACAACCCGCAGGAGCTCGCCGCATGAGTCGCCCCAACGACATCGCCGAATCCGTGCATCGCACCCTTGAGCAATATTTCCGCGATCTTGACGGCGAGCAACCCAGCCCGATCTACGACATGGTGATGCGCAACGTCGAACGTTCAATGCTGGCTTTCGTGCTCGAACGCGCAGGTGGCAACCAATCCACCGCCGCCCGCATGCTCGGCATCAACCGCAACACCCTGCGTCGAAAGCTTTCCGACTACAAGTTGCTGTAACCCTTTTCACACTTCCGCCACCATGAAAATCAGCCAAGCCCTACTGAGCGTTTCCGATAAGCGCGGCATCGTCGTATTCGCAGGTGTTTTGCATACGCTCGGCGTCAAGCTGTTGTCCACCGGCGGCACTGCAGAATTGCTGCGCGAAGCCGGCCTGCCAGTAACGGACGTCTCCGAGCACACCGGTTTTCCCGAAATGCTTGACGGGCGCGTGAAGACCCTGCACCCGAAAATTCACGGAGGTATCCTCGCACGGCGCGATCTGGCCGGGCACATGGAGACCCTCGCTGCACACGACATTTCGGCGATCGACCTCGTTGTCGTCAACCTGTACCCCTTCGAACAGACCGTTGCCAACGACAACTGCACGCTTGAAGACGCGATCGAGAACATCGATATCGGCGGCCCGGCAATGGTCCGCGCGGCTGCCAAAAATCATGGCGACGCGAATGGCGGCGTCGGAATCGTCACCAATCCGGACGATTACGAAAGCATCGCTGCGGAACTGCAATCCAACGACGGCGCACTGTCCTACGAGACCCGCTTCGCGTTGGCGGCCAAGGCCTATACTCACACCGCACGTTATGACTCGGCGATCTCGAATTACCTGACCGCACTCTCCGCCAAGGGCGAGCGCCAGGCCTATCCGGCGCGTTTGCACCTGGCCTTCGACAAGGCACAAGATTTACGCTACGGCGAAAACCCGCAGCAGAGCGCAGCCTTTTACCGCGAACCGGGCGCAGCACAAGGCGCCATCGCGCGCTACACCCAATTGCAGGGGAAGGAACTGTCGTACAACAATATTGCCGATGCGGATGCCGCATGGGAGTGCGTCAAGACCCTCGACGCGCCCGCCTGCGTCATCGTCAAACATGCCAACCCGTGCGGTGCTGCCGTCGCTGCGCATACCGCAGAAGCCTATGCCAAAGCCTTCCAGACCGACCCCACCTCGGCCTTTGGCGGGATCATCGCCTTCAACAGCGAAGTTGACCTCCCCACCGCCGAAGCGGTGTCGAAGCAATTCATGGAAGTGCTGATCGCACCTTCCTATACAGCCGATGCCCTCGCTTTGCTCACCGCAAAAAAGAATGTACGCGTACTCACCTGCCCGCTTGGCACTTCCTCCGGGGCACTCGATTACAAACGGGTCGGCGGAGGGTTGCTGGTACAAAGTGCGGACGAAGCCCGCATTCACACCGAAGATCTGAAGATCGTCACCCAACGCGCACCGACCGCCACCGAGCTGGTGGACCTGCTGTTTGCCTGGCGTGTGGCCAAGCACGTCAAGTCCAACGCCATTGTGTATTGCCGCGATGGCATGACGGTAGGCGTCGGCGCAGGTCAGATGAGCCGCGTCGATTCAGCGCGCATTGCGGCGATCAAGGCCACCAACGCAAACTTGGCCATTCCGGGTTCGGTCGTCGCCTCGGACGCCTTTTTTCCGTTCCGGGACGGTCTTGACGTCCTGGCCGAAGCTGGTGCCACCGCTGTCATCCAGCCGGGCGGCTCGGTACGCGATGACGAGGTCATTGCTGCCGCCGATGAACACGGCATAGCCATGGTCTTTACCGGCTATCGCCATTTCCGTCATTAATTCCGCTTCCGAAAGCAGGCAACAAAAAGATGAAAGTTCTCATCATTGGCTCGGGCGGTCGCGAACACGCACTCGCCTGGAAGCTCGAACGCTCCCCCAGAATCACCCGCGTCTTTGTCGCGCCCGGCAACGCCGGCACCGCGCGTGAAGCACGTCTTGAAAACTGTTCGATCAGCGCGGTCAACGAACTGGTCGAATTCGTGCAGAAAGAAGGCATCGCCTGGACCGTCGTCGGCCCCGAAGCGCCGCTTGCCGACGGTATCGTGGATGCGTTCCGCAAGGCCGATCTGCCGATTTTCGGGCCGACTCAGGCGGCGGCGCAGCTTGAAAGCTCGAAGGATTTCGCCAAGCAGTTCATGATCCGCCACGGTATCCCGACCGCCAAATACGAGACCTTCTCCGACGCCCAAGCCGCGCACGCATACATCGAGCGCGAAGGCGCCCCGATCGTCATCAAGGCCGACGGCCTGGCTGCCGGCAAGGGGGTGGTCGTCGCCATGACGCTGGAACAGGCCCACGCCGCGATCGACATGATGTTGCTCGACAACAAGATGGGCGATGCCGGCGCACGCGTGGTGATCGAAGAATTCATGCAGGGCGAAGAAGCCAGTTTTATTGTCATGGCCGACGGCGAACACGTTCTTCCGCTCGCCACCAGTCAAGATCATAAACGTCTCAAGGATGATGACGAAGGCCCCAACACCGGCGGCATGGGCGCCTACTCGCCCGCTCCGGTCGTCACTCCCGAAGTGCATGCACGCGTGATGCGGGAAGTCATTACCCCAACGCTCAACGGCATGAAGAAAGAAGGCTTCCCCTATACCGGCTTTCTATATGCCGGCCTGATGATCGATCCCCAGGGGCAACCGCGCGTGGTGGAATTCAATTGCCGTCTGGGCGATCCTGAGACCCAACCGATCCTGCTGCGCCTCAAGAGCGATCTGGCCGACCTGGTCGAGGCCGCGCTTGAGCGCCGTCTCGACCAGGTCGAGGCCGAATGGGACCGCCGTTTCGCCCTTGGCGTCGTGATAGCTGCTCATGGTTATCCGGAAAAGCCGCGCAAAGGAGACGTCATCACCGGCCTGCCCGACCAGGAAAATCCGGACGCCCACGTCTTTCACGCCGGTACCGCGCTCAGCCCAGCCGGTGAAGTGGTCACTTCCGGCGGCCGGGTCTTGTGCGTGACGGCGCTCGGCGACAGCGTACGCAGCGCTCAGGCCTGTGCCTACAAAATCGTCGACGAGATTCATTTCGAAGGCAGCCAGTTCCGTCGCGACATCGGTCACCATGCGCTCGCGCGCAAACACTGACATGGATATCAACACCGTCAAAAACTGGCTTGTCGGCTTACAGACAGAAATCGTCGCACGGTGCGAGGCATTCGACGGTAAAGCCTTCCACAGCGACGCTTGGGAACGGGCAGAAGGCGGCGGCGGACACACCCGGGTCATCGAGGAAGGCACTTTCTTCGAACGTGGCGGGGTCAATTTCTCCCACGTCATGGGCAAAGCCATGCCCGCCTCAGCCACCGCCCACCGACCCGAATTGGCCGGTCGCAGCTTCGAGGCAATGGGCGTATCGCTGGTGCTCCATCCGCGCAACCCGTATTGCCCGACGGTGCACATGAACGTGCGCTGCTTCGTTGCCAACGCGCCCGACAAGGCGCCGGTCTGGTGGTTTGGGGGCGGCATGGACCTCACGCCCTACTACCCCTTCGAAGAGGACGTGCGTCACTTTCATGCCACCTGTCGTGACGCAGTGCTGCCGTTCGGCGGCGAAGATGAATACCGTCGCCTCAAGCAATGGTGTGACCGGTACTTTTTCCTCACGCACCGCAACGAAGCGCGCGGTGTCGGCGGATTGTTTTTCGACGATCTCGGCGCCGACGGCAAGCTTTCGTTCGAGTCGGCTTTCGGCCTCACGCGCTCGGTCGGCGACGCCTTCCTCGACGCCTATCTGCCGATCATCGAACGCCGCCGCGATCACGACTACGGCGAGCGCGAACGCGACTTCCAGGCGTACCGTCGCGGCCGCTACGTCGAATTCAACCTCGTCCTCGACCGTGGCACGTTATTCGGCCTGCAATCGGGCGGACGCACCGAATCCATCCTGATGTCGCTCCCGCCAATCGTGAAATGGCGCTACGACTGGCACCCCGAACCCGGCTCTGCCGAAGCCGAGCTGTACGAAAAATACCTCCCCGCGCGCGACTGGGTTTAAACAGACGCCGACCGGTCCGGGGCGCGCGCCGGAGCGAAAGCCTCGTCGCTCGAGACGAAGCGAAACCATCACACACACCACACCCTCCAGACAAAAAAGCCGTGACCCTGGCCACGGCTTTTTTGTCTGGAACGACAGTGCGTTCAGGATTTGTTGGCGCGCTTCTTCGCCACCGACACGCCGGCCACGCCGAAGTGCTGGGTGGAAACGTCCGACAGCAAAATACGCACACTTTCCGGCGTGCAATCGATCGATTCCACACAGGCATCGGTGACTTTTTTGATCAGGGCTTCTTTCTGCTCGTTACTGCGACCTTCAATGAGCTGAATGTTCACGATGGGCATGTTTTCTCCTTGTACGGGTGGTTCAAAACGAGACGCATGATTTCAGCTTGGGTTCAGGCTGTCAAAGTCCTGAACTCAACTCCTGCATGCGCATGACACAGCTTCTCTGCCGAGAAAAAACAGCGCGTTGGCTGCGAGCGGGCTCAACCTGCATAAAAAAACCGCGGCCAAGCTGCCGCGGCTTTCATTCTGGACGGATCCGCGCAGTCAGGCAGCCGTCGCCAGGCGTGCCGCTTCGCGATAATGCCGGGCAGCCTCATCCTTACGTTCCAGGCGTTCAAACAGGCTGGCCAGGGTGGCATGCACCTCGGGCCGCGGGTCGCGCGCGAGAGACTCCTCCAGATACCCCTGGGCCTTGCCCCACACCTGTGCGGCCATGCATTGCCGGCCAAGCGAGGCCAGCAGGCCGGCATCGCCCGGGTGTTCAGGCAGCCATCGTTCCGCGCGTCGAAGCGCTTCGGTCGCCTCGACACCTTCGCCAGCGCACGCAAAATACTGTCGCGCCAACGCCGAATCCCATTGCGCGTCCAGCAAGCGCTCAACCGTCCGACGGGCTACAGGACCCTGTCCGACGTCGGCCAGCAGCGGGAGCACCCCCGCAACCAGTGCACGATCCGCCAGTTCCTGCTTTGACAATTCGCGCCAGCTGGCCAGCAATGCCTCTTCATCGCCCGCCTTCGCACGAAAATCGGCCAAGCGTGCGGCGCGCGTCAGGCTGCGGGCTTCCTCGTCCGTGATGACCTTTTGTGAGCGCAGTTCCGGTACGAGGCGGAGCACTTCGTCCCAGCGGCCTTGAGCACGCGCCAACTCCATTCCCAGACGGGTTGTCGCAACGCTCCGATGAGGGATCCCGCGCAGCTCTTCAAGCGCACTGCGCGCAATCTCAAGCTTGCCGTCGTCCAGCGCGAAGCTTGCCTGCGCGAGCAACCGCGGCGCCTGGCCGCCTTCTCGCTCAGCCGCCCTGTCGAGCCATTCCGCACAGCGGCGCTCATCGTTCAACGCGTGCGCTGCGCGTGCCGCGATCAACGCGACTTCAAAAGATTTTCCGCCCACTTTGTCGGCCGTCTTGGCATGACTCAAGGCATCACTGAACCGTCCGTCGTACAAGGCACGCAACGCACGATGCAAGGCCTGTGATTCTTTCCGCTCGCACCGACGCTCTCGATACTGCGCAACGCGTTCAGGCAGCCTGAGCGTTTTGCGCACCAGACGGATCAGCGCATAGAACGCAAAGAACGCGACAATCAGCGCGAGGATCGCGAAGTTTGTCGACACCTGTGCGCGCCACGGCGGCGACACGATCAGCACATAGCCTTCGTTCGCATTGGCCAAAACCGCTATCCCCACCGCGATGGCAAAGATCGCAACGATCCAGATCAACAGTCGCATCGTTCCGCTCCCTTAGCGCTCGGCGTCGGCCGACAGTTGGGCCCGCACCATGCCCAAAGCGGAGAACGTACGCGTCAGCGATGGCGCTTCGGCCTCAATCTTGATGCCCTCGAGCTCTTCGAATCTGTTCAGCACATGGATGACCTTGTCGTCGCGAAGATCGAAATAGCGTTCGAGCAATTCTCGTGCAGCACTCAGATCATTCGAATAGATTCGCGCGTCACTTGCCAGCAAAGCAAGCCGTGCGCTCAGCAAACGCAATTTGACGTTGTCGCGCAGAAATGCGCCCCGTTGCGGCGAGAGCAGCGCAGGATCATTGCCACCGTCGAGGCGTTCCAGACGGACCATGCCACGCATCTCATTCCAGGCCTCCGCGCCAAGCCGTTGTGCCGAGTCCAGCGCCTTATCCCACCACACTTCCGCCGTACTGGCATTTTCCGGTGCGGCATCCGTCGCTTCGGGCTGTGCGGGCGGCAGGCTGCCTGCGGGCTCAACGGCATACGCCAACGGCAGATCGTCGATGTGTCCAATCAGCAGGTCGAGCTGCAATGCAAGACCGGACACGTCGACCCGCGGGTGCGCCTTGACCGCGTCGATGTCTGCGACCAACGCCTTGCGCAGATCATGCAGATGCGCCATTTCCGGTGAGGCGAGTCGCGCCTCGGCACTGCGCAGCGCAATCAGTGCCGCTTCGTAATTGCCCGCGAGACGTAACTGTTGTCCGGCAATCGAAATCGCCTGATCCACCTCGGCCAGCGCCCGATCGCTACGCGAACGGGAAAATTCCTGGTACATCGATTCGAGCGCCGCGGCCTGCCCTTCGCTTTTCTCGACGCGCGATTCGATTGCGCCAAAGCGGCCCTGCAGAAAATCAACCGATTCACGAACGCTTTTGGCCATGGCCAATGATTCGGTCGAACGTTCATCCGCTGCAGCAAAGCGGTCCGCAACGGTGGTGCGCATGCCCGCCGCGTCTTGACGCAATTCCCACATCTGCCAGCCAACCAGCCCCACCCCGGCCAAGGCAAACAAGGCGAGTACCAAAGCGGCGGTTGCACGCTTGCGCGGTTCCTCCTTCCTGGCGGTAACAGACGCAGCGGAGTGCGGCGGCACGCCTCCTCCGGAGGAGGCCGTTTCACCCGCCTGCCCGGAACGGCGGTCTTCCATCTTGCTTTGCGCAGAAGGTTCAACCTTGTCTGCAGGCGTCGAGGACGTCCGCGTGGCGTTTTGTTTTTCCATATTCGCAAGCTTGGCCTGCGCCGCGGCCTCAGGGTCCGCCGGGCGCAATGCGACGTTTTCTTCGGATCGCTCAACCCCGCCCGTTTGATCAGGACGACGCTCTTCCGAAGGGGCCATGGTGGCCTTGCTGTTCTTGTCCGCAGCCGGCGGCTGCGTCAGCGCGGGTTTCTGTTTTTTCATGTTCGCGAGTTTAACCGAGATATCAAACGTCGGACGCGGAGCCCAGACCCCTTTCGAGACCCATCAAAATGCCTGCATCGCCGCCATCCGTTTCGATGACGGCATGAAAGCCTGCCTCAAGCGCATGACCGGCAATGCGCGGATGCGGCGCAAAAACCGGCACCTGAGCCAATACTGCCATTGCGGGTGCTTTCAGCATACTCACAAGATTGCGCACCCCTTCACTGCTCGTCAATACTAAAGCGTCGACGTGTCCCGCCAAAGCCATATTCACCAACGGCGTCGGATCCGTTCGGGGACAGTACCGATGGTAGGCCGTCACCTTGACGACTTCGGCCCCCCGCTGCGTCAGCGTTTCAGCCAGCAATTCGCGCCCGCCATCGCCACGGAAAATCACCACCTTGCGTCCGGCCAGTCTGGCGGCGGAAAATTCGGGCAATTCAAGCACGGCCTCACTGTCAAAACCTTCGCGCGGGACGATGACATGCTCGAAACCGGCCGCGTGCAACACCTGCGCGCTGCCCGGTCCGACGGTCGCGACCGGCAGCTGCGGCGGCCAGCCACGGTGAGCCAGTATGCAAGAGAGCGCGTGCTCTACGGCATTCGGACTGACAAAAAACGCCAGCGCAAAATCATCCAGTCGGGCCGTCACGGCAAGGAGTTCGGCGTCATCGTGAGGCGGTGCGATTCCCAACACCGGGAAACGCAGGGCTTTGCCCCCACGCCGTTCGATTTCACGGCTCAGCGTTTCGGCCTGAGCTTCGGGCCGGGTCACGACAATGGTTCGACCTGCCAGCGATTGCTGCACACACCCTCCCTTGCGGGTCGCACCTAGCCCAGCGCAGCGAGAATGGCGTCTGCGCCCTGCGCCCGCAAATCTTCCGCCACCGCCACGCCCAGGGCATCCGGATCGCTGGACGAGCCCTTGCGCTCCGCCAGCAACATGCGTGAGCCATCCGGCTCGGCCACAAAACCTCGCAGATGCAACGTTCCGTCCACCAATTCGGCATAGGCACCCAGCGGCACTTCACAGCTGCCGCCCAATGTACGGGAGACCGCCCGTTCCGCGGTCACACACACACTCACGTCCGCATCGGCGAGCGGCGCAAGCGCGGCTTGCAGATCAGAACGATCCGCCAGGCACTCGATGCCCAATGCGCCCTGCCCCACGGCCGGCAAGGATTGTTCGGGCGGCAGCACCTTGCGGACGCGTGCGTCCATATTCATACGACGCAAACCCGCTTCGGCCAGCACGATTGCGTCGTACTGACCTTCGTCCAGCTTGCGCAAACGCGTGTCGAGATTGCCACGCAGAAAATTCACCGACAGATAAGGGAAGCGGGCACAAATCTGCGCCTGGCGGCGCATCGAAGATGTTCCCACGATGGCGCCCGGCGGCATTTCTTCGAAGCTGTCATACCGATTCGACACGAAGGCATCGAATGGCGAGGCGCGGTCGCAGATGCAGGCCAACGCGAACCCCGGCTCGAACTGCATCGGCACATCTTTCATTGAATGCACCGCGATATCTGCACGGCCATCCAGCAACGCGGTTTCGAGCTCTTTAATGAACAGCCCCTTGCCCCCCACCTTGGCGAGCGGGCGGTCCAGAATCTGGTCGCCGCGTGTGGTCATGCCGAGCAATTCGACTGTGCAGCTCGGATACAGGGTCTCGAGGCGAGCTTTGATATGCTCGGCCTGCCACAGGGCGAGACGGCTTTCCCGGGTGGCGATGACGATGCGCTGAGGCGTGCTCGAAGTCATGAAATGGTAACGCTCGAAATGAAATCTGAGGAGCTGAAAGCGGGCCAGAACCCTTCTCCCAGCGCGGGAATATGCATAATTCTAGCATGTACGTCAGAAGTGCCCCTACCCGCGCCCATGCATAATTACTGGTAATCTATGTCTCCTTCGGCAGCGTGCAGAAGCGCTTCACAAACCCGACAACCAGAACACGGATACACATGACGACCCAGGACAAGGACGAACCGCTACGCGAAGACATCCGGATGCTCGGCCGCCTGCTTGGCGACACCATCCGTGAACAACATGGCGAAGCCACCTTCGATCTGATCGAGCGCATCCGCCAGACTTCAGTGCGTTTTCGCCGCTACGATGATCATGACGCCAAGCGCGAGCTGGAAAATCTGCTCGATGCCTCATCGGGCGAACAGACCATCCAGGTGGTTCGCGGCTTCAGCTATTTCTCACACCTCGCGAACCTCGCCGAAGATCAGCATCACACGCGCCGCACCCGCTACCATTTGCGCATGCACTCCGCGCCGCACAAAGGCACGCTCGAGCGCTCGATGAACGACGCACTGGCTCGCGGCCTGTCGGTCAACGAACTGGCCTCTTTCTTCGACACCGCGATGATCTCGCCGGTACTGACCGCGCACCCTACCGAAGTCCAGCGTCGCAGCATTCTCAACTCCCAGATGCGCATCGCGCGCCAGCTCGATGACCGCGACCGGATCGCGATGACGCCAGAGGAAATCGCCCTGTCGGACGAGGAACTTCGCCGTGCGGTTCTGACCCTGTGGCAGACGCGCATGTTGCGTCCGGTGCGCCCGTCCGTGACCGACGAAGTCACCATTGGCCTGTCCTACTTCAACCTCACCTTCCTGCGTCAGCTGCCCAAGTTGTACGCCACCATTGAGGAACAACTCGCCAAACACGATCCCGCTCTGGAAGGGATTGAGCTGCCGGCGTTCATGAAGATCGGCAGTTGGATCGGTGGGGATCGCGACGGCAACCCTTTCGTCACGGCCGACGTGCTGGAGCGCACCTTGGCGCTGCAAGCCGAAACAGTATTCGATTACTACTTCAGCCGGGTTCAGACGCTGGGCAGCCAATTGTCGCTTGCCGAAGGTCTGGTCAACATTTCCGAAGGCGTTCGCGAGCTCGCGGCCAATTCCAGCGATGCTTCGCGGCAACGCAATGATGAACCTTACCGTCGTGCCTTGATCGGCATCCAACAACGTCTCGCCGGCACCTTCCATGCACTGCTCGGCAAGACCACCACCCGCAAGGTGCTGGTCGAAGGCGAACCGTATGCGACGCCAGCGGAATTCCTTGCTGATCTCGACACCATTTACCATTCACTCGTCGCCAACGGTTCAGCCACGCTCGCGCGTGGCAAGCTTCGCCTGTTGCGCCGCGCGGTAAAGATCTTCGGCTTCCATCTCGCGCCGATCGATCTGCGGCAAAACTCCGATGTCCACGAACAGGTGGTCGCCGAACTGCTCCGTTGCGCCCGACGCGAACCGGATTACCTTGCATTGGACGAAGAGGCTCGCGTCGCGCTGCTGCTCGAGGAATTGCACACCCCCCGGCTTCTGCAATCACCGCACATCGAGTATTCGAAAACCACCGCTTCCGAGCTGGCGATTTTTCAGACTGCCCGCAGCATCCATCAGCGTTTTGGCACCGCCGCGATCACCAACTTCATCATTTCCAAGACCGACAGCGTCTCCGATTTGCTTGAACTCGCGCTGCTGCTCAAGGAGGCGGGCATTCTGCGCCCCAACGAGCAGGCCCTGGATGGCAACATCATCCCGTTGTTCGAGACCATTGAAGACCTCGCCAACGCCCCGGACATCATGGACGCGGCGTTCTCGCTGCCACAGTACATGGCGTTGCTTGAAAGTTCGCGCCAACGCACACAAGAGGTGATGCTGGGCTATTCGGACAGCAACAAGGACGGCGGTTTCATGACCTCCGGCTGGTCGCTGTACAAAAGCGAAATCAGGCTGATTGAAATCTTTGCGAAGCACGACGTGCGCCTGCGCCTGTTCCACGGGCGCGGCGGCTCGGTCGGCCGCGGCGGTGGTCCCAGCTACGAAGCCATTCTCGCTCAGCCGGGTGGTGCGGTGCAGGGTCAGATCCGTTTGACCGAACAGGGCGAAGTCATCGCTGCCAAATACGACAACCCTGAAGTCGGCTTCCGCAATCTTGAGGTCATCGTCGCCGCAACGATGGACGCCACCCTGTTGTCGGGCGACAAGCCCGCCCCGCGCACGGAATTTCTCGACGCCATGCAGACGCTGTCGGACGATGCTTTCCGTGCCTACCGCAAACTCGTCTACGAAACCGACGGCTTTGAAAATTATTTCTGGGAATCGACGGTGATCTCGGAAATTTCCGAGCTCAACATCGGCTCACGCCCGGCTTCGCGCAAGAAAGGGCAGCACATTGAAGACCTGCGGGCGATTCCGTGGGTGTTCAGCTGGTCACAGTGTCGTCTGATGTTGCCAGGCTGGTACGGCTTCGGCACCGCCGCGCAGCAGTGGATCGAAAATCAGCCGAACGGGCTCGAAAAACTGCGCCAGATGTATCGCGAATGGTCGTTTTTCGCCGCCTTGCTGTCGAACATGGACATGGTGCTGGCCAAAACCGATCTGGCAATCGCTTCACGCTACGCCGGACTGGTAAAGGATGCCGAACTGCGCAAACGCATTTTCGGCAGCATCCAGACCGAATGGCATGCCACCGTGGAACTGCTCAAAGCGATCATGCAGCAAGATGATTTGCTCGACGGCAACCCGATGCTCAAGCGCTCGATTCGCAACCGCTTCCCGTATCTGGATCCGCTCAACCACGTGCAGGTCGAACTGTTACGCCGTCACCGTGAAAACCCCGACGACGAACGCCTGCGTCAGGGTATTCATCTGTCGATCAACGGTATCGCCGCGGGTCTGCGCAACAGCGGCTGAAGACGATCGTTCCGTAGGCGCGCGGCGTTTGCCGCGCGCTCACCGCTGCACATTCGGCACGGTTGCAATCGCTCGACCCAATCGGGCGCCTACGTCCTCCACTACATTCTTAATGCCTGCCGCACTCCCGGCCATTGCCGGCGACTCACCGGCACGCGTTCATCCAGTCCTCGCACGATCACATCCCAGCGTCCTTCGCCCTCACCATCGCCCACACGTTCAACGCCACTGATCGCCTCGCGCGCAACCAGACAGTTGCGATGCACACGCAAGAAAGAGTCGGGGAAGGTCTCTTCGATCTGCACCAATGATTCGTCGAGTACATACTCACGCTCGATGGTGATTGCAGTGACATATTTCATTTCGGCCCGCAACACCAGAATTTCCGCTACCGGCAACAGCACGATACGACCCCGTTCGCTGACGCTGAAATGCCGCAGACTCTCTTCTTTCGGCGCTCTGCGCATGCGTACCCGAAACAGCGCCTCGGCCAGACGCTCGACGCGCACCGGCTTTACCAGATAATCGGTCGCTCCCAGCGCAAAGGCATCCACCGCGTGGGTCTCATAGGCCGTCGTGAAAATCACGCACGGCGCTTCTGTTCGGTCGCCCAGCACGCGCGCCAGTGCCACCCCGTCCATGGCCGGCATGCGAATGTCCGCCAACACCACGTCCGCCGGCTCCGCCTCGAGCAGGCGCAACGCTTCGACGCCGTTGGCGGCCAAACCGATGATTTCGGTCGGATGCTCGTCTGCGAGATCATTGAGCAGATCGCTCAAACGCAACCGCGCAGGCGCTTCGTCATCCACGATGAGAACGCGCAACGGCTTCATTACATTTCCTTTCATCTGACGAAAGGCAAGCGTAGCGCGACTCGATGCCGACCGCCATGCTGTTTACGCGTCAACGCCGCCTCCAGATCAAAGAACAGCTTCAACCGCTCACGGATGTTGTCGAGCGCAATACGGTTGCCGGCATGGCTTTTCGCATCATTCGAAACCGGATTATCAACCTCGACCAGCAACGTCGAAGCGTGTCGCGTGATGGAAACATGAATCGCACCCGCCGCGGAAAGTGGTTCGATACCGTGGTAAATCGCATTTTCAATCAAGGGCTGAAGCATCAACGGCGGAACCAGAGCCGCCTCCACGCCTTCGTCAAGCTTCCAATGCACGGTCAGGCGTTCCCCCAACCGTAAACCCTCGATTTCCAGATAACGCCGACACAAGGTGAGCTCATCCGCCAGCGGCACAAGGTCGTGCTGGTCGCGCAGCAGCGCACGGAACAATTCAGCCAGCTCTTCCAGTGCGCGCTCCGCCCGTCGCGGGTCGGAGCGAATCACACCGAGCACGGCATTGAGCGCATTGAACAAGAAATGCGGGCGCATACGCGCGGTCAGCGCCATCAACCGCGCCTCGACCAGCGCGGGCGTCAGTCCGCGCGTGCGGTGTTCAAAATAGACAAAGACTGCCAACGTCGCGCCAAGCGTCCACAACAGCCAACGCCACAGCGCATCTCCAGGCGAGGCAAGCAGCGGGAAAAGCGCCGCGACGATTGCCAACACGCCCATCACGGTCACGATCATCCCTGGCAGCCCATTCAGACGCGCCAGGCCCTTTCTCGCCACGATGTACACCAGGACGCTCGCAAACAGCGGCAATTCAAGACGGGCGGCGAAAGCGAGAAAGGCTTCAGGCTGACGCAAGGGGTCCGGTTCGGCGATGAAGACCGTTCCCAAGGCCAGCAGATTCACGAGCAACAGGGTGCGCAACAGTGCGCCCAAATTCCGCAGATCCGGCAACGGCCGACGCGGTACGGGAAGATCCGGCTTTTGCTTTATAATTCCCACTCTTGTTGCCTCTCTCCGCCGCGACAATTTGTGCGGCACATCCCTCTCGCACACCCTGCGCATTATGACAGATCAATCCAACGCTGAATCTCCCAAGGCCTGGTCCGGTCGCTTTTCCGAACCCGTCTCCGAGCTCGTCAAACGGTACACCGCTTCCGTATTTTTCGACCAACGCATGGCCGAGCAAGACATTCGCGGCTCGCTTGCACATGCCCGGATGCTGGCGCGTCAACACATCATCGGCGAACAGGACCTGATCGACATCGAACGCGGTCTGCTGCAAGTGAGGGACGAGATCGAACGCGGCGAATTCCCGTGGAACCTCGACGACGAGGACGTCCACCTCAATATCGAAAAACGTCTCACCGCGCTGATCGGCGACGCCGGCAAGCGCCTGCACACCGGTCGCAGCCGCAATGATCAGGTCGCCACCGACATCCGTCTGTGGCTACGCGACGCGATCGACCAGATTCTCGCACTGATCGGCGAACTCCAGCACAACCTGCTTGACGTGGCCGAGGCGCATGCCGATACGGCCATGCCCGGCTTCACTCATCTGCAGGTCGCCCAGCCCGTCACCTTCGGCCATCATCTGATGGCCTACCACGCCATGCTGGAGCGGGACGCTGAGCGTTACATTGACTGTCGGCGGCGGGTTAACCGGCTGCCGCTCGGCGCCGCCGCACTGGCCGGCACCAGTTTTCCCATCGACCGGGAATTCGTCGCCCAGGAACTGGGCTTCGAGGCCCTGTGCACCAACTCGCTCGACGCCGTCAGCGATCGTGACTTCACGATTGAATTCTGCGCCGCCTCTTCAATGCTGATGATGCACCTGTCGCGTCTGTCCGAAGAAATCATCGTATGGATGAGCCCACGCGTGGGCTTCATCGATCTGGCCGATCGCTTCTGTACCGGCAGCTCGATCATGCCGCAGAAGAAAAACCCCGACGTGCCCGAGCTGGTACGCGGCAAGACCGGTCGAACAAACGGCAACCTGATCGCCTTGCTGACGTTGATGAAAGGACAGCCATTGGCCTACAACAAAGACAACCAGGAAGACAAGGAGCCGCTGTTCGACACCGCCGACACGGTCATCGACACCTTGCGCATCTACGCCGACCTGATCACCGGCATCCAGGTCAAGGCCGATGCGATGCGTGACGCGCTCACCCAAGGTTTCGCCACTGCAACCGACCTGGCCGATTACCTCGTCAAGAAGGGGCTGCCCTTCCGCGACGCTCACGAAGCGGTCGCGCTCGCCGTGCGTGCAGCCGAAATCAAGGCCTGCGACCTGCCGCAGCTCTCGCTCGACGAATTGCGCATCGCGATGGGCGAAGTGCCAGAGGCGGTGGACAAACTTGGCGAGGACGTTTTCTCGGTTCTCACCGTCGAAGGCTCACTTGCCTCGCGTAAGCACATCGGCGGTACCGCACCGGACCAAGTGCGCGCAGCGATTGCCGCGGCACGCACACAAAACGCTTGAGCACCTGGCAATGCGGGCATTGGGCACTCTGACACGGATTGAAAGCACGATCCGAGAGGCGGTCGGCAACGCTTTTCGCCTCACCGAATCGCGCGCCGCATTCGGTGGCGACACACACTCCGCACTGATTGTGGCGGGCCGCGACGCACGGTATTTCGTCAAACATGGCGGGCCGGAAGCGCGCGAAATGTTCGCCGCCGAAGTGGACGGGCTGGCCGCATTGGCAGAAACCGGGGCCGTACGCACACCGGCGGTGATCGGCATCGGCGCGGATGACGGCGGCGCCTGTCTCGTGCTGGAACATCTTGAACTGCGCAAGCTGGAATCCCCCGCCGACGGGGAACGTTTCGCCGAAGCGTTGAGTGAGCTGCACGGCCATACCGGCGAGCGTTTCGGCTGGCCGCGCGACAATTTTATCGGCCGCACCCCACAGCCGAACACCGAAGGTGACAGCTGGGCACGTTTTTTTGCGCGCAACCGGCTCGCGCCGCAACTCGCACTCGCGCGTGCGAACGGATTCGACGGAAATTTACAGTATCACGGCGAGCGTCTTGTCGACCGGCTTGCCGCCCTGTTCCTGGAATACAATCCCAAAGCCAGCCTGTTGCACGGGGATCTGTGGCACGGAAATGCAGCCATGACCGCCGACAATCAACCCGCGCTGTTCGACCCCGCCGTGCATCGCGGCGATCGTGAATCCGATCTGGCCATGTGCGAATTGTTCGGCGGCTTTCCGCTATCTTTCTATGCCGCCTACCGGCGTGCCTGGCCACTCAATCCAGGCTACGAATCACGCAAAACGCTCTACGCTCTGTACCACGTCTTGAATCATCTCAACCTGTTCGGCCGAGGCTATCTGCGCGAGGCTGAACGTCTCGCCGCCAAAATCGATCACGAACTGGGAACGCGACGCGAATAAGGCCGCACAAAAAGGCCGCACAGAATCAGCCCGCGCAAAAGCGGGCGCGCAAAAACCCTTCGCAGGTGATTCGTACGCCTGAATGTGCGATGCACCCAAAAAAGGCGGCCCTGTTCAGGAACCGCCTTGTTCTACATTCCATTGCGACACCACCGTCACAGCGGGAGCCAGCCTGCTTTATTGTTGCGGCTGTGCGTTTTCGCCTTCGGGATCGGCATCCGCCAGTAGCTGTTTCAGCTCTCCAGTATCGAACAGTTCCTGGACGATGTCACAGCCACCGATGAATTCGCTCTTGATATAAAGCTGCGGGATGGTCGGCCAGTTGGAATAGTCCTTGATCCCTTGGCGCAGATCTTCATTTTCCAGCACATTGAAGGCCGCAACGCGAGACAGCCCGGCTTGTTTCAACATCTGGATGACCGTGGCCGAGAACCCACACTGTGGAAACTGCGGGGTTCCCTTCATGAAAAGCACGACAGGATGGGTGGAAACCTGTTCGCGGATGAATTCCTGGATATCCATATTCACTTCCAAAAATGGGCACAGCGCGCGGGCAATGCCTGAGTTAATTAGTAGGGTATTTTAAAAATCTTGTTGCGGTGCGTCAAGGCGACTTCCGTCCGCCCCTCGACCGAGCCACTTTCCGCCCGAAATTCGCTCAATGCCGGACAAATCGCGCCACGAATCAATGGCGGAAAAACCGGCATCCACCAACAAGCCGCGCACCCGGGCTGCCTGATCAAAACCGTGTTCAAGGAAAATCCAGCCACCGGGTTCAAGATGGTAGGGCGCGCGCGCGATGATCACGGCGAGGTCGTTCAATCCTTCCGGACCGGATACGAGCGCGGTCTGCGGCTCGAAGCGTACATCGCCTTCTTCCAGATGCGGATCGGCTGCGGCCACATACGGTGGATTTGCGACGATCAATTGAAAGCTTTCGCCCTTCAGCTCCGCAAACCAGTCGCTCAAGACAAAGGACACCGATACGCGCAGCCGCGCAGCGTTGGCCATCGCGACCAGCAACGCTTCGCGCGAACGATCCACTGCCGTCACATCCGCTTGCGGAAGCTCCTTCGCTATCGCAACGGCCACCGCACCGCTGCCCGTTCCCAGATCCAATACACGGGCATTCGAGCGATCGCCGAAATGCGTCACCGCAAGTTCGACCAGCAATTCGGTTTCGGGACGCGGAATCAGCACCGCTGGCGTCACCATCAGGCCATAGCCAAAAAATTCGCGTTCGCCCGTAAGGTAAGCGATCGGTTCTCCCGCCGCGCGGCGCTCGACGTAGTGCCGAAAATCTTCCCATTCCACGGGCGACAACTGCTGCTCCGGATGGGCGATCAAGCGTGCCGCATCGCACACGAGCACCCGTCGCATCAAGATACGCGCGTCGGCACGCACGATATGGTTTCGCGCCCATTCCAGAGCGGTTGCGACATCGGGCGCTTGCGGTGGTTGCTGAACGACCGGGTTCATGCATCCCCCGAAAGCTCGGCGAGCAAGCCGGCCTGGTGCTCGAAAGTCAGTGCATCGAGCAGCTCATCGAGCTCGCCTTCCATGACCGCATCAAGACGGTACAGAGTGAGATTGATGCGATGGTCGGTCACTCGTCCCTGGGGGAAATTGTAGGTGCGGATACGCTCGGAACGATCGCCGCTGCCGACCAGGCTCTTGCGCGTTGCCGCCTCGCGGCTTTGGCGCTCGCGCGCCTCCTGATCGCGCAGGCGTGCGGCAAGCACCGACATCGCCTGCGCCTTGTTGCGATGCTGCGAGCGGTCGTCCTGACACTCTATGACCAAACCGGTCGGCAGGTGGGTAATGCGCACCGCCGAATCCGTCTTGTTCACATGCTGCCCGCCCGCCCCGGAGGCGCGAAAGGTATCGATACGCAGCTCCGCCGGATTGATGGCCACTGCGGCGACTTCATCCGCCTCCGGCATCACCGCCACGGTGCATGCTGAAGTATGGATGCGTCCTTGAGTCTCGGTTGCCGGCACACGCTGCACGCGATGCCCTCCAGATTCAAATTTGAGTTTCGCGTAGACGCCCTGCCCAATCACCTTGGCAATGACCTCCTTGTAGCCGCCTAACGCGGATTCGCTCGCGGAGACGATCTCGACCTTCCAGCCTCGGGATTCGGCATAGCGCATGTACATGCGTAACAGATCTGCCGCGAACAGCGCCGCTTCGTCGCCCCCGGCCCCGGCGCGAATTTCGAGGAAGAGATTGCGTGCATCGTCCGGGTCGTTCGGCAGCAAGGCCCGTGCAAGTTCGACTTCCAAGGATTCGATGCGCGCCTCGCTCGCCTCGATCTCGGCTTCCGCCAGCTCTTTCATCTCGGGGTCCGTGAGCATTTCACGTGCGCCGGTGCATTCTTTCTCAGCCCGCTGATATTCACGATACAGCGCGACCACTGGCTCGATTTCCGCACGTTCGCGTCCGAGCTCCACAATCGCGCCCACTTCACCGGAGGCCAGCTCGCGATCGAGTTCTTCAAGGCGACGGGCGAGTTGGTCCAGCTTGTCGCGAATGCTGTCTTTCATTTGGAACGGGCTCTCATTGATGCAGGTGGCCTACTCTTGGTTCAGTTTTTGTTGCGGTCCAGATCGAAGATGTCGCGCACGATCCGGGTGGCCTCACCTTGCCGTTCGCCGGCGGCATGATTGAGATAGCTCATCGGGCCGTGCATCAATTTGCGCGTCAGTCCACGCGCGAGCTGATCCAGCACCGCCTCCGGACTTTCTCCACGCGCAAGCAATCTTCGGGCACGTTCAAATTCCGTCTCCCGCAGCGATTCGGCATGTCCTTGCAACGCCCGGATGGTGGGCACCATCTCACGCGCCTGCAACCAGTGGAGGAAACCCTCCACCCGTTGATCGATGATGCCCTCCGCTTCCACCACCGCCTGTTGCCGAGACTCCAGGCCAGCGTCCACGACCTGGGCGAGATCATCCACGGTGTAGAGAAAGACATCGTCGAGCTTGGCCACTTCGGGCTCAATGTCGCGCGGCACTGCCAAATCGACCATCACCATCGGACGGTGACGACGCGCCTTGACCGCCCGTTCGACCATCCCCAGGCCGACGATGGGCAGCGGTGCCGCGGTACAGGACACAATTACATCGAATTCCGCCAACACTTCGCCGATGCGATCCAGTCGCATCGTCTCGGCACCAAAACGCTCGGCCAGTGCTTGCCCGCGCTCCTCGCTGCGGTTCGCAATGACCATCCGTGCCGGATCGGCCGCGCCCAAATGCGCAGCACAGAGTTCAATCATCTCGCCCGCGCCGATCAGCAGCACGTTCAATTCCGCCAGATCCTCGAAAATGCGCTCCGCCAGACGCGTCGCCGCAGCGGCCATCGACACCACGTTGGCGCCCACAGCGGTGCTGGAGCGCACTTCCTTGGCGACCGAAAAGGTGTTCTGGAACAGCTTGTGTAAAACCGCACCCAGCGTGCCCGCCTCTTCGGCGCGTCGCACCGCCTCTTTCACCTGACCCAGAATCTGGGGCTCGCCCAGCACCATCGAATCCAGTCCCGCCGCGACACGAAAAACATGGCGCACGGCATCGCGCTGTGGATAGGCGTAGAGATAAGGCGAAACATCCGCCAGGGACAGATGATGGAATCCGGCCAGCCAATCGGCTGCGGCCTGCGGGTGTTCCGCAGAGAAATACAACTCGGTGCGATTACAGGTCGACAGAATGGCCGCTTCCTGCACCGGCCGGGCGTGCGCATGCGTCAGGTCATACAGCGCAGCTTCCAGACCGTCGGCCTGGAAGGCCACGCGCTCGCGAATCGCCAGCGGCGCGGTGAGGTGATTCAGACCGAGGGCGAAAAGCTGCATGCAGTGGCAAAAAGGGCGACGGAAATACGCACCATTATAGCATCCGAAGATTCCCCGAACGTCTTGCACATTCAGGGTTTGGTCATCTGGACAAACCGGCTCAGGGCAAGAGCAAAACCGGCAATCCGCCCCACAGTGGAGGCCGAACAGTACATACCGGCTTGAACAGGACACAAAAAAAGGGCTGCATTTCTGCAGCCCTTGAAAACTGGCGCGCTCGGCAGGATTCGAACCCACGACCCCCTGGTTCGTAGCCAGGTACTCTATCCAACTGAGCTACGAGCGCGCTAAAAAGAAGCGTAATTATAGCAGCCGATTTGTTTTCGTCAATCAAAACTGGCGGAGAGGGTGGGATTCGAACCCACGTGCCAGGTTTCCCTGACCATCCGATTTCGAGTCGGCGCCGTTATGACCACTTCGGTACCTCTCCGGGTTCGACGGCACACGTCCGTCGAAGAGGGCGAATTGTACGCAGAGAGCCCGCAGCGGGCAAGCCCTGCGCCGTTTATTTCAGCGGCTCAAGCACCTCGACTCCGCCCATCCACGGCACCAGCGCCGGTGGAACGATGACGCAGCCATCGGCCTGCTGATAGTTTTCCAGCACTGCCACCAGCGTGCGGCCCACCGCAAGACCTGAACCGTTGAGCGTGTGCACGAAGGTCGTTTTCCCATCCGCACCGCGTACGCGTGCTTGCATGCGGCGGGCCTGAAAGTCGCCGCAATTAGAGCACGAAGAAATCTCGCGATAGGTATTCTGCGCCGGCAGCCAGACTTCAAGATCGTAGGTGCGCCGGGCAGAGAACCCCATGTCGCCGGTGCACAGCAGCACCTTGCGATACGGCAGACCAAGCTTCTTCAGAATCGCCTCGGCGTGGCCGGTCAGCTCTTCCAGTGCGGCGTCGGAGTTTTCCGGGTGTTCGATGCGCACCAGCTCAACCTTGTCGAATTGATGCTGACGAATCATGCCGCGCGTGTCACGCCCATAACTGCCGGCCTCTGCGCGGAAACACGGCGTATGGCCAGTCAGTTTCATGGGCAACGCGTCGGCTTGGAGCAGCTCACCACGCACGGTATTGGTCAGCGGCACTTCCGATGTTGGAATGAGAAAGCTGCGCTCGCCCTCCCCGCGCGGGACGCTGAACAAATCGTCTTCGAATTTGGGCAGCTGACCGGTGCCGAACATCGTGTCTTCATTCACCAGATACGGCACATACATTTCAGCGTAGCCATGTTCAAGCGTATGCGTATCGAGCATGAACTGAGCGAGCGCACGGTGCAGGCGCGCAACCTGCCCGCGCATCAGCGCAAAGCGCGCCCCAGAGAGTTTCGCAGCGGTTTCAAAATCCAAGCCCAGACGCGCGCCGACATCCACGTGATCCAGCGGTTCGAAGTCGAATGTGCGCGGCTCACCAAACCGCGAAATCTCAACGTTGTCGCGCTCATCCCGGCCCTCCGGCACATCAGCATCCGGCAGGTTGGGCAGACCAACGACGATTTCCTCGATCTGCGCAAGCAGCTCGGCGAGCTGCAATCCATTTTCTTTCAGCTCCTCACCGATACCGCCCACTTCGGCCATCACCGACGCGGCGTCTTCTCCTTTCGACTTGAGCATGCCGATCTGTTTGGACAGCGCATTGCGTCGTGCCTGCAATTCCTGGGTGCGGGTCTGCAACGTTTTGCGTTCGGCTTCGAGCGCCCGGAAAACCGCCGGTTCGAAAGCAAAGCCACGCCGCGCGAGACGGGCGGTAACGGTATCGATGTCATTGCGGAGAAGCTGAATGTCGATCATCTGGAATCGGGTTTCCTGGTTTCTTCGGTGATTTCGCCGCGCGCAGCGGCATCGAGACGGCGCAGGCGGGCAAGCTTGGCGGCAATCTGCGTTTCCATGCCGCGCTCCACCGGACGGTACCAACCCGGTGGAGTGATGCCCTCGGGGAAGTACTGCTCGTTCGCGGCGTAGCCTTCGGGTTCGTCATGGGCATAGCGATAAGCGCGACCGTAATCCAGCTCTTTCATCAGCTTCGTCGGCGCATTGCGCAAATGCAACGGCACCGGCCGCGAGCCATCGCCAGCAACGAATTTGCGCGCCGCATTATACGCCTTGTAGACCGCATTCGACTTTGCCGCGCACGCAAGAAAAACCACCGCCTGCGCCAATGCCAGCTCCCCTTCCGGGCTGCCAAGACGCTCATAGGCATTACAGGCCGTCAAGGTGATGTCGAGCGCACGGGGGTCCGCCAGACCGATGTCTTCGCTTGCCATCCGCACGATACGACGGCCGAGATAAAGCGGGTCGGCACCGCCATCGATCATGCGGCAAAACCAGTACAACGCGGCATCGGGGTCCGAGCCTCGCACCGATTTGTGCAGCGCAGAAATCTGGTCATAGAAAGCTTCGCCGCCTTTGTCGAAGCGACGCAAATTGCTCGCCAGCGAGGTGCCCACAAAAGCCGGCGTGATAATGGTGGTATCGGAAGTTTCGGCCGCGATGCGCAGTTGGTCGACAAGGTTGAGCAGCCGGCGAGCATCGCCATCCGCAAAACCAATGATGCGTTCGCGCGCGTCGTCCTCAAAGGTCAACCCCGAACAGACTTCGGCGCAGGCACGTTCAAACAGACTGCGCATCGACTCCGCGTCGAGCGGCTCGAGTACATACACCGCGGCGCGGGAGAGCAGCGCCGAATTGACCTCGAAGGACGGGTTCTCGGTAGTGGCACCGATAAAGGTGACCAGGCCCTGCTCCACGTAGGGCAAGAAGGCGTCCTGTTGCGCCTTGTTGAAACGGTGCGCTTCATCCACGAACAAAATGGTATGCCGACCACGCGCCTGCGCCATCTGGGCATTGGCGATCGCTTCACGGATGTCCTTGACGCCGGAAAACACCGCCGACAATGCAATGAACTCGGCATCGAAGGCACGCGCCATGAGTCGGGCGAGCGTGGTTTTGCCCACCCCGGGGGGGCCCCACAGAATCATCGAATGCAATTTGCCGGATTCAAATGCCAGCCGCAGCGGCTTGCCGGGCCCCAGCAAATGGCGCTGTCCGGCGACTTCGTCGAGTGTTTGTGGCCGCAGGCGCTCGGCGAGCGGGATACCCTCGTCGGAATCTCCGGCGAATAAATCTTCGCTCACGCCACGTCCTCAGCGTCCGAGTACGTCCGCCCCTTCCGGCGGATCGAAGCGGAATGTCGACGGCTCACGCGCCTGACCGAGCGTCAGTTCGGTAAATTCGATCAACGTGCGCTGACCAAAATGATCTTCCATTTCCATCTGGCGCAACCGGTTGTCGGCCAGACCGATACGCACCTGTGCGAACGGCCCCTCCTTGTCGATCGGCTCAGCACGCACCCACGCCTGCCCCTCGAGACTGCCTTCGGGGATTAACGTGAAATTGTTCTCGAGCGCACCATCACCGGCAAGAATGGCGATCGGCGTGTTGCCCAGCGCATCGCCCAGCGGCTGCATCGTCGCCTGGTTGAGATCCGGGTCCCATGACCAGAATCTCTCCCCGTCACTGACAAGCAATTGCGGGTACGGCGTTTCGTATTCCCAACGGAATTTGCCCGGCCGCTCAAAAACGAAGGTGCCGCTCGACGTCTGCACCCCCTCTCCGGACTGTGAAGTCACGACTTGTTCGAAACGTCCCTCAGCACGCGCGGCCTGTTCGATGAAACGTTCGAGTTGCGTGACGCCGTTGTCAGCCTGCGCGAGCACAGGAAACGCCACAAGAAAGACTGCCGCAACACGGCACAGGAAATGAATCAGCATCAATCCTCCTCTCGCGCGGGCGCGAGCACTTCACGGTTGCCATTGCTGCCCATGGTCGAGACCAGGCCGGCACGTTCCATCTGCTCGATCAGACGCGCGGCGCGGTTATAGCCGATACGTAAATGGCGCTGCACCAGCGAGATTGACGGGCGGCGCGTCTTGAGCACGATTTCGACGGCCTGATCGTACACCGGATCAGCCTCCACATCGTCGCCACCGCCCAGACCGCCTGAAACATCGGCGCTTTCAGGCTCAGACAGCACTTCCTCTATATAGTCCGGCGGCCCCATTTTCTTCAATTCATCAACCACTCGGTGCACTTCGCCGTCATCTACAAAAGCACCATGCACCCGCACCGGCAAAGCGGTTCCGGGCGGCATGTACAGCATGTCCCCCATGCCCAGCAGCGCCTCTGCTCCCATCTGGTCGAGGATCGTGCGCGAATCGATCTTGGACGACACCTGAAAAGCGATACGGGTCGGGACGTTGGCCTTGATCAGACCCGTGATGACATCCACCGACGGGCGCTGCGTCGCCAGGATCAGATGGATGCCGGCTGCGCGCGCCTTCTGCGCCAACCGAGCGATCAGCTCTTCCACCTTCTTGCCGACCACCATCATCAGATCCGCCAGCTCGTCGATGATGACGACGATGTGCGGCAGCGTATCGAGTGGCTCGGGGTTTTCCGGCGTAATCGAGAACGGATTGGTGAGCGGTTTTTCGTTCTTGCGCGCCTCAAGCACCGCTCGATTGAAACCGGCAAGGTTACGCACCCCGGCGGCAGCCATCAGCTTGTAGCGCTTATCCATCTCGGCCACACACCAATTGAGCGCGTTGCCGGCCTGGCGCATATCGGTAACCACGGGCGCGAGCAGGTGCGGAATCCCTTCGTAGATCGAGAGCTCGAGCATCTTGGGGTCGACCATGATCAAGCGCACCTGCTCCGGGGTGCTTTTGTAGAGCAACGACAGGATCATGGCGTTGATGCCCACCGACTTGCCCGAGCCCGTGGTGCCGGCCACCAGCAAATGCGGCATCTTGGCCAGATCGGCAACCACCGGTTGGCCGCTGATATCCTTGCCCAGCGCCACGGTCAGTGCCGAACTCATCCGATGGTAGGCCTGCGAGCCCAGAATTTCGGACAGACGCACAATCTGGCGCTTCATGTTGGGCAGCTCCAGCGCCATGCACGATTTGCCCGGCACCGTCTCGACCACGCGCAATGACACCAGCGACAACGCACGCGCCAGGTCTTTGGACAGATTGACGATCTGACTGCCTTTCACACCCACCGCCGGCTCAATTTCGTAACGCGTCACGACGGGCCCCGGAAAAGCAGCGGAAACCCGCACTTCGACCCCGAATTCACCCAGCTTGGTCTCGATCAGGCGCGAGGTGAATTCCAGGGTTTCGGCTGAGGGTGGCTCAACGCTGTAATCTGGCGCATCCAGCAGACTCAGCGCGGGCAGTCCATCGCCACCGAGATCTTGGAAGAGTGGCTGCTGGCGCTCTCTTTCGACGCGTTCGGATTTAGGCGCCTCGATCACCGGCTCAATGCGCAGCGGCGTTTCGGGCGCACTCTTGCGTTTTTGCTTGGTGGTTTCGACCACCGCTTCGCGCTTCTGCGCGATCTGACGCCCGGCGCGACGGTCTTGCCACTGGTACCACTTGTCGCACAGCCCGAACCACAGACGCTCAAGCGCAAGTCCCACCCGTTCCGTCACCACCAGCCATGACACGCCCGAGAACAGACTCGTGCCGCTGACCACCAGTGCGAGCAGCAGCAGCGTGCCTCCGGTAAAACCGAAATAACGCTGCACCATACCGCCCAATTCCACCCCGACGATGCCCCCCGCCGCATTGGGCAGATCACTGCCCAGTGTATGAAAACGCAGGGCCTCGAGCGCACATCCGGCCAGCAGCACCACCACGAAACCGGCAAGGACGATAAAAAAGGAACGACGATCGGCGCGAAACTCGTGCCGCAGACGGCGAAACCCCCACGCCACGCCGTACGCGAGAAAGGCCACCAACCACCATGCGGACAGGCCGAACAATGAATACAGCAGATCTGCCAGCCACGCACCGACACGCCCACCAGGGTTTGAGACGTCCGCCACATTCGCCGCATGCGACCAGCCGGGATCGCCCTGGTGGTAGCCCAGCAGAATCAAGCCGACATACAGGGACAGAACGCCCAGAATCAACCATCGGGCTTCCTGGAGCAACCGGGAAATACGCTCCGGCAAAGGTTGGGAACGGGACTTCTGACGTACAGAAGGTTTCAAGGAGGTCTTCTCACCGCGGACTTTGGCCATAGCCGCCGATTATAGGTGATCAGGCCCACTCTCTGTTGCAACAGCCTGCAAGACAGGCTTCGAGTGCGTCACTTTCCAGCTTTATGGCTTGCGTCGGTCATGCAGGCGCCACCCCGCCGGGGTTTTTTCCACCAAGCCTTCCCGATCCAGCTCGCGCAAGACGCGACTCACCATTTCGCGCGAAGCGCCGACCATACCGGCCAGATCCACCATGGAAATACGCGTCTCCACCAATTGGGAGTCGCTCTCCGGATTCGACAACTGCCAGAGCACCTCCATCACCCGGGAACGCACGTCGCGCAACGACAGGCTTTCTATCTTGCGGCCCGCCTCACGCAAACGATCGGCCAGCAAACACATCATGCGCCACGACAATTCATGACTTTCCCGCATCAGGGCGCGCAGATCTGCGGCAGAAATACGCCCCAGGTCGGCCGCGGCCGCAGCCACTACCGACGCCGAGCGCGGATGGGCGCCAAACATTGCCAGCTCTCCGATGATCGCTCCGCGACCCAGCAGGCTCAACACCGCGTCGCGGCCATCGCCATTGCTCACCATGGCCTTGACCGACCCGGTCAACACAAAATATACGCAATCGCTTGGCTCTCCGGCCCCGATCACAACCTCGCCGCGTTCGTACCGACGCATCGTGGTCACCTGCGCCGCCCGTTCCAGGGTACGTTCGGAAAGCCCCTGGAAAAGCTCAAAGGTCCGCAGCGCGACCGTCGACACCGTCATCTGCTGCATACACTATCCCTCACTCCGTCATACGGACCGAATACCCGGAAAATACCGACATCCGGCAAGGTGGACTATTTCATGCCCACCTTCAAACAACAACAATTCGATGCCATGCAACTATGGCACCAATCGTCAAGAACGATGCAACTGTCCGCTATAATTTGCGGTCTTTTTACTGAATACGAACGCAGGAAGCCTTTTCATGTCTGTCCGTCACATCCGTTTGCTTATCCTCGGCTCCGGTCCGGCCGGTTACACCGCCGCAGTCTATGCCGCCCGCGCCAACCTCAAACCAGTGCTCGTCACCGGCATGGCTCAGGGGGGACAGCTGATGACCACGACAGACGTCGACAACTGGCCCGCGGATGCCGACGGCGTGCTCGGCCCCGACCTCATGTCCCGCTTCCAGCGCCACGCTGAGCGTTTCGACACGGAAATCATTTTCGACCATATCCACACTGCAAAACTCGACGAACGTCCGCTTCGCCTGATCGGTGACGCGGGAGAATACACCTGCGACGCGCTGATCATTGCCACGGGTGCTTCCGCCCAGTACCTCGGTCTTCCGTCCGAGGAAAAATTCGCCGGACGCGGCGTATCCGCCTGCGCAACCTGCGATGGTTTTTTCTATCGCAACCAGAACGTTGCCGTCGTGGGTGGCGGCAATACCGCGGTCGAGGAAGCGTTGTATCTCGCCAACATTGCCGAGAAAGTTACGCTGGTACACCGCCGTCAAGGCTTCCGCGCCGAAGCGATTCTGATCGACAAGCTGATGGAAAAAGTCAAAAGCGGCAAGATCGAGCTCGCGCTGGATGCCACTCTTGACGAGATTCTCGGCGACGACAACGGCGTGACCGGCATGCGTCTGAAGAGCACGGTCGACGGCTCCACCCGCGAAGTGCCGGTACACGGTGTATTTATCGCCATTGGCCACAAACCGAACACCGATTTGTTCGAAGGTCAGCTCGAGATGGAAGGGGGATACATCATCACCAACAGCGGCCGCACAGGCAACGCCACCGCAACCAGCGTACCCGGCGTGTTCGCCTCCGGTGACGTGCAGGATCACATCTATCGCCAGGCTGTGACCTCCGCTGCCACCGGTTGCATGGCTGCGCTGGATGCCGAACGTTTCCTCGGCGAACTTGGCTGAGAATCATGTCGCACCGCAAGCCCTCAAGCAGAAAAAGCGGGCTTGACGCGCTGCAATCTTTACGCGGGCGTCTGGCCGGGCCGTCCGCCCGGGCGCGCCCGACCCATCCGCCGGATAGACTGAAAACGGATGCCCCTGCCGCGCCTGCGGACGATGTCGACCTTTTTCGCCGGGAGATGCGCGGTATCCGTCCGATTGATGATGGCGGCCGCGCCGAACTCGAGCGCCCTCGCCCTGCGCCGCTCCCGCGTCCGCATACGACCGAATCGGAGCGTGAATTCCCGGCAGACACGGCGGGCGACAGCGAAACTTCCGCTTCCACGAATCTGTTCCGCGCGTCGATGGCGGATGTCACGCCGCTGGCCGCCGACAACCGCGCCGACCTTTCCGCCTCCGACCCAACTCCCGGCCCACACCGTACCCATCGCACCGCGCTCGACCCACTGGCCAAGCCCGACCCCGACCTCGTTGGCTCACGCCTGCCACGTGACGTGAGTGACGCAGCCCTTTTCCGCCATGCAATCCATGGCGCTTTGCCTCTTACCCACAGCAACCGGGTCGAACCTTCGCACCCCTTGCCGCGTCCCGAACCGCAAAAACGCTTCGAAGATGAAGCCGCCGCCTTGCGCGAAAGCATGGAAGCGCCGATCGCGCTCGAAGATCGACTCGAAATGGGCGACGAAGCCACCTTTCTCCGTCCCGGCCTGCCCCGTCGGGTACTCATCGATTTGCGCCGCGGGCGATGGACACTGCAGGGCGAACTCGATTTGCACGGCCTGACGCGAGAAGAAGCGCGCGTTGCGCTGACCACCTTCCTTTCCGTCAGCCTGCAGCGGGGCTCCCGCTGCGTGCGTGTGATCCACGGCAAGGGGCTGGGCTCACCGGGGCGCGTGTCGATCCTCAAACAACTCGCGCGCGGCTGGCTCGCGCAGCGCGAGGAAATCCTCGCTTTCTGTCAGGCCGCTCCGACACAAGGCGGTTCAGGCGCCTTGATGGTCTTGCTGCGCGGCAAACGCTCGTCAACCTAAAAGCCGCCCTGAAGGCGGCTTACAGTGCATCCTGGTTGAGCTCACCGGTGCGTATCCGGATGACCTGCTCGACCGGGCTAATGAAGATCTTCCCATCACCGATCTTGCCGGTGCGCGCCACCTTGATAATGGCTTCCACCGCCTGCTCCACGAAACGTTCGGCGATCACCACCTCGACCTTGATCTTGGGCAGGAAATCCACCACGTATTCGGCACCCCGATACAGTTCGGTGTGACCTTTCTGGCGACCAAAACCCTTGACCTCCGTCACGGTCAGTCCATTAACGCCCACTTCGGCAAGCGCTTCACGCACCTCATCAAGTTTGAACGGCTTGATGATGGCTTCGATTTTTTTCATCCACATCTCCTCGGCGCATGCATCGCGACGCACTCAGAATTCGTCGCGATAGTGTGATGTTATCGGATAACGCCAATCCTTGCCGAAGCCTTTGCTGGTCACACGCGTGCCCACCGGAGCCTGACGACGTTTGTATTCATTGAGCTTGAGCATGCGCACCACACGGCGTACGGCCTCTTCCGGCAGGCCGCGCGCGATCATTTCCCGCGGCGATTCATCACGCTCCATATAGCCCTCAACGATGGCGTCAAGAATCTCATAGGGCGGCAGCGAATCCTGGTCGAGCTGACCCGGCTTCAATTCGGCAGAGGGTGGTCGATCGATGATGTTCTGCGGAATCACTTCGCTGACGGTATTGCGCCAATTCGACAAGCGATACACCGCGCACTTGGACACATCTTTCAATACCGCGAAACCACCTGCCATGTCGCCATACAGCGTTGCATAACCGGTCGCCATTTCACTCTTGTTGCCGGTCGTCAGCACGATCGCGCCGGTCTTGTTCGACAGTGCCATGAGAATCATGCCGCGAATACGACTTTGCAGATTCTCCTCCGTCGTATCTTCAGGCAAGTCACGGAACTGCGCTTCAAGCAGGTCGGCGAACACCTTCATCGCCGGCTCGATCGCGATCTCCTCATAACGCACGCCCAACCGCCGCGCCATTTCGCGCGCATCGTCGAGGCTCATCTGCATGGTGTAAGGCGACGGCATCATCACTGTCCGCACCCTGTCCGCACCCAGCGCATCCACCGCAACGGCCAACGCCAGCGCCGAATCAATCCCGCCCGAAAAGCCGATAATCGCTCCGGGAAAACCGTTCTTGCCAACGTAATCCCGCACACCGGTCACCAATGCAGCATACATTTCCGCATCCGCATCCGGTTCGGGAGCACTGTCCGTCGCCCGCCAGCCGTCGCCAACCCATTCAACCAGGCCGACATGCTCTTCCCAGGAAGGCGCCTGCCATGTCTTTTGCCCATCCGCATCGAGCGCGAAGGAGGCGCCATCAAACACCAGCTCGTCTTGTCCGCCGACGAGATTGCAATACAGCACCGGCATCTGATTTTCAGTTGCGCGTGCGCGCAATTCGTCCAAGCGCCGCAAACGTTTGTTCACATGGAAGGGCGAAGCATTCAGACCCAGCAACACCTGCGCGCCCGCTTCACGCACGGCTCGCGCCGGACTGCTCTGCCACAGATCCTCGCAAATCACTACGCCGAGGCGCACGCCCTTGTGCTCGAATACGCAAAAGCCTTCACCTGACGTGAAATAACGCTGTTCGTCGAAAACCGAATAGTTCGGCAGTGCCTGTTTGCGACAACGTGCGCGCACTGTCCCGTCGCGCACGACCGAGGCGGCGTTATAGCAACGGCCGTCTTCTTCACGCAACGGGTGGCCCACCACCACCGTAATATCCCGGCTTGCGGCCACCACGCGGGCGAATTCGCGCTCGCAGGCAAGATGGAAATCGGGCCGCAACAACAGATCTTCGGGGGGGTAACCGGCGAGCGCGAGTTCCGGCGAGAGCAGAACGTCGGCGCCGGCTTCACGCGCTTTTTCAATTGCGCCAATCAGGCGATCGGCATTGCCGGCAAGATCACCGACCGTCAGGTTGATCTGAGCAACCGCAATGTGAAGCGATATAGTCATGGCGCGCACTATACCGTCCCGCACGCCGTAATGTGACCCCTTTTACACCAACCTTTCGCACACGCCTGAAAAGCACGGCCTCACCTTGTGCACACTCCACATTCGCGGTGGGCAAGCCTGTGGACAACCGTGGAGCAACCAGACATCCCCCAGTGCTGGCGCGGGTATTCGCCAATCGCTCATTTTTTGGTCAGTACAGCCCTCCCGCCCTTCCTGAGCGTCCGGTTCTGACTGCGCAACCTTGCTTGATCCCTCATCGGACCTCCCCTCCAACCCTCGTTACGTTTGCAGGGGGTTTCCGTTTCAGAACAAATCACTACAATCACGACTTCAGTGGAGGAATTTTCGATGCGAACCAGCCTAATCATGCTCATCCCCGCCCTGTTGCTCAGCGCCTGTGCAAGTACTTCTCCCGAAGACAGCACGGTAGCCAAGGCCGGCTATCACGCCGACGCTCAGGGGCAATTGCATTTCGACGGGCTTTCCAGCGGCTCCTACCAGTGCGAATTTGGTCAGCAACTGATGGTGCGCCGGGTCAACGGTGCGGTGCCGTCCCTTCAGATCGACTGGGAAAACAAGCAATACACGCTCTCCCGCGACCTTTCTTCATCGGGCCTGCCGCGTTACGAAGACAAACAGCACAATCTGACGTGGATTGATCTGCCGTGGAAAGGCGTACTGCTCAACAGTCGCACCCGCAAACCGCTTGTCAGTGATTGCGTGGCAGCGGCCTGAAACACGCAGTGACCCTTTCCTGCAAGCAGCATATTGCGGAAATCGATGCGGCGGACTGGGATACCTTGGCTGGCAAACAAGCCAGCCTGTCCCACGCCTTCCTCGCCGCTTTGGAGTATTCAGGCAGCGTCGCTCCCGGCACGGGCTGGACGCCTCATCATCTCGCTCTCGCAAACATCACCGGCGAGTTGCGGGCAGCGATGCCGCTCTATCTCAAGCAACACTCCTGGGGTGAATACGTGTTCGACTGGGCATGGGCCAACGCTTACGCCCAGCATGGTCTCGAGTATTACCCCAAGCTGGTGAGCGCCATTCCTTTCACCCCCATCCCCGGCCCGCGTCTGCTCGGCGTCAACGCCGAGGCGCGCCAGGAATTGGCGTACGCGGTACACGATATCGCCATGGATAGCGGCGTCTCCTCTCTCCATTTGCTTTTCATCGACGAAGACGAAGCGAAATGGCTGGCCAACGCCGGCTTCATGATCCGACATGGCGTACAGTTTCATTGGGTCAACCGCGACTACGCCCACTTCGACGCTTTTCTTGCCAGCCTCAACCACTCCAAACGCAAGAAAATCCGTCAGGATCGCCGTCGCGCCGCCGCCCACGAGCTGGAATACCGCTGGCTCGACGGGCACACGGCAACAGAAGAAGACTGGCGTTTTTTCTATCGCTGCTACGCGACCACCTATGCGCAACATCGATCCACGCCCTATCTCACCCCGGATTTTTTCACCGTTCTTGCCCGGAACGCGCCCGACAACGTACGTTTGCTGGTCGCCTCCCGCTCTGAACAACGCATTGCCTGCGCGTTCTTCCTCGCGGACGAAGAGGCGCTCTACGGTCGTTACTGGGGTGCAAGCGAATTCCTGCCCTGCGTACATTTCGAGCTGTGCTATTACCGCGCAATCGAATATTGCATCGAACACGATCTGAGCCGCTTCGAAGGTGGCGCGCAGGGCGAACACAAGCTCTCGCGCGGCCTGGAGCCGGCCGTCACACGCTCAGCACACTGGCTCGCCGATGAGCGCTTCGCAGACGCGGTAGACCGCTTCCTCGAACGCGAGCGGATGGGGATCGACTTCTATCTGGACGAACTCTCCGAACGAACGCCTTTTCAGCGCACCGGCTCATGAAAAAAGCCCGCAGCAAGCGGGCTTTTTTCAATCTGTTCTGATCGCTTTATTGAGCGTTCTTCAGGCCGTCAAGAATTTCCTTGCGCGCCTCATCGAGCGTGCCCCAGCCAAGCACCTTCACCCATTTCCCCGGCTCCAGATCTTTGTAGTGCTCGAAGAAATGCACGACCTGGCGAATCAGCAACTCGGGCAGATCATCAATGGTGTGCACCTTGTCGTACAACGAGGTGAGTTTGGATACTGGCACCGCCACGATCTTCGCATCCATGCCCGATTCGTCTTCCATCTTCAGGACACCGATCGGGCGACTCCGAATGACAACGCCCGGCAGCAACGGGAACGGGGTGACAACCAGTACATCAACCGGGTCGCCATCATCCGCGAGGGTGTGCGGAAGGTACCCGTAGTTGATCGGGTAACGCATCGACGTAGCCATGAAACGATCGACGAAGACCGCATCGCTATCCTTGTCGACCTCGAACTTGATCGGGTCGGCCTGAGCGGGAATCTCGATGATGACGTTGATGTCGTCCGGCACATTGCTGCCGGCGCTGACGCGGTCGAATGACATGCTTTCCTCCTGATTCGCAAGGCCGGGATTATAAGCGATCACGCCTCGACTGAGCGTCTCAACAGCATGTGTTGCATTCACACCGGGTCAGACGCGCCAAAAAAATGCCGCTGGCGGCCTTTACCCGAGAGCCTCACGGTTTAGTTCGGGCTTTCTTGCGGCGCGTCAAAGCCGGCTTCGATGAGCGCCTGACGCAACGTTTCCACCGAAACGACTGCCGGATCAAAGCAGACACGGGCTTCCGCCGTTTCAAGCGAGACGCTCGCGTCCTGCACGCCTTTCACCGCCTTGAGCACGCCGGTGACGTTCCGGACGCAGCCCCCGCAACTCATTCCTTCGACCCGGATGATCACTTCCTCACTCATACGCCCCTCTTCTGATCAAGCAACGCAAATCCCCTGCCACAGATGACCGCCGAGACTCGGGGCGTGATACAGCCCGAACAGGCCGAACCCCATCACGATCATTCCAGCAATGAAACGCACACGCGTGTTGTGCGTAAAATCGCGAAAACGTTTGAACAACATGCCGGCAAGCATGAGGTTGGGCAAGGTGCCCAAGCCGAAAACCAGCATCAACGTCCCGCCGCGCACGGCAGAGCCGGTCATCAACGAGGCCGTCAACACGCTGTACACCAAGCCGCAGGGCAAAAAACCCCACAGCAACCCCAGCGGTAACGCACGTCCGACCGTACGCGCCGGCAAAAATCGTGCAGTAAGCGGCTGAATGCGTCGCCACAATACCCCGCCGGCACGCTCAATGGGCGCAAGCAGACGGGTCATGCCGGTCAAATACAGGCCGAGCAAAACGAGCATGATATTGGCCGCGACGTACAGCGTAAGCTGCACCGGCAACAGATCGTCGAACAACAGCCCGGCACTGCCGATCCCACCGACCACCGTACCGAGCGCGGTATAGGTCGTGATACGGCCGAGATTGTAGGCGAGATGAAGGGGCCACTGACGCCGCGCCTTGCCCGGCATGGGCGCGGTCTGAACGGACAACGCGCCGACGATGCCGCCGCACATCGCGACACAATGCGTGCCGCCAAGCAGGCCGATCAGGAATACGGCGATATAGCCGGTTTCTGGCATGAATCAATTACTTGCAACACCAACAGGAAGCGGGAGGATACCCCTCAATGGACGCCACGAACAGCCCACCCACCCGCGGCTGCGCGGCCTCAAATGATCTTTGAATAATTCGCGCGCGCCCTCTTCGTGCGCAAATGATGATCGAACGTCATGGCAATCGCGCGCACCAACAACCGCCCCGGTGGCAGGACATGGATCCACCGATCGGTGATTTCGAGCAAACCGGCGGTTTCGAGTTCGCGCAAGTCTTCAAGCTCTGCGGCGAAATATTCCTCGAAACAGATCGGATGATCGGTTTCGATGGCATCGATCGAAAGCTCGAAATGACACATCAACGCCTGAATGATCGAACGTCGCAGCACGTCATCGGCAGACAGCTCAATACCGCGCAAAACCGGCAGCCGCCCCTGGTCGAGCGCATCGTAGTATTCCTCAATAATTTTGTGATTCTGGGCATAAATCGGCCCGATACTGGCGACACCCGACACACCAAAGGCCAGCATGTCGCACTCAGGCTGCGTCGAATAGCCCTGGAAGTTGCGTTGCAAGCGTCCCTGGCGCAGCGCCACGGCAAGGTCATCATCCGCTCTCGCGAAATGATCCATGCCGATGTAGAGATACCCCGCATCAGTCAATCGTTGAATGGCGCGCTGTAAAATGTTCAGCTTCTCGCCACCGGCCGGCAGCAACGCTGCATCGATGCGGCGCTGCGGTTTGAACAGCGTTGGCATGTGGGCATAACCGTACAATGCGATCCGGTCCGGCATCAGTTCGAGCACGCGATCCAGCGTACGCTCGAAAGTCGTGACGGTCTGCTTCGGCAGGCCGTAGATCAGATCAATACTGACCGACCGGAAACCATGCTCGCGTGCGGCATCCAGCACGGCCTTGGTCTCCTCGTAACTTTGAATCCGGTTGACCGCCTTCTGCACGTCCGGATCAAAATCCTGTACGCCCAGGCTCATCCGGTTGAATCCTAATTCAGCGAGCAGGGCGACCGTCTCGGCACTGACCTTGCGCGGATCCACCTCAATCGAATATTCGCCCCCCGGCACAAGCGTGAAATGCTCTCGGATGGCGGCCATCAGCCAGCGAAATTCGTCGTCCGAGAGGAACGTCGGCGTGCCGCCCCCCAAGTGAATCTGCGTGACTTCTTTCTTGCCATCAAGCAGGGCGGCTTGCAGCGCAATTTCGCGCGTGAGGTATTCCAGGTATTTCGTCGCTCGACTGCGATTCTTGGTGATGATCTTGTTGCAACCACAGTAAAAGCAGATCGTGTTGCAAAACGGAATATGAAAGTACAGCGACAACGGGGCCGGACGGCGCGCTTTCAGGCAGCGCTCCAATGATTCCGCATCAAATGCCTCGATAAAACGGTCTGCTGTAGGATACGATGTGTAACGTGGTCCGCTGACATCGAAGCGGCGGATCAACTCGGGGTCAAAGACGATTCCAGCGGATGTTGTCATGTTAGGGCTCCTTGGCGTCCACGATCCCGGATTCCGGCCCACAGGTGTTTGACTCACGTCAAACGCCATCATGAATCCGCCTCACCATCGGGAAAAGAGTGCCTGAGCCAAAAACCGCCGTCGCGACACCCACTGCACACGCTACCGTCTGTTCACAGTGTGGCCTGCTCGAAACCTGCCTCCCGGTGGGGATGCACACCGACGAAATCGAACGCCTTGACCAACTTGTCGGCCAGCGCCGCCGAATTCAACGACAGGGGCACCTGTATCGCGCAGGCGATCCCTTCGAGGCCATTTACGCAACCCGTCTGGGCTGGTTCAAAACCGCCGTATTGCATGCAGACGGACGCGAACAGGTCACAGGATTCCAGATGACCGGCGAAATCCTCGGCCTCGACGGCATCAGTACCGGAACGCACAGTTGTGATGCGATCGCGCTGGAGGACAGCGAGGTGTGCGTCATCCCCTATGCCCGACTGGAAGAGCTGTCGCGCGCCCTTCCTGGCCTTCAGCATCAGTTCCACAAAGTCATGAGTCGCGAAATCGTGCGCGATCACGGCGTGATGATGCTGCTTGGCTCAATGCGCGCTGAAGAGCGGCTCGCCGCCTTTTTGTTCAACCTATCGCAACGTTTTGACGCGCGCGGCTTTTCGGCAAACGAATTTCACCTTCGCATGACGCGCAACGAAATCGGCTCTTATCTTGGGCTCAAGCTGGAAACGGTGTCGCGCACGTTGTCGCGTTTTCAGGAAGATGGTTTGATCACGGTGCAAAAAAAACATATCCGCATCGACGATTTTACCGGCCTCCGCGATTTGATCGGGTAGTTCTTCGACGCCAGCCGCTTATAATTCGTCGTATCTCACCTCATCAGGCCAAGCGGAGTACATCATGTTCAAACACCTCCTGGTTCCGACCGACGGCTCCGAACTCTCCCGCGTCGCGGTCGACAAAGCCGTGAAATTCGCGTCCGAGATCAACGCTCGTATCACGTTCTACTACGCTCAGCCCGATTTCCCGATGCCGATCTACGGTGAAGGCGCACTGATCGATCCCACCACCCCGGATCAATTCGCGCAGTCCGCCTCCGAAGAGGCCAAGCTCATTCTCGAGCGCGCGCGGCAGCAGGCCGACAGCGCCAACGTACAGGCGGATGTCGACACGGACGTACATGAGGCGCCCTACGAAGGAATTATTGCCGCAACCGAACGTCACGGATGTGATTTGATCTTCATGGCCTCGCACGGCCGGCGCGGCATTGTCGGTTTGCTGCTGGGCAGCGAGGCGCAAAAAGTGCTGTCACACAGCACAATTCCGGTGTTGATTCACCGCTGAACGCCCCTGCGGCATGCACTGCCTGAGCGGCTTCAAACCGGCTCAGGCGATACGCATCAGCCGTGAGCGTGGGGCGGCGGCACAGGTCTCGCCCCCACCGCATAGGGAACGCTTTTCTGGCGTCTTCTCGGTGCAATCGGCAGGCTCGGTTTGGCCCCGTCCTTTCGATGCCGGTCACCCGGAACGGAATAGAGGTAGAGCGTCAGCAGACTGGATGCGGCGCACACTGCCCAAAAAGCGAAAAACCCGATCGAATAGGTTGCGAGCGGTGAATAGTCCACGACGTGACCGAACAGATACAGCTCGCGCGGATTCACTAAGGTGAAAAACAGCATTTCGGCGATGCCGGCTATCACAAACGATGGCCACAACACCAGGATCCATCTGATCATCGGCGATTCCTCCTCGCTTGCATCACGGATCACATCAGGCCCGAGCCCACCTTCCAGCGAGGTTCGGACAACTGTCCTGCTGTAATCAGTATGCGCCGCAGCGCTGAAGAATCAAGCTTTGACGCACAACATGATGCAATACCGCACGCGCCGGTACCGGTCACGCCCGGCGGCGGCAAGTCATACCGTGCGTCGGTGCGTCATGGCCGAATGACCGACCGACTGTCGTCAGGAAGTCGCATTTTTCCGCGCAGGCGCCACGTGCGTTCACCATCCTCGATCTGAACCTGCCAATTGCCCAGACGCATCGGATTGATCGCAGCCGAGTACTGACCGTCCTGCCCTGCTGGCATGCGAACCGTCTGGTCAAAGCCGGCCTGAGTGGGATGGATGATCGTCAAAATCAATTCGCGCGGCGCCGCCACGTCCGGATTCTTGTCGAGCTCAATCGTCACGCGTTCGGGCGTCAGGTGCAGTGCAGCTGAAAGACCGAGTGTCGCAGCCAGCTCCGAGCGCGCCATGGTCATGCCGATGGCTCGGCCCTCGTTGTAATAATCGTCTACGACGAGGCCATCGTTGGTGGTGATGGCGAGATAGATCATCATCGCGCCAAGTATCAGCGAGATCCCCGGCATCACCATCAAAAGCCACGGCCATCTCTGGCGATACCAAGGGGTGACTTGTACGGTAGTGGAATGCATAAATTCGTCCTTGTCCTTACTTACTGCGGCATGATGAAGGTGGTGGATTCATTCACGGTGTACCCATCGCCCTGTACCTCAAAGACGATTTCATACGTACCGGGATCGACAGCGTCCCACGGCACCCGCACATTCACGCCGAGCGATTCGATGCCGCTCGCAGGAAGAAGCGCCAGCGTCGGCCCTTCGATTACTGCGCCCGGCACACCGGAAACCTGAATCTCCACTTCACGCGGCATTTCCGACATGTTCAACAACTGCAAACGGTAGATGTTCTCGATCTGCCCTCCGGGAACCTCGCGCGCCAGTGCAGTACGATCGCGCAGGATATCCACCCGGATTTCCGGACGGTTGACCAACGCCGCGAGCGTCGCGCCGCAGAACACCAGCAGCAATACGCCGTAGATCAGAATGCGCGGGCGCAGCATATGAGCAAGAATGTCACGTTTGCCCCAGCGACTGCGCAACGCATTTTCGGTGCTATAGCGGATCAGGCCACGCTCGTAGCCCATTCGATCCATCACCTCGTCGCAGCCGTCAATACAGGCGCCACAGCCAATGCATTCATATTGCAGGCCGTCACGGATATCGATGCCGGTCGGACAGACCTGAACACAGATGTTGCAATCAACACAGTCACCCTTGCCGATGGCCTCCCGGTCAGCACTTTTGCTGCGCGGACCACGCGGCTCTCCGCGCGCTTCGTCGTAACTGACAACCAGCGTATCGGAATCAAACATCACGCCCTGAAAACGGGCATAGGGGCACATGTGGATGCACACCTGTTCGCGCAGAACACCCGCAAAAAGATAGGTGAACGCGGCATAAAACACGATCCAGAACAGCACCCAGCCTCCCACCTGAAGGTGTGCAATGTCATGCAGCAACCCTTCAAGAGGCGTGAAATACGCGACAAACGTGATACCCGTCCACAACGCGACTGCGCCCCAAACGGTAAATTTGAGGCTACGCAACCACAGCTTACGTCCTCGCAGCGGCTTCGCTTCAAGCTTGCGACGCGCAACGTGATCGCCCTCGATCTTTTCCTCGATCCACAGGAAAATCTCGGTATAAACCGTCTGGGGACAGGTATAGCCGCACCACAGGCGCCCGGCGACCGCAGTAAAGAAGAACAGGGCAAAGGCAGAAATGATCAGCAGAATCGCAAGATAGACGACGTCTTGCGGCCAATACACTGCACCAAAAACGTAGAATTTGCGTTCAGCCAGATGGAACAGGACCGCTTGACGATCGTTCCATGACAGCCACGGCAGACCGTAGAACACAATCTGCGTAAGCCATACGAAAACCCACCGCCAATTCGCGAATCGTCCTGTAACGGAACGGACGTGCAATTTCTTGCGCGAAGCGTACAGCGCAGTTTCCGTACCCTGCGGTTCAACACCGCCTTTCCTGTCAGTCATGCCATTCCCACATGTGCTATTCCCTGCCCGGATTCATCCGGGCAGGGCCTTCCGTGCGTACGCTTCTGCGGCGCAACTACGCGGCGGGATTATTCAACAACCGGCAACTATCTGTTGGACAGACTCCACACATAAGCAGTCAGAAGATGAACCTTGTCTTCACCAAGGAATTCACCGAATGCCGGCATACGGTTTTGACGACCGTGCGTGATGGTTTCAACGATGGCGCGCTCACTTGAGCCCCACAACCAGATGTCGTCGGTCAGGTTCGGCGCACCCAGAGCATAATTGCCGGTTGCATCCGCCCCATGGCAGACCACGCAGTTGGCCGCGAACAGGTCTTCACCACGTTGCGAACGCAACGAATCATGCGCCAGTCCCGAAAGCGAGCGCACATAATGCGCAACGTTACGGACACCCTCAGGACCGAGTATCGATCCAAAGGGCTGCATCACGCCGATTCGTCCATTCGTGATGGTCTCCTTGATATCCTCGGGAGCTCCGCCATGCAGCCAATCGTCGTCGGACAATCTCGGGAAACCGGTCGAACCGCCCGCGTCCGAGCCGTGGCACTGGGCACAGTAGGTCTGGAACAGACGTCCGCCCATCGCAACCGCTTCCGCATCGTCCGCGATCGCCGGCACTTCCATGTCCCGATACTCTGCATAGATCGGGCCGTAGCGCTCTTCCGCCTGGACCAGTTCAGCCTCATACTGGCTTTTGGAGCTCCAGCCCAGCAATCCCTGATACTTTCCAAAACCCGGGTACAGGGCCAGATAGACGACCGCAAAGATAATCGTCATCCAGAACAGGTAGAGCCACCATTTCGGCAACGGATTGTTGTATTCAGCAATATCCTCGTCCCAGATGTGGCCATGCAGCTTGACCGGGCCGGATTGCCGTTTGACGTTGTTGGATACCACGATGAACAGCACAAACAGCAGGCTTAGCGCCACCAGGCCCTTGACATAAAAGTCCCAGAAGCCGCTCACGAAGTCAGCCATGTCGTTTTCCTTGCTTGGCCCCGTCAGCGTCTTCGCCGACAGGGAATTCCTCATCTTCGCTGAACGGGAGCATCTCAGCCTCGTCAAACCCCTTGCGTGCACGCCGGCTGTAAGCCCAGACACAAATGCCTAGAAAGCTGACGAAAGCGAGTACGGTGAGCACGGTTCTCAGATCATTGATGTCCACGTTTGCCCCTCGAATTACTTGAAGTTGGACAGAGTGGTGCCGAGTCCCTGCAGGTAGGCGATCACCGCCTCCATCTCGGTCGCCCCCTCAAGCTCCTGCTGGGCGCCGGCAATCTCCGCATCGGTATAAGGATGACCCAGCCTGCGCAGCACGATCATCTTCTGCTCGATGTGCGAATCGCTGAGCGGACGGTCCAGCCACGGGAAGGCCGGCATGTTGGACTCCGGCACCACGTCGCGTGGGTTGAGCAGGTGCACCCGATGCCATTCATCGGTATAGCGGCCACCCACGCGAGCCAGATCCGGGCCGGTACGCTTGGAGCCCCACAGGAACGGCCGGTCGTACATGGACTCGGCCGCCACTGAAAAGTGGCCATACCGTTCGGTCTCGGCGCGGAACGGACGAATCATCTGTGAATGGCAGCTGACGCATCCTTCACGGATGTAGATGTCCCGCCCGGCCAGACTCAAAGCGTCGTACGGCTGGATATCCAGCGGGCTTCCATCGGTATCGATCGGCTTGGTCAGTGAGTGCTGAAAGAACAACGGAACGATCTCAACCAAGCCGCCGACACTCACTGTCGCAAGCGACAAAACGAGCAGCAAAACAGGGCTACGCTCAATCAAATCATGCGTAAATTTCTTCATCTTCTTCTCCGGACCTCAAGCGTGCGCGACCTGCGGTGCAAGCACCGGGGCCTCGTAGGCCTTGTGGCCCGAAATCGTTTTGATGGTGTTGTAGAGCATGATGAACATGCCACCCAGGAACAGAATTCCACCGATCAGACGGATCGTCCAGAACGGATAGCTCGCCTTGACCGACTCAATGAACGAATAGGTCAGCGTCCCGTCCGGGTTGACCGCGCGCCACATCAGCCCCTGCGTCACACCCGCGATCCACATCGATGCGATGTACAACACGATGCCGGCGGTAGCGATCCAGAAATGCGCGGTGATCAGCGGGATCGAATACATCTCGGTTTTGCCGTACATCCGCGGGATCATGTAGTACACCGAACCGATCGAGATCATCGCGACCCAGCCCAACGCACCGGAGTGAACGTGACCGATGGTCCAGTCGGTGTAGTGCGACAACGCATTGACCGTCTTGATCCCCATCATCGGACCTTCGAAGGTCGACATCCCGTAGAACGACAGCGAGACGACCAGGAACTTCAAGATCGGATCGGTGCGCAGCTTATGCCAGGCACCCGACAGCGTCATGATGCCGTTGATCATGCCGCCCCATGATGGCGCCAGCAGAATCAGCGAGAACACCATCCCGACCGACTGCGTCCAGTCAGGCAGCGCGGTGTAGTGCAGATGGTGCGGACCGGCCCACATGTAAGTGAAAATCAACGCCCAGAAGTGCACCACCGACAAGCGGTAGGAATACACCGGACGGCCCGCCTGCTTGGGCACGAAGTAGTACATCATGCCGAGAAAGCCCGCGGTCAGGAAAAAGCCCACCGCGTTGTGCCCATACCACCACTGCACCATCGCATCCTGCGCGCCGGCATACGCCGAATACGACTTCCAGAAGCTCACCGGAAGCGCTGCGCTGTTAACGATATGCA